>JBDZWC010000124.1:0-8074 GCA_040256005.1 Deinococcaceae bacterium | reverse complement strand
AGCCCCTGGGCGACGGTGGCGCCCGGCCTCGCGATCATGCTCGCTGTGCTCGGCTTCAACCTCTTCGGCGACTCGCTCAGGGACGCGCTCGACCCGCGCACGCGGGGACGCTAGTGCGGTGGTGACGGCAAGGGTATATCCTCATCGGCACGCTCGCTCGCATGGGAGGTTGTGTATGGCCCGTCGGTTGATAGCACTGGCTCTTGTGGCGCTCCTCGGAGTCGCCCTCGCCCAGCCCAAGTACGGCGGCACGCTCATCGCAGGCATGCAGACGGACCCCGTGGGCCTGGACCCGCACATCACGAACGCCACCTCTACCCGCAACATGCTCGAGAACGTCTACGACACGCTCGTGATGTTCGACTCGAGCCTGCAGATCGTGCCCGGCTTGGCCGAGTCGTGGGACGTGTCCGACGACGGCCTCACCTGGACCTTCCACCTGCGGGAAGGTGTGACGTTCCACGACGGCGACCCGCTGCAGGCGTCTGACGTCGCGTTCTCGATCAACAGGATCAAGGACCCGGCCATCGCCTCGCCGCGGGCCGATGACTTCGCCGTGGTCTCGAACATCGAGGCCCCGGATCCCGCCACCGTGGTCATGACCCTGTCCGAGCCGTTCAGCCCGCTGCTCTCGAAGCTGGCGGCCAGCCTCAACGTCATCGTGTCGGAGGACGTCGTGGCCGCCAACGGCGACCTGCAGAACGTGGTCGTCGGGACAGGGCCCTTCAGGTTCGTCGAGTACGTGCCGCAGACCCGCATGGTCCTCGAGCGCAACCCCGACTACTGGGGCACCGACGCGGACGGCAACCAGCTGCCGTACCTCGACGGCATCACGTTCCAGTTCTACCCGGACCCCACCGCGCGCACGACCGCGATCCAGACGGGCAACGCCGACTTCATCGAGTACGTCCCCTCGGCCGACGTCGAGCTGCTGAGGGCCGACCCCAACGTCGAGGTCGTGGGCGGCCTGTCTGCGAACTTCCGCAGCATCTACTTCAACGTCGAGGTGCCACCGTTCGACGACGTGAACGTGCGCCGCGCGATGTCGTACGCCATCGACGAGCAGGCGATCGTCGACCTGGCGCTGTTCGGCACGGGTGGTGTGGCTGCCACTGGCACGACGATCCCGGCCTCGAACTTCTACGGCATCCAGGACAACCCTTACGTGGGGCGCGACCTGGAGGCGGCCCGCGAGGCGTTGGCGCAGTCGGCCTACCCGGACGGCTTCGAGTTCGACCTCTACGTGACCAGCACCTACGACTTCCTGCGCACGCCGGCGGAGGTCATCCAGGCGAACCTCGCGGACATCGGCATCACCGCGAACATCGTCGCCGAGGACTGGACCATCTACCTGCCCAAGGCACTGGAGGGCGACTTCGCCGCCACGATCCTCGGCGAGTCCGGCCAGAGCGACCCGGACGACTTCCTGTTCAACGTCTTCTACACGGACAACGGCGGCAACCTGGGCAACTTCAGCAGCCCGGAGCTCGACGCGCTGCTGGAGCAGGGCCGTCAGGTGGCCGACCAGGAGGAGCGCCGCGCGATCTACGAGCAGGCCCAGGAGCTGATCCTGGACCTCGCGCCGCACGTCTTCCTGTTCCACTCGTCGCAGTTCGAGGCCCTTAGAAGCGACGTCATGGGCTTCGAGCACTTCCCGAACACCAGCTACCTCGGCCTGAGGACCACCTGGTTGGATAGGTAATCGTCTCGCCAATTCGCCGGGCCGTGGTTCCCGGTGCTACCACTCGACTCAGTGCGGGCGTCGCGATAGGCGGCGCCCGCCTTACTTCAAAGGATCACGCCACCTGAGGCCGTGGAATCTAGCGAAGTCTGGAGCTTGTCGTGATCGATTCCGGGCAAGATCCCGAGCGATCGGGGCACAACTTCGAACCGGGCTGGTTCCGGAGGCTTACTCGATAGCCCGAGGCCACGCCGCAGCCCCTCGTTGACGACCGTCTTTGAGCTGTCGCCCCGCCGCTTCATCTCGCGCTCGATCGCATCGGCCACGTCGCGGTCCAGAGTGAGGGTGGTGCGCATCGCTTGCATACTGTTGTCAGTGCTTGCTGATGTCAAGATGCATCGCGACCAACTAGGGCGGATTCGCGTTCACACCGCGTTCACAACGCGTTCCTTTCGCCTCCACGCCACCCTCCTACGCTCCGACCAAGCCGGGAAGACCCCTCGGCGCCATGAGCGCCAAGCGGGCGATACACCGGCAGGAAGGAGCAAGGGATGGCATACGCGTTCGGATACGGCGCACACATGGGGTTCGGCTTGGGGTTCCTCAACTTCCTAGGCACGATCCTTTTCATCATCGCGATCGTCTGGTTCATCAAGTTCTTCGTGAGGGGCGGGCGCGGACCGTGGGGAGGCCCGTGGGGCAGGTCCAACCGTTGGCGCGGTGGACACAGAGATGACGCCCTACGCACCGCCCGCGAGCGTTTCGCCGCCGGCGAGATCACGCGCGAGCAGTACGACGCACTGCGCGGCGGCCTGGAGCGCGAGACCGAGAACGGCTATGGCGGCCCCCCGCACTGGTTCAACGGCGGTGACAGCGCCATGGAGCTGGCCAGGATGCGCTTCGCCCGGGGCGAGTTGACGCGCGAGGAGTTCGAGACGATAAGGAAGGGCCTCACGGCCTGAGCAAGGACGGTCTACCGTGGCCCCTGTGTCGGGAACGATCCTCATCGTCGAGGACGAGCCGAAGCTGGCTTCGGTACTCGGGGAGTACCTGAGGCGGGAGGGGTTCAGGACCGAGGTAGCCAAGGACGGGGCGGGCGCTCTGCAGGCGTGGCGCAGCGCCGCCCCGGACCTCATCTTGTTGGACATCATGCTGCCGCTGGTCGACGGGCTCGAGGTCGCCAGGACCGTGCGCGCGAGCTCCTCGGTGCCCATCATCATGCTGACCGCTCGCGACGAAGAGGTGGACAAGCTCGTGGGCCTGGGGCTCGGTGCGGACGACTATGTCGTCAAGCCGTACAGCCCGCGGGAGGTCGTGGCCAGGGTGAAGGCGGTCCTGCGGCGCTCGACGGGTGCGTTCGAGCCTCGGCGCGTGCTGCGCACGGGCTCCCTCGAAGTAGACGAGGCCCGCTTCAGGGCCACGTGCGAAGGCGCTGTATTGGACCTCACCACCAGCGAGCTGCGGCTGTTGGCGGCGCTCGCGCGGGCGCCTGGTTACGTGCGCAGCCGCGCGCAGCTGCTCGAGGACGTCGCCGGCGACGAAGGCCGGTGGGCCGATGAGCGAACCATCGACGCGCACGTCAAGAACCTGCGTCGCAAGCTAGGTCCTTGCGCTGAGCTGATCGAAACGGTCCGCGGCGTTGGCTACCGCTTGCGGGAGGGCTGATGCCCCGCTACCGCCACAGGGCTTACCGGTACAAGAGCGACTTTCGCGGTCATAACGGCGCGCCGTTCGGCCGTGGTGGCGGACCGCCCTGGCGCCGGCGCTCACACTGGCGCCGCAGGGGGCTCCGGCGCAAGCTGACCGTGGCCTTCGCCGCGGTGGCGCTGGCAGCCGTCGCGCTCACGGTCTGGCTCACGCTCGGTGCCGTGTTCAGCGCCCAGTCCGAGCTGTTCGAGCTAGGAGCACAGGACCCCGGTGCTGGCCCGCCCGCGCTAGAAGAGGAGCACGGGCCGCCCTGGTGGGGCCCGTTCGGTCGCGATGGCGCCTTCTGGCGAGGCTCACCCGAGGCCACCGCTGCGGGGAGAGCGTTGGCCAGCGTGAGCCGCACGGCGTTCCTCGCGGCGCTGCTGGCGTTCCTGCTCGCCGGCATGGCGGCCGGGTTCGTCACGCGGTTGTTCACCAGGCCTCTCGTCGCCCTCACGTCAGCGGCGGAGCGGTTGGGTGAAGGCGAGCGCGGCATCCGCGTGCCGGTACCCGGAGGCGACGACGAACTCGCTCGCTTGGCCGAGGCGTTCAACGAGCTCGTGGCTCGCCTGGAACGCCAGGAGACCTGGCGCCGCGACATGGTGGCCGATGTGGCCCACGACCTGCGGACGCCACTCGCCGTGATGCGCAGCGAGATCGAGGCGTTGCAGGACGGTGTACGGCCCGTCTCGGGCGAGAGCCTGCAGATGCTTCACGCCGAGGTCATGCACCTGGCGCGGCTGGTATCGGACCTGAGGACGCTATCGCTGACCGAGAGCGCGGCCATCGAGCTCGACAAGGTCGAGGTGCCTCTGCGTGACTTCCTCGACGGCATCGCGGAGTTCTTCGCCGCTCGCGCCAGCGCCGCCGTCACGACCGTGCAGGTCGCCCACGTGAGCCCCGAGGACGCCACGGCCAGTTTCGACAGGCAGCGCATGCAGCGCGTGCTGGTGAACATCGTGGAGAACAGCCTCACGCACGGGGCTGGGGGCGGCGTGGAGCTATCGGCAGAGGCCCGCCCCTCGAGCGCGCTGATCCGCGTGAGGGACCACGGTCCGGGGCTCCCCGAGGCCGCTCTGGAACGAGTCTTCGAGCGGTTCTACCGGGCGGAGGAGGCACGCACGCGGCGCGACGCCGATTCGGGCGGCTCGGGTCTCGGCCTGCCCATCGCCAAGGCGCTGGTAGAGGCGCACGGCGGCACGATCTCGGCTGCCAACCACCCGGAAGGCGGAGCCCTGGTGGAGATCGCCTTGCCGAGCTAGACCGGGCGCTGGGTGCCCGTGTTCACCCCTCCGGATGCAGGACCGGGAACGCCAGCCCGGCCAGCACCGCGCCCGCCAACGGCCCCACGATGTAGAGCCACAGCTGGCTAACGGACCCGCCCGCCAGCGCGTCCACGACGATGGGGCCGATGCCTACGGCTGGGTTGAAGGCGGCCCCCGAGATGGCCTCCGCGGCGAAGGCGCCCACGGCCACTGTCCCGCCTATCGCCAGGCCGTAGAACGAGTTGCCCTTCGTGTCCTTCGCGGTAGCGGATGCCAGCACGACCATCACCAGGGCGAAGGTGAACAGGATCTCCGCCACGAGTGCCGCCAGCCAACCCACGTCGGGCCCGGGCGCCACGGTGAACGAGCCGCCGGCGACGAGGCGAGCGACCCAGGCCGCGACGAGCGCGCCGAGGACCTGCGAGATCCAGTAGGGGATGAGTTCTCTCATCGGCAATGCGCCCCGCAGGACGGCTCCTAGGCTCACGGCGGGGTTGTAGTGGCCGCCCGAGACGTGGCCACCGGCGTAGACCATGACCATCAACGCGAAACCGATGGCCAGCGGTGCCACGGCGATGCCTTGGATCACGACGAGCCCGATCGTGAGCACGAGGAAGAAGGTGCCGATGAACTCCATGATGTATGCACGCACGCGAGACCCAGCCTCCTTTGAGCCGCCGAGGCGGCCATCCATGAGCGGTCCTCGCGAGCCTACCGCAGGCGCGCTGCACGAGAGGAGTAGGAATGCCGCTGTTCGAGAGCATCAACGTCGTGTCCGTCGAGGTGCCGGACCTGGCGGAGGCACGCCGGTTCTACGGTGAGGTCCTCGAGTTCGGGGAGCCGTCTTACGACCTGCCCGATGCCGGCTGGATCGAGTGGCCGCTGAGGGGTAAGGCCGCGAACCTCTCCGTCACGACGGCGGCACCGGGCTGGCAGCCACATCACAACGTCACCGTCGTCTTCGACGTGGAGGACTGTCACGTCATGCGTGAACGGCTCCTAGCCAAGGGCGTCCGCTGCGACGAGGTCATCACCATCCCCGGCGTGGTCACCTACTGCAGCTTCTACGACCCGTTCGGCAGCCGGCTGCAGATGACCGGGTAGGAGGAGGCCCGGCGAGACAGAGGTCTTCGGCCGAGCGGTTTCGAGCCACCGTTCTGATACACTGTGTATCAGAACGTGCGTCGGTCATCTGACCTGCCACGCACGGCACGGCCACGGAGGCTGACTGATGGGTGCCGCAGTACCGACCAAGTTGAGGGCCTCCGACCGTGTGGCCGGTCGCACCCGCACTCTCCATGACCTCGTCGACCTGAGCGGACAGACGGCCGTCGTGACAGGTGCCGCGGCGGGGATAGGCAAGGCGATCTGCCTGCGGCTCGCCGAGGCCGGCGCGAACATCGAGGCCGTGGACCGCGACCGCACTGGCCTCGAGGTGCTGGCGGGAGAGCTCGCCGCTTTCGGCCGGGACGTGTCGATCCACCAGGTCGACTTGGCTGATGCAGACGCCATAGACCGCTTGTGGGAGTCTCTCCGGTCGGTACCTCCCACCATCCTCGTCAACAACGCTGGGCTCTATCCGAGCAAGCCGTTCCACGAGGTCGACGAGGACCTGTACCGCGCCACCGTCGGGGTCAACCTCGATGCGGTGTTCAGGATGTGTCAGCGCTTCGTGCGGTCCTCGGGCAAGCGCGGCGGCACGATAGTCAACATCGGGTCCATCGAAGCGGTGCTCCCGTTCAAGGAAGACCTCGCGACCTACAGCATGAGCAAGGCCGGGGTCATCGCGCTCACGCGCGCCCTCTCCCGCGAGTACGCCCGCCAGGGGTTCCGGGCCAACGTAGTCCTACCTGGCGGCATCCTCACGCCAGGCACGCGCGATGTCGCCCGAGATGTCCTCAAAGGACACGTCGGTCTCATCAAGACCGGCTACGACTTCATGCAGCGCGTCCCGGCGCGGCGGATGGGCACACCGGATGAGGTCGCCAGAGTGGTCCTGTTCCTGTGCTCCGACCTGGCAGCGTACGTCCACGGCGCCGTGCTGGCCGTCGACGGCGGCTTCCTGTCGGCATGAGAACGGGGGCCGTCAAGCGTACCGGCCCCCGTCACCGGGCCACTATAGGGTCTAGTCCGTGCGCACCTCGAACGACAGGGTGAACGCCGGCAGCTCCTCGCCGGGGTGGTCGATGTGGTTGAGCATGGGCAGCTGCAGGAACGTCGCGTTGGCGCCCGGCAGTAGCGAAGCGTCCTGACCTGGTTCGGGCCGTGGGGGAGGCGGCGCGCCGGGAGCGATGATGACGCCGCGGTAGATGGACGGGTAGATCTGGATGTAGTGAGTGCCGACCTGGCCGGGAGCCTTCAGGTTCACTGTCACGTCGCCCTGGCTGTTCACCCCGCAGCCGTAGCCGATGTAGCCGTTGTCCAGGACGAACGTGTAGATGTTGGCGGTGTCGCTCCAGCCGACCCCCTTCACCGTGATGGTGATGTCCTCGCCCGGAGCCACGACGGCCGGACCCACCGCCATCACGCTCGGGGTGATGGTGTAGGTTGCCACTGCCTTGACGTCACCCACGGTTGCCTCGAGGGTGTGGTCGCCACCCAGGTCGTCAGGGGTCGCGATCACGGTCTGGAAGCTGCCGTCAGCGCCTGCGTCCACGGAGCCGAGGTCGATGTTGAATGGCACCAGCCCTGAGATGATGTCGTTGCCTCTCGTCGTGGTCCAAGTGAGCGCCACCGTCGAACTCGCGGGGAAGCCAGTGCCCCGCACCGCGATGTCGCTGCCGACAGTGCCGGAGGCGTAGTCGAGCTCCAGCGTCGGGCCCGCGGTCGCAGTCTCGGCTCCGAACGGCGCGCGCGGTAGCGACTGCTCGTCGGGGTCGGCCGGCATCACCGCGGCACCAGCGGTGATCTCGAACAGAGCGCCCAGGACCGTAGGCACCTGCGGGATGTACGTGGGCGCCTGCTGCTGGTTGAGGTATGGCACGGGGTGAGTGCCCGAGAGGATCTGCAGTGTATGGAACCCTTCCGCGCCGGTCGCGGGGATCACGGCGGTGGCCGTGCCGTTCGTGGTGATCGCCGACAGCCACCCCGTGTGGGCGCCGTCGTACAACAGGTGCCAGGCCAGCTGCCAGAACCGGAAACCGACGCCGGTCACCGTCACCGTGATGGGTGTGCCCACCGGGCCCGAGGTCGGCGAGATGCTAATTGACGGCGCGATCGTGAAGCCCTGACGGGCGACCTGCTCGCCACCCGCCTCGACGAACACGTTGTGGACGTAGCCGTAGTCTTCAGGCACCGTGAACTCGAAGGTGGCCTGACCGTCGTCGCCGACGGTGGCGGTGCCCAGTACCGACCGCGTGTCGGTGGCGGTGATGCCGCGGAACGTTTCCGCGCTCACGTCCCAAGTGGCTTCGACGCTCATCCACACCAGCTCGACCTCGAG
>JBDZWC010000227.1:0-2179 GCA_040256005.1 Deinococcaceae bacterium | reverse complement strand
ATCATGTACATCATGAAGCTCTACCACATGGTCGAGGACAAGATGCACGCCCGCTCCACCGGGCCGTACAGCCTCATCACCCAGCAGCCGCTGGGCGGCAAGGCGCAGTTCGGCGGGCAGCGGCTGGGCGAGATGGAGGTGTGGGCGCTCAAGGCGCACGGCGCCGCGCACACGCTCCAGGAGATGCTCACGATCAAGTCTGACGACATCGACGGTAGGAACGCGGCCTACGAGGCCATCGTCAAGGGCAACGACGTCCTGGAGCCAACGATCCCGGAGTCCTTCAAGGTCCTCGTCAAGGAGCTGCACTCGCTGGCGCTTGACGTCAAGGTGCTCGACGCCGAGGACAAGCCCGTGAACATCTTCGATGAGAGTGGGAGGCACTGGTGAGCGACGCTCGCTTCAACAACGCTTTCCGGGAAGGCAACCGCACCCCGAGGGAGCCGCAGCGTGAGTTCACGCAGGTCCAGATCGGCATCGCGTCGCCAGACACGATCCGCAAGTGGAGCTACGGCGAGATCACGAAGCCCGAGACCATCAACTACCGCACGCTCAAGCCCGAGCGCGACGGCCTGTTCGACGAGAAGATCTTCGGTCCTGAGAAGGACTGGGAGTGCGCCTGCGGCAAGTACCGCGGACAGCGCTTCGCCGGCAAGACGTGCGAGCGCTGCGGTGTCGAGGTCACGCGCTCCACGGTGCGGCGCTACCGCATGGGCCACATCGAGCTGGCCACGCCCTGCGCTCACATCTGGTACGTCAAGGACATCCCCAACAAGGTGGGGGCGCTCCTCAACCTGTCAACCTCGCAGCTCGAGCACGTCCTGTACTTCGCCAAGTACATCGTCACCGACCCGCAGGACGCCCGGCTCGACGACAGGCCGCTGAAGCGCGGCGACCTCCTCTCCGACGAGGAGCACCGCCGCCTGCGTTACGGCCAGCAGGAGACCTACACCATCGCCAGCGGCGAGGACGCCGTCGTGGCCGACGGCGAGTCGGTCGAGGTGGGCCAGCAGCTCGCCAAGGGCGTCAAGGCGAAGATCGCCGGCATCGCCCAGTACCGCTTCCCGCGCCGCATCCAGCTCGACTACAGCGAGTCGCGCGACGCCCGCATCCAGGTGCCCAAGAAGGACTTCATCGAGGAAGAAGGAGGCGCTTACAAGGGCGGCCAGCCCATCGCCGAGCTCTCCGAAGACGTCGTCCTCACCTCGGAGTTCGAGGGTGTCGTGGAGCTGATCCCGATCGGTGACGACGGCGGGGTGCTCAACGTCCGCGACGTCGACACAGAAGAGCTCCTCGTGACGTACCTCGTCCCCTCCGGCATGGAGCCCAGCGTCACCGGCGGCGAGTTCGTCGAGGAGGGTGACGAGCTGGCGAAGGCCAAGAAGGGCGCCACGCTCAGCCTGCCCACCTCCGCCACCGCGACGCTCCGCGCCTCCAAGGCCAAGGGCACGGTCACCACGGCCACGTTCAAGGTCGAGTGGGAGCGCAGCGAGAGCCACGAGATGAACCCCACCATGCACGTGCTGGTGGGCGACGGCGCTCAGGTGGAGGCCGGCGAGAAGGTCGTGGGCGCGATCGACGCCGCCCAGGAGATCGTGGCGGCCGCTGCCGGCACGGTCAGGCTCTCGCACCCCGCCAGCATCATCGTCTCGCGGGCGCGGGTCTACCCGTACCAGGACGAGCCCATCGTCGTGAACGGCGACCGCGTCAAGGTCGGCGACGAGCTGGCCGACGACGGCAACGTCCGCAGCGAGATCGAGGGCCGCGTGGAGATCGACCTCGTCAGGCGTCAGGTGCGCGTGATCGAGAGCTACGACTTCGAGGCCAAGATGGGCGCCGAGGCCATAAGGGAGCTGCTCGACACCCTCGACCTCGAGGTGCTCGAGGCCGAGCTCGAGGAGGAGATGAAGTCCCCGAGCCGGCACAAGCGCGCCAAGGCCCGCAAGCGCCTCGAGATCGTCAAGGCGTTCAAGAACTCGGACAACGACCCGGCCTGGATGGTCCTCGAGGCCGTTCCCGTCATGCCCCCCAGCCTGCGCCCCATGGTGCAGGTCGAGGGCGGCAGGTTCGCGACGTCTGACCTCAACGACCTCTACCGGCGCCTCATCAACCGTAACAACCGCCTGAAGAAGCTCATGCAGCAGGGCGCGCCCGAGATGATCGTGCGCAACGAGAAGCG
>JBDZWC010000123.1:0-8109 GCA_040256005.1 Deinococcaceae bacterium | reverse complement strand
AACCCCTGACCTCGTGAGTGCGATTCACGCGCGCTCCCAACTGCGCCACAGCCCCAAGCGCTCATCAGTGTACAACGGCGGGCCGGACAGCGTGTGCGTCGGGCGGTGGCCGCGGCGGCTCCGTCAGGCGCCCGGGCATGGCCATGTGCTACCTGTCGAGCATGTACTTCAGCGGGTCGATCGGCTCCCAGGAGTAGCGCTGACCCGGGACCGGCAGGGCGACCTCGAAGTGCAGGTGCGGTGCGGTGGCGGCCGCGTTGCCCGTGTTGCCGACGAAGCCGATGACGGTATCGGTGCCCACGCGGGAACCGCGTTCGATGCCGGGGGCGATGGAGTCCAGGTGCGTGTAGAAGTAGCGCACGCCGTCGTCCCCGATCACCGTGACCGAGATGGCAGACTCGTTGGCTCGCCACACTTCTCCCGGGGCGGCCGCTCGGATGGGCGTGCCACGGTCCGCGAGGATGTCGACGCCCAAGTGGGACCTGTCGGTCCCACGCGGGTCTCCGAAGGTATCGGGAACGTCCGCGACCCTCACGCCCTCGACCGGCATGAAGTAGAGAGGCGGAGAGGCCGCTGCATGGGGAGCGTTCGCGTCGACCTCGGGCGTGAGCGCAGGTCCCGGTGCCGTACCCTCGTCCGGGCTTGGAGCCTGCGACTCGTCGGAGGGTGGCGTCTCTCGTGGCGACCCTGTCTCGTCCGAGTTCAGCGGATCCGTCGGTGCATCGTCAGCCGGCGTCCGCGGCTCCTCCAGCGAAGACGCCTGCCTGGCCATCGGCGTTGGGTCGCGCTGGGTAACCGCTTCCAGGGAGGTCGCGGCCCTGACCTCTTGCCCCGCTGGGACGGCGGGCGACGGGATCAGCAGTGTGGCCACCGCGACGAGTGCCAGCACGATGGGGAAGGCGAGCGCCATGGAGGAAGGCTAGCCGCCCGCCCCGAGCGGCCCGGTAACCCCCGTGTGAGACGGCACTTATACGACATACACGAACGCCGTGCTCAGCCTCGCTTGAGCGGGGCAGGCAACAGGTGCTCGGGGAAGTTCTGGTAGGCCACGTAACGGGTGAAGCGCTCGATGGCCCGCGTGCCCACCGATGTCGAGCGGCCGTCCGAAGTGGCGGGGTACGGACCGCCGTGGACCATGGCGGGGCCCACCTCGACGCCAGTGGGGTACTGGTTCACGATGAGCCTGCCTGCCTTGTCGACCAGCACCTGAAGCAACGCGTCGGCTGGAGTGCCGGCCTCAAGCTCGAACGGCTCGCCGTGGACGGTCGCCGTCAGCTGGCCCTCGAGCCGCTCCGCCACTGCCAGAAGGTCCTCGGGGCTCCCGTACCTGACCAGCAGGGTCGAGGGGCCGAACACCTCTCCCAGCAGCTCCGGGTCCTCCTCGAGGTCGGCGAGAGCGACCTCCCACAGGCTGGCCGTACCTTCGTTCGGACCCTCGCCCGAGACCCCGGAGGCTAGCCGCTTGGCGCCCGCCCGCTCCAGCTTCTCGAGGCCACGCACGTAGCCCTGGCAGACCTTGGCGTTGAGCATCGCGGCAGACGGGGTGCCTCTGGTGAGCCTGGTCAGCCGGTCAACGAGCTCGCTGGCGGTGTCTTGGTTCGGTACGAACACGACACCAGGGTTGGTGCAGAACTGGCCGACGCCCAGGGTGAACGAGGCGTGCAGGCCCTCGGCCAGGTCCTTGGCGCGCGCTGCCGCGGCGCCCGGCATGACGAAGACCGGGTTCACGCTCCCCATCTCGGCGTACACGGGGATCGGTTCCGGACGGCTGGCGGCGAGCCGGGTAAGGGCCTCACCGCCGGCGCGTGAACCGGTGAAGCCCACGGCCTTGATCCCGGGGTGACGAACGAGCGCCTCGCCCATCTCGATGCCGTCGTCGAAGACGATCGCGAAGACACCCTCGGGCAGGCCGGCGGCGTCGGCGGCCCTAAGCACGGCTTCCGCCACCACGGCCGACGTGCCGGGGTGGGAGGGATGCGCCTTGGCGATCACAGGGCAACCGGCCGCGAGCGCCGAGGCCGTGTCGCCTCCGGCCACCGAGAAGGCGAGCGGGAAGTTGCTGGCGCCGAACACGGCCACCGGGCCCAGCCCACGGCGCATGGAGCGGACGTCCGGCTTGGGGGAGGGCGTGCGGTTCGCGTCGCCCAGGTCCACACGTGCGTCCAGCCAGGCGGGTGACTCGAGGAGCTCCGCGAACATGGCGAGCTGGTTGACGGTGCGAGTGAGCTCCGAACCAACGCGCACCGCGGGTAGAGCCGTCTCCAGCGTTGCTGTCTCGACGATCTTCTCCCGGGCGGCCTCGAGCTCCTGCCCGATCCGTCGGAGGAAGGCCGCTCTCGTCGCCGGCGGCAGGGCGGTGTAGGCCGGGAAGGCGGCCTTGGCGGCCGACACGGCGGCGTCCAACTGTTCTGGCGTGGTGACCCTGAACTCCTCGCCGACGAACGCGCCCGTGCGCGGGTCGGTGGCGCGGAACGCCCGGCCCTCGCCCGCCACCTCGAGGGCGGCGCTCACGCTGGCACCCCGGACCGCGGCCTCTCGGCCATGCCTATCTCCACGACGCGCACGGTGGCTTCGCGCTCCTCGCCCGTCAGCACTAGCCTGGGGCCGCGCACACGCTCGGAGCCCCAGCCCACCATCTCCTGGGCGAGCTTGATCTTCTGCACGAACTTCGTGCCGACGTCCAGGCGCAGGAGCGGCAGGAACCAGCGGTACAGCTCGAAGGCTTCTTCCGACCGGCCAGAGACGGCCAGGTCGAAAAGCCGCACCGACTCGGCGGGGAACGCGTTGACGAGGCCGGCGATCCAGCCGCGGGCGCCGGCGGCGGCGGCTTCGACGATCAGGTCGTCCACCCCGACCAGGATGCTCATGTCATCTCCGAGCAGGCTGCGCAGCCACGTGATGCGCCTGACGTCGGAGCTGGACTCCTTCACCGCGTTCATGTGCGGGTAGCGTTCGTGCAGCTCGGCGATCTGTTCGGGTTTGAAGTCGGTCACGTAGGCCAGCGGGTTGTTGTAGAGCATGCATGGCAGCTCGGTGGCTTCGAGCACCGCGGCGACGTGCGCCCGCATCTCGCGCCAGTCGCTCGCGTAGACGTAGGGCGGCAGGACCATGAAACCGCTGGCGCCGGCGTCTTGAGCGGCCCGCGTGAACCTCACGGCCTCCGCCGTGGACAGAGCCGACACCGCAGGGATAACGGGCGCGAGGCCGTCGAGCTCGCCGACCAGCCTCTCGAGAGCGGCGATCTTCTCCTCGAAGCTGACCGTGGCGCCCTCGCCCAGCGACCCGAACGGCACGATCCCGACGGAACCCGCCTCCACCTGCCAGCGCGCATGCCGGGCCATCAGGTCCATGTCCACCGTCATGTCCTCGTGGAACGGTGTCGTGATGGCCGGGATGACGCCTCGCCAGTTGACCTTCATGTGTGGCTCCCTCCGCCGGTACGCTCTGCGCCGGCATCCTGTCTACACATACAATCCGACACTTAAGGCATGCCGGGGCCAGAGCGCGCACGCATCCAGGTGATCGACTCTCACACGGGCGGGGAACCCACCCGTGTGGTCATCGCCGGTGGCCCCGACCTGGGCGGAGGCAGCGTGGCTCTGCAGCTCGCGCGCTTGCGTTCACAACACGACTGGTTGCGCCGCACGGTCGTGAACGAGCCGCGGGGATCCGACGTCCTCGTCGGCGCTCTCCTGTGCCCGCCGCAGGAGCCGGGCGCGCTCACCGGCGTCATCTTCTTCAACAACGTGGGGTACTTGGGTATGTGCGGCCACGGGACCATCGGCCTGGTAGCCACGCTCGCGTACCTGGGCCGCATCGGCCCAGGTGACCACGTCATCGAGACGCCGGTGGGCCCCGTCACCGCCACGCTGCACGAGAGCGGCAGCGTGAGCGTCGACAACGTGCGCTCGTACCGACAGTCCACCGGTGTCGCCGTGGAGCTCGCGGGGCCAGACGGTGAACCCAGGCGGGTCACCGGTGACATCGCCTACGGCGGGAACTGGTTCTACCTGTGCGATGACCACGGCATGGAGGTCGAGGCTCGCAACGTCGGGCCGCTCACCGAGTTCGCGAGGCGCATCAAGGAGGCCCTGGCGCGCGACGGTCACACGGGTGCGGGGCAGGAGATCGACCACGTCGAGCTCTTCGCCGAGAGCCCGACGGCCGACTCGCGCAGCTTCGTGTTGTGCCCCGGCGGGGCGTACGATCGCTCGCCCTGCGGCACCGGCACCAGCGCGAAGCTGGCATGTCTAGCGGCGGACGGCAAGCTGTCACAGGGCCAGGTGTGGCGCCAGGAGAGCGTCATCGGCAGCGTGTTCGAGGCGTCGTTCGTCCCGGCCGCGGAGGGCGGGGTACTCCCCACGATCACGGGTAGGGCGCACGTCACCGCAGAGGCGGTCCTGTTGGTCGAGCCAGACGACCCGTTCGCGCACGGTATCGCGTGAGGGTAGTGGTCGTCGGGGCCGGTGTCATCGGCCTGGCCAGCGCCCACTACCTGAGCAGGGCGGGGCACGAGGTCGTGGTGCTCGACAGGGAGGCCGAGGGCGAGCGCGGCACCTCGTACGGCAACGCCGGCATGGTGGTGCCGAGCCACTTCGTGCCGCTGGCTGCCCCGGGCGCCGTGCTGCAGGCGCTGAGGTGGATGCCGGATCCGGAGAGCCCCTTCCACGTAGCGCCACGTCCGTCGCTCGACCTGCTGCGCTGGGGGCTCGAGTTCTGGCGCGCGTCGGCGAAGGAGCGCGCGGAGCGCGCCTCACCGGTCCTGCTCGCCTTGTCGCTCGCCAGCCGCGCGGCCTACGAGGAGCTGGAGCGGGAGATCGGCTCCTTCGGCCTCACCACGGCCGGCCTGCTCATGGTCAGCGCCACGGACACGGGCCACGCCGAGGAGGCCGAGCTCGCTCACAGGGCCGCGAGCCTGGGTCTCCAGGTCAGGGTGCTCGACCGGCAGGGCGTGGCCGCGGTGGAGCCGCGGGCCGGCTACGCGGTCGCGGGCGCCGTTCACTACCTGGGCGACGCTCACCTGGACCCCGGCAGCCTCCTGGAGCGGCTGCGCGCCGCCGTGCTGTCGGCGGGCGGAGAGGTCAGGCATCGCGCCCGCGTCGAGAGGCTGCTCACCCGCCAGGGCCGCGTCATCGGGGTGGATGGCCCGGGCCTGCGCGAGCTCGCGGACCGCGTGGTGCTGGCAGCCGGCTCCTGGTCGGCTCGGTTGGCCGCCGGGATGGGCTTGAGGTTGCCGCTCGAGCCGGGTACCGGCTACAGCCTCACGGTCACGAGTCCCGACGCCGGGCCGCGTCTGCCCGCGATCCTCAGCGAGGCGCGCGTCGCGGTGACGCCGCTCGAGGGCAGGCTCCGCGTGGGCGGCACGATGGAGATGGCCGGCTTCCCGGCGGCGGACGCGCCGGCCAGTCACCGGCGCGTAGCAGGGATCCTCAAGGCCGTCGGCCGGTACCTGCCAGGGCTTGATCTGGAGCCGTTGAGGGCCGCCGCTCCCTGGCGCGGGCACCGACCCTGCACGCCGGATGGTCTGCCGTACCTAGGCGAGGTGTCGTCACCGCGTGGACTCGTCGTGGCGACAGGCCACGCCATGCTGGGCGTGAGCTTGGCGCCCGTCACTGGGAAGGTCGTCGCGGCGCTCGCGTCCGGCGAGGACCCAGGTCTCGAACTAGATCTCCTGCACCCTGAGCGCTTCTCGCGGCGCGCCTGGTAGGGGCACTCGTTCGAGCGTCGAGACACGGGGTCGGCGGCCGCACGCGAGACGAGCGAGCCTGGGCGACGCCCAGATCTGGCGGCGCGATAGACCACGGCGAGGGGCTCGCAGACGCCGGGGTTAGCATTGACCGCACGTGAGACGGGAGGGCTGGGACCGGAACTTCCTGCTCGGGGTGCTGAACGGCATCTTCGTCACGGGTGGAGACGCGTTCTTCAACAGCAGCCTGGTCCTGGCGCCGTTCCTGGCCGCGCTGGGCGCCTCCCCGGTGGTGATCGGCCTGATCCCCGCCATGCGTGTCGCCCTGTACTTCCTGCCTCAGCTGCTGGTAGCCAACCGCCTGTCGCACAGGTCGCACAAGCTGCCTTACTACCGCATCACGTCGACCACCAGGAACCTCGCGTTCCTCGCCATGTCGCTCGTCGTCCTCTTCGGCAGCGGCTTGGAGCCCGGGCTGGTCGCAGGAGTCGTGGTCGCCATGGTGGCGATCAACGCCACGGCCGGCGGCGTGGGCGGGGTCCCGTTCGCCGACGTGACGGCGAAGGTGGTGCCGCACTCGCGCCTGGGCACGTTCTGGGCGGCGCGTAACGTCATCGGCGGGGTACTCGCCCTCGGGTCGGGCCTCGTGCTGCGGGCGATCCTCGACTCCGACATCCCGTTCCCGCGCAACTTCGGCTACCTGTTCCTGCTGGGGACGATCCTGGCCTCTGTCGGCAACGCCTCGTTCAGCTTCATCCGCGAGCCGGCGGGCGAGCCGGGCATGCGCAGGCCGCTCATCGGCATGCTGCGGTACGTACCCGGCCTCGTGCGAACGGACAAGGTCCTGCGCCAGTTCCTGTCGGTACGGATACTGGGCTTGGTCGCCCTGCTCGCCGAGCCCTTCTACGGCATCCACGCCCTCGAGGGCCTCGGCGCCCCGGAGGGGGCGCTCGGTCTCTACGTCATCGTGGCGACGGCGGCCGCGATCCTCGCGAACTTCGCTTTCCGGGCACCTGCCAACCGCGGTCGCAACCTGCTCGTCCTGCAGATCGGGTTGGCCTGCATCGTCTCCTCGCTGGTCATGGCGTTGCTCCTGCGCGACTACCGGGCGTTCGCCGCCGTGTTCCTGCTCTCGGCGGTAGGCAACGCGGGCATCGGGACGGCGGCGTGGAACCTGCTCTACGCGATCGCCCCGGCCAACGAGAGAGCCCTGTACATCGGGCTCGTGAACTCGGTGCTGGCGCTGCCCAGCCTCGCGCCGGTCGCCGCCGGCGCGCTGATCATCTTCCTCGACCTGCCCATCCTGTTCGGCGTGGGGCTGGCGTTCGCGATCACCGCGTTCTCTCTCGCTCTGCGCATGCGGGCGGTCCATGAGCTGGACCAGGCGGCGCTCAAGCCCAAGGCCAGCCCAGCCGTCCAGGAGATCCTCGAGGACGCGAAGGCGTTGGCCGAGGACGACGAACGCGAGGAGTTCCCCACCGAGTGGAGCGCAGGAGTTGTGGCCGCGCAGGCTGTCGCCGCCGGCACCTTCGATCGGGCTACAGGGGGCGAACCGAGGGCGGCCAACGGGCCGTCGCCCGCCGACGACGGGGAGATCAGCGGCGTGCCGGAGAGCGAGCCCCTGGACCGCTCGGTAGGAGAACCGCCTGACGACCCCGAGTAGCGCCCGCCCAGGCGGTCAGAGCCTTACGAACTCTTCGGTGTTCAGGACGAACACGATGGCCCCGCCGACCGGGACCTCCATGGGCTGGCTGGCGAACACGCCCTCCAAGGCATGGATGGGGGAGCCGGCGGTCACGACCTTCGACCTCTCGCGGCAGGTGGCGTGGAGGATGGCCTTGACGTCCTCGACCTTGTGGTCCTCCACCCCGATGAGTACCGTCGTGTTCCCCTCCCGCAGGAAGCCGCCGGTGGACGCGAGCTTCGTGGACTGGAAGCCGCGTTCCCTCAGCACTTCCTGCAGACGACCGGCGTCGGCGTCCTGCACGATAGCCAGGATCAACTTCATGTGACTTCAATCGTAGCAGAGCGTGGATGACAGGTCTGAAGGTAGGATGCGCGCGAAAGGAACAGGGGGAGTGATCGAGCGCCGCTACGTCGTCGAGTTGACGAAGCCAGTGCCCGGCACGGAGCTGCAGGCGGCGGCGGAGCGGGTCGCTGGTCGGCTCGGTCTGGACGTGGGCAGGGTCCTTACCCTTCTCAAGGGCAGGGTGGGGCCCGTCACGAAGCCGGTGTTGGCCGAGAAGGCGGACGTCATCGCTCAGGTGTTCCAGGACGCCGGCGTTCACGTGGCGATCTACGACGCGGAGGCGTCGCCCGAGGAGACGGCGTGGCCTCGGGCGCCGGAGCCCGAAGCCACCCCAGCGCAGGACGACGAGGAGGTCCCGGAGTACGGCTCCGAGGCGCCGCCGGCGCCGCTGCCG
>JBDZWC010000122.1:0-8144 GCA_040256005.1 Deinococcaceae bacterium | reverse complement strand
CACCAGTAGCTCAGTGGATAGAGCAGCCGCCTTCTAAGCGGTAGGTCGAGGGTTCGAATCCTTCCTGGTGCACCAAAGAGTTTCTGCGTCCAGCACGGCTGATCCGTCCTGCCGGTGGCCTCCGGACCGGTTCGCTGCACCGCAACGGGGACGCGATCTCCAGCGCCCGGGAGGCGGTCATCGCACCTGGATGATGACGCTGGCCAGCGTGGTCGCGTCGAAGCCGCTGACGTACCTGACCTGGTACGTTCCCGGCGCCTCGGGCGCGGTCAGCTCCAGCGTCGTTCCCCACACCGTGAACGCCACGTTCAGGTCTTCACGTACTGGAGCGCCTTCCCTGGCGAGGCCCAGGTAATCTCCGGAGCCGTTGGGACCCGTCCAGGTCACCCTGAAGACCTCTCCGGCCGCTACCTCGGCCGGCGCCTCGATGGTCACGACCGGTTCGGTGACGTTCACCGTGGTGGTGGCCAGCGCCCGACGCTCCGCGCCGCTCAGGTACCGCACCTCGTACGTGCCGGGCACCACCGGCGCCACCAGGTCGAGGTCAGGGCCCCAGGCCGTGAACGCGTAGCTGAGGAAGGTGTCTGCCGACGACCCCTGTGGCGCGAAGACGACCATGTCACCGGGGCCGTCGGGGCCGTGCCAGGAGACGCGCACGTTCGTGCCGCCCATGACCTCGGCCGGCGCGGTGACGCCGACCTCGGCCGCCACGACCTCCAGGGGCGCTGTCGCCAGCACCCCGCCGCCCGAGGCGGCCAGGTACCTGACCTCGTAGCTGCCCGGGTCCACGGGCGCCGTGAGTGTGCCAGGGTTGCCGAACAGTGTGAAGGTGTTGGCGAGGCTGCTCGTGGGATCCGAGCCGGCCAGCGCCACGACCAGCATGTCGCCCTGGTTCCCCGGCCCTTCCCAGGCGACCTGGAAGCTCGCTCCACTGGCGACCTCAGCCGGCACCGCGAGGCTGGCCTCCACGCTTCGGGCCGTGAACGGGGCGCTCCGGCCCACGATCCGCGTGCCGCCTTCGGGCAGCAGCAGGTGATAGCGGGCCTCCAGTTCCGACTCTTCGAAGGGCACCAGCACCTCGGCCGAGCCGCTCGCGCCCCTCACTCCCTCGATGGCGAAGAGCAGCTCGTCCGGAGCGTCGACCGGCGCGACCGTCAGCCACGCTTCGGACTCCGCGGCGGCACCCGAGAAGGTGACCGAGGCGCGCCCGCCCATCACCGGTTCAACAGGGGTCACGACGAGCTCCACCTCGAAAGTAGAGGCCAGTTCGAACGCGAACTCGTTGGCGCCGTCCGCGCTGACGGCGAGTCCGCCGAAAGTGAGCGGGGCATCTGCGAACGCGTCCGAGACCACGGCGGCGTAGTTGCCGGCTGGCAGCTGAGCCTCGAACTCGCCGGGACCCACCTGGCGGAAGAACTGCGTACCTCCGCCCAACGGGTCGGAGAACGTCACGGTGGCTCCCTCGGTCGCAGGCTGACCGTCGCGGGTCAGCAGCACGTGCACCTGTACCCCCTCCGGCTCCTCCGGAAGCTCGACGGCCCGACCAAGGGCCTCCGCGAGCTCCGCCGCGCTGTTGGCGCTCTGGAACGTGCCGATGCCTTCGAAGCTGCGCTGAGCCTCGGGTGTGAGGGCCAGGCCGATGATGTGCAGGTCGATCTCGAACCCCGCACCGGCCAGCCTCTCGGCGACGGCCCGGATGTCGCCGCCGCAGGACTCCTCACCGTCAGTGACGAGCACGATCAGCTTGCGTCCGGTCGCACCCGCCAAATCCTCGGCCGCCCGCTCGAGCGAGTAGGCGATGGGCGTGGCTCCCATCGGCTCGGTCCCTTGAACCGTGGTCAAGAGCAGGGGGCGATCGACAGCGTTCACAGGGACCGTCAGCACGCTGTCCTCACAGGCGCCGGCGTCCAGCGCCATCATCCTCGAGCCGTAGATCCGTAGGCCCACGTTCAGGTCCGCCGAGTCGGGCAGGCGGCTGATGAAAGAGGCCAGCGCCTCCTTGGCCGCAGTGATCCGTAGCCGGCCGTCTGGAAGCTCGTTGTACATGGAGCCGGAGGCGTCGAGCACGAGGACGATGTCCGCGCCGACAGGTTGCGCCCAGCCGATGCCGAGAAGCTTCGCCGTGACCGCCGCGAACAGAGCCCGAAGCAGCGCGCGGGCGCCACGCGCCCTCCCCAACCCCACCGTCAACGCAAGGTCAAGCATGGCATCCTCTCCGGCGCACGGTCTCTAAGAAGGCGGAGCAGATAGCGAGTGCGGCCGAGGTCCGGCTGTGGTCCTCGGCAGATGCTAGCGGTTCGGCTCGCGATGAACTAGGTGGGCAGGCATGGGCCGTCGGAGCCACGCTGTGTGGCGCGAACGACCGAACGGATCGCGGTCAGGTCACTTCAGGGAGAGGGTCGCTGTTCGGCGTCCGGTCTTCCAACTCGGCGAACACGCATGCGCCGTCCCCCAGCGCCATGCAGGAGGTCAGCCTCACCTCGTCGCCCAGCAGACGCGACAGCAGCTTCTCGTCGAAACGGCATACGGCCCTGTTACGACGTGCGACGTTGTGGAACACGCAGTTGACGGCCCTCAGGCCACCGGAGTCAGCCTCGGCCGGCCCGGCGTGATAGCCGAGCTCGTTCATCAGCGCCAGCACCCGCTGACGCCGGGCTTCGCCGGTCAACCGCTCCAGCTCGGGCAGCCACATGAGCGCCAGGTCCTCGACCATCGCGTCCAGGACCGTCTCGGCGGCCTCCGGTCCGAGACGGTCATCGATAGCCTCGAGCAGGCTCAGGGCCAGCCGGTCGTACTGTCGTGGGAAGTGCTCACCGCCCAGCTCCGTTAGCCCGTAGGCCCGCGAGGGCCGGCGGCCGGTCCGCCGGACGCCGACCGGCCTGACCAAGCCGTCGCGCTCGAGCCCCGTGATGTGTTGCCGTATCGCGTTGCGAGAGACGCCGACGATGGTGGCCAGCTCGTCGAGGGTGAGCCCGCCCTCGCGGTTCTGGAGCAGGTGGAACATGACCCCCCTGCGTGTGTCGTTCGGCCCTAGCATCCCACCCTCCGTGGCAGCAGCATAGCGTGATGACAATAATGGCATAAAATCCTTGCATTATTGCCATATCGGTGCTAGCTTCGAGATCGAGCGATCGCTACACGCTCATGCCCGAGGGCCAGCGCAGCCCGTCGGGCAGGAAGGAACCACCATGAGGGAGACCCCCTCGTCGTTCGTTCGCTCGCTACCTATCACACCGGTCGTGTTGGCTCTCTCGGCCCTACTGATCGGCCCCCTGGCGCTCGCACAGAGCGGCGACCTCACCACCGAGCCACCACCCGCCCCCTACGTGAACGCTTCTACGTTGCTTCCGCTGCCTGACTTCATCCCCGGTGCCGGCGCCCTATACATCGACCCCGCCAACGCGCCGGTTGGCCCGTGGCTCTCGTACGGTTCCGACGGCTCGCTGGTCGAGGTGCTCTTCATGGTGCCCCTGAGCCAGATGCAGGACTCCGCCAACTGGGACGACCTGGCCACCGGCCTGCTCGCCGAGCTGGGCGTGACCATCGACCACGTGGACATCTCCTTCAACGGTGGACACCCCGGCATGGCCGAGCCGCACTACCATTTCAGGCTCGCCGTCGTGGACGCCGCGACGCAGCAGACGCTGCTCAACCCCTGAGATCTAGCCACACCCGTTCGGGCGGCGGGGCCACCGGTGGCCCGGCGCCGCCCGACCGGGAGTTCAGGTGAAGCTAGTGCCGCACAGCACCTTGGCCGTCGTGACCCGCCAGGGCGCGCTGGGCAGCGTCGAGCGTGCGGTCGTCTCCCTCGACAACCAACAACGAGCCGCCGCCTCTCACCACGTCGAGTAGATGGTTCGCCTCCTCCGCCCTGGCTCCCGTCATGTCCTCGATCTCCGAGCGGGAGTAGCCCAGGGGCCGGTCCCCATCCATATCGGTGTCCGCGCCCCTGATCGCGAACGGCGTGAACGCGGCCGGGGTACCCAACGGCACGCTCGTGCCGAGCGTTGCCGACGGCGGCACCACCACGTCTTCCATGCGGTCAGTACCGACCGCGTTCGGGTCATCCCTGCGCGCCTCTTCAGCGGCCTGCGCGTCACCGCGCGGCGCCTGCTGCACGACACGGACCTCCTCGTTGACACCTGCTTCACGCAGCAGCTCGAGGGCCTCCTCGAGCTCGTCTTCCATCCCGTACACCACGACCAGTCTTCCCACGCTCACGCACCTCCGTCCACCCGAAGTGTGCGGCCTGGCCCATAGCTGGCGATGAGGCCGGGTGAGAGGGGCGGTCGCGGCGGTCAGCCCGATGGCGACGACCTGCGCTCGACCGGCTCATGGGCGACATGCGAGAGTGTGCGTCAGCATGCCCGCCGGCCCCCGCCCGCAGCGGCGAACGTTCCACGGTTGGCGCATCGCCTGGGCGCTGGCGGTGACCCAGACGGTCGGGTTCGGCATCCTCTTCTACGCCTTCCAGGTCTTCACCTTGCCCATGGAGGCCGAGCTGGGGCTCACCCGGGCGCAGACATCGGGGGCGTACTCGTTGGCGCTCCTGCTCTCCGGCCTCACGGCCGTGCCCGTGGGCCGCTGGGTGGACCGGAACGGCGCCCGCGCCCTCATGTCGTGGGCATCCCTGGCGGGTGCCGCCCTCGTGTTCGCCTGGTCTCACGTGGACGGCCTGGCCGGTCTCTACCTGGTCCAGGCCGGCATCGGGCTGGTGATGTCGGCGGTCCTCTACGACGTGGCCTTCACCGTGCTGGCCGTCTGGTTCCGGCGCCACCGTTTGAAGGCCATGCTCATCGTCACGCTCGTGGCCGGGCTGGCCAGCACAGTCTTCGTGCCGCTGGCTACCTGGCTGGTCGCCGAGCTCGGCTGGCGGGCCGCCCTCCGGGTGCTCGCCGTGGTGCTGCTGGTGACCAACGTGCCGCTGCACGCCCTGCTCCTGCGGGACCATCCCAGGCGTCTGCAGACCGGGCCGGACGGCGACCCGGACACGTCGCCTGGCTCGAACTTCCCCGAACCGAGCGTCGGTGTCCGCGACGCCCTGCGCTCCGCGGGCTTCTGGTGGCTCGCGGTGGCGTTCACGTTCGACCGCGTCGCCGTGGTCGCCATGGCCGCTCACGCGGTACCGCTGCTGCTGGAGCGGGGCCACGAGCCGGGACTTGTCGCCACTGTCGTCGGCACGATCGGCGCGATGCAGCTCGCGGGCCGGCTGCTGTTCACCCCGGCTGCCCGCTCCCTCGATCTCGCGACACTGACCGCGGTCACCTTCGGGGTCAGGGTGCTCGCGCTGGTGCTGCTCGTGGCGCCTCTGCCCCCCGCCGGGCTCTTCGTGTTCGCCGCGCTGTTCGGCGGCGCTAACGGCGCCAGCACCCTGGCGCGGGCCGGTCTGGTGGCAGAGCGGTTCGGCAGCGCGAACTACGGGACGATCAACGGATCCATGAGCACGCTGATCGCCGTCATCCAGACGGCGGCGCCGCTCGCGATCGGGTTCTCGCGGGTCGCCACCGGCGACTACACGGTCGGCCTACTCGTGCTGGCCGGCACGACGGCGGTAGCCGCCTACGCGGTCTCGCGCTCGCGGGTCCCGCTGGGAGTCACCGGCGCACAAGGTGTCACCCCGGGCGAGGCCTGATCGTCGCCCCTAGCGGGTCACACGGGAGCAGCCACGGTCTGGTACAATCTCTCCTTGCCAGCGCGGTGGATGTAGCTCAGCTGGTTAGAGCACCGGATTGTGGTTCCGGGGGTCGTGGGTTCGAGCCCCATCATCCACCCCAGGCGTAGGGCGGACCTACCGCCCATCCAGGCACGGGCGGGGTCTCTTCCCCGCCCGAGCCGCCTTGCGAGGATGGCGGAATTGGTAGACGCGCTGGACTTAGGATCCAGTGGCCTAGCCGTGCGGGTTCAAGTCCCGCTCCTCGCACCACAGCGGCAAGCCACGCGCTTGCCGCTTGTTCTTGCGACAGGCGTCCACGGCGGTAACACGTCCGCGCGCCCACAGAGGAGACCCATGAGGACCGAACTGGTTGACAAGAAGGCGGTCGAGGCGACCGTCAAGGTGACGGTGCCGGCCGCTGACGTGAACGCGGCGTACGAGCAGGTCATCTCCGAGTTGGCAAGGCAGGTCCGGGTGCCGGGGTTCCGACAGGGTCGGGTGCCGCGCGGCGTGCTCGTCAAGCGGGTCGGACCCGAGGCGCTCAACGAGGAGGTCAAGGAGAAGCTCATCGACGCGCACTTCCAGGCCGCGTTGAAGGAGCACGAGCTCCTGCCCATCAGCACCCACTTCCACGCCCACCAGCCCATCCAAGGCGCAGACTTCACCTTCGAGATCCACTCGGAGCTCTACCCGGAGGTGACGCTACCTGACCTCTCCGGGATAACGCTCACGACGGAGAAGCGCGAGCTGACGGAAGACCTGGTGGCGGAAGCGGTAGCGGAGCTACAGCGCGAGAACGCGACGCTGGTCCCAGTAGACAGACCGGTCGAGCCTACGGATTGGGTGATGATCGAGGCCACCAGCCTCACGCCACCGCCGGCTGCGGATAGTGAGACGGCCGGCGCCGAGGGCTCGGAGCCAGCGGAGGCGCCCGAGCCGCAGACGAGCACGTTCCCTGTCGACCTAGAGCGAGCCGCCGAAGAGCTGCGCGACCAGCTGACCGGCGCCGCCTTGGGCGAGGAGCGCGAGATCACGCTCACCGACGATGTGGACCGCGACGAGGACGGCTCGCCGCGCGTGCGGCGCATGCGCGTCAAGGTGGTGGACGTCAAGGAGAAGGACAAGCCTGAACCCGGTGAGGACTTCGCCACCCAGCTGGGCATGGACTCGTGGGACGCAGTGCTCGAACGCGTCAGGTCGGCCATCGCGGACGACCTGGCGCGGGAGGCCTACGAGGCGCGCCGCGCCGAGCTGATAGACAAGCTCACGTCGGAGGCGCAGCTGGAGCTGCCGCCGGGTCTGGTCAGGCGCCGCCAGCAGACGCTCCTCGAGAACCTCGTCGATGACCTGCAGCGACAGGGCGAGACGTTCCAGAGCTACCTGAGCCGACTGGAGGCGCGCGGCAAGCGCGAGGAGTTCGAGACGGAGCTGCTCGAGACCGCCGAGAGGGGTGTAAGGCGCGACCTGGTGCTCGAGCGGCTCATGGAGGTCAGGGGCACGGAGCTGTCCGACGCGGCACTCAACGACGCGCTCAAGCACCTGGCCGCCCAACGTCGGCAGGACGTCGGCTCGTTCGTGCGCGACATGGGTGACAACTGGGTGGCCAACTACCGCTTCATGCTCACCCGCGACAAGGCCGTACGCGACTTCATCGCCGAGCTCACCGGAGAGGCGGCCGGCCCCGCCGACGAGGACTCGCTGATGGAGGCGGCCGAGGCCAGCATCGAGGCCGAGGAAGAGCAGCACGCCGAGGACCACGACCACCACCACGGCGATGGCCACGACCACCACCACCACGACGAAGAGGACGGGCACGAGCACTGAGCCAGGCCACTGGGCACGTGCCCGGGCCGTCCACGGCGTGCGCATGAGCGGTGCTACGCTCTAGCACGACATGCCTCTGATCCCTTACGTCATAGAGCAGACGGGCCGCGGCGAACGCACGTACGACGTGTACAGCCGGCTGCTCAAGGAGCGCATCATCTTCCTCGGCGGTCCCATCGACTCCGAGGTGGCCAACGTCGTCACGGCTCAGCTACTGCTGCTCGACTCCCAGTCGCGTGAGCAGCCCATCAACCTGTTCATCAACTGCCCCGGCGGCGAGGTCTACTCGGGCCTCGCCATCTACGACGTCATGCAATACATCTCGGCTCCGGTACATACCAACTGCGTCGGGATCGCCATGTCGATGGGTTCCGCCATACTCATGGCGGGCGAGAAGGGCTTCCGGGTCGCCCTGCCCCACTCGCGCATCATGATCCACGCCGGGTCCGCCGGCTTCCCGCGAGCGAGCCTGCCAGACCTCGAGGTCCAGGCGCGCGAGTTCACGGACATCCGTAACATGATGGAAGAGATCTACCACCGCCACACCGGGCACAGCCGGGAGAAGCTGAGGACAGACATGGAGCGTGACCGCTTCATGTCGCCGGAGCAGGCGCTCGAGTACGGCCTCATCGACCGTGTGGTTGAGCCCCGCGCCCAGGGCAGGTTC
>JBDZWC010000121.1:0-8171 GCA_040256005.1 Deinococcaceae bacterium | reverse complement strand
TACGCTCGAGACCGGAACCTCCCAATCTGTCTCAACTAACCTGGACGTCTACACTCGTTTGACACTCTCGCGCTTCGCTCTGGTAGACTGCCTGTCGCCCGGTCGACCGGGCTTGACCTACGTGGGGCTGTGGCGCAGTTGGGAGCGCGTCTGAATGGCATTCAGAAGGTCAGGGGTTCGAATCCCCTCAGCTCCACCACAGAAATAGCGTCCTGGACGCAAGCGAGAGCCCCGGTCGAGCGCCGGGGCTCTGCTCTTGAGGTCCGAGTACAGCTTATGTACAGCTTATGGAGTGCGCCCTAAACGCCTCCAACTGGCGGCGTTCCGGCTTGCCACATGGCCACGGGTACACTTCATGAGGACATGGCGTACCTGACGCACCTCTACACACCCGAAACCTACGAAGGCTTCTCCAAGTCGTCGCGTAACGTGGCGGGCTTCCCGAAGAGCCAAGAGAAGACCATCCGCAAGGTCCACGCTGGAGACGTCTTGATCTGCTACATGACGAAGCTAAGCCGGTGGATAGGCGCTCACAAAGTGCTCGACGGGCCGTTCGAGGACGATACGCCGGTCTTCACCGCTGGGCCCGATAGGTACGTTCTCCGCTTCCATGTTGAGCCGATCGTCTGGCTGCCGGTCGAGTTCGGTGTTCCTATCCACGAGGAGCGAGTGTGGCGGCAACTGTCGTTCACGAGGGACCTACCACAAAGCTCAAGGAGCTGGACTGGGAAGGTGCGCCGGAGCTTGGTTGACCTGTCACACGAGGACGGTGCCTTCCTTCTTGACCTAATGCGCAGCCAGGAGAACAACCCGACGACGTACGACTATGACAGAGCGGCGTACGAGAGCTTCCTTCCAGGAAGCGTCAACACTCCCGAAGGCCAAGTGTCGGTCGTCGTTCCTGTCGACTCCGGTGAGTTAGAGCAGAGTGTCGAGAGCACTGTGCCCGTCATCGCTAGTCCTCGAGACAGCCATCGGGTCCAGGGCCTGCTCGCTCGTATCGGCGAGATGATGGGCTTCAAGATTTGGTTACCAAGGAACGATCGCGGCAGCGTCGCGGAGGTCTGGGAGCCGAAGTCAGACGCGCTTCTGAGTAAGTTGCCCTTGAACTATGACGACGTTACCTTGAGGACCGTCGAGCAGATAGATGTCATATGGCTCAAGGGAAGGTCGATCGTTCGGGCCTTCGAGGTGGAGCACACGACCGCCGTCTACTCTGGGATCCTCAGGATGGCTGACTTACTTGCCCTCCAGCCGAACATGGACATCAAGCTGCACATCGTGGCGCCCACGGAGCGCAAGGACCGCGTGATGACCGAGATCAGGCGCCCCGTGTTCTCCTTGCTTGAGAAGGGCCAGCTGAAGGACTACTGCACCTTCATCTCCTACGACAGCTTGGAGGAGTTGTCCGAGGTGCCTCATCTCGGGCACCTCTCCGACTCCGTGATCGAGGAGTACGAAGAAGAAGCGGCCTGAGAGGCCAGCGCCCGTCACACGCGGTCTGGGCCAGGCTGTGTTTGTAGAACTGTGGCCTCACGCGGCGCTAGCCGCAACCACCGCCGCGCGCTCCTCGGCCGCGTCCGCCAGCCCCTCCAGGGCCGCCGCTAGCTCGCGCAACGCAGTAGGTTCAAGTTCGTAGTAGACCCAGCGGCCACGACGCTCGGCGCGGACCAAGCGGGCGTCGACCAACTGCTTCATGTGGTGGCTAACCGTGGGCTGGGACAGGCCAAGGAACTCCTCGATATCGCAGCCGCATACACCGTCGTCTCGCGAGCAACAGCCAGGGCCGGGCTCCGCGAGGAACTTCAGGACCTTGAAGCGCGTCGGGTCACCGAGGAGCTTTAGCTTGTCTGGAAGCGCTCCCATGGCATTGATGCTAGTCGATGTAAGCGAGCAAAGTCTACTGCCCGTTTCCGCCACCAATGGCCCGGGTCAGCCGCGCCCGCGTCCGGGCAGCGCTGCCTTCACATTGACAGCAGTCTATGTATCTTCTATGCTCCGCACAGCCGCGCTCATCCACGAGCGTCTATGCGTAGAAGCGCCATAGGAGATCCGAGTATGAGCCTCACTTCCAGCAACGAACTGCCCGTCGCCGTCCTGGGAGCGGGGCCGGTGGGTCTGGCGGCTGCCGCTCATCTGTACGCCCGTGGTCAGTCAGCGGTCGTTCTAGAGGCCGGACCGGAGGTCGGGACCAGCGTGCGAGAGTGGGGTCACGTAAAGCTCTTCTCTCCATGGCGCTACCTTGTCGACCCGGAGGTCAAGCGCCTTCTCGAACGCCGCGGCTGGCGGCACCCTGACCCGGAAGCGCACCCGACGGGCGCCGAGCTGGTCCAGGACCTATTGGAGCCACTCGCCTCGCTCCCGGAGATCGCTCAACAGCTCCGGTTCGGTCACCGTGTCATGGCCGTCACGCGACACGGCTTGGACCGGATGAAGACCAGTGGCCGGCAGCAGGCACCGTTTCTCGTGGTCGCCCAAGGTCCTGAGGGAGAGGTGCGCCTCAGGGCCAGAGCGGTCATCGACGCCACCGGAACCTGGACGACGCCGAACCCGCTGGGCGCAGGTGGCCTGCCCGCGGCAGGAGAGCGCGAGAACACGAACCGCATCTGTTACGGCGTCCCCGACGTGCTGGGGGCCGAGCGAGCGCGCTACGAAGGCCGGCGCACGCTGGTAATCGGCAGCGGGCACTCGGCGTTCAACTCCGTCATCGACCTGGCGACCCTGGCCGAGCGATCCTCGGGCACCGAGGTGCTGTGGGCCGTCCGGCGCAGCGACCAGGGGCAGATGTTCGGTGGAGGTGACGACGACGCCTTGTCGGAGCGCGGGGTACTGGGTACCCGTGCGCGCGCCCTAGTCGAGCAGCGCGGGGTGGAGTTCGTGATGGGCTTCTCCGTCGAGCGTCTGGAGTCGAGCCCAGATGGCATGACGGTCATCGCCGAGGATGGGCGACGCTTGGTGGTCGACGAGGTGGTCGCGGCGACAGGTTTCCGGCCGGACATGGCCCTCACGCGTGAGCTGAGGCTCGACCTGGATCCGGTGACCGAAGCCCCGATGCGGCTGGCGCCCCTTATCGATCCGAACGTGCACTCGTGCGGCTCTGTCCCCCCACACGGCGAGGCGGAACTGGCGCATCCCGACGCCGGGTACTACGCGGTTGGAATGAAGAGCTACGGCCGCGCTCCGACCTTCCTGCTGCTCACCGGGTACGAGCAGGTGCGCTCTGTCGTCGCCTACCTGGCAGGCGACCTCGAGGCAGCGCGGCGCGTGGAGCTGGTGTTGCCGCGGACCGGCGTCTGCTCCTCGAACCTGCCGGGAACCGACGTGCCCTGCTGCGGCCCCAAGGTCGAGGCCGACCCGTCTCAACGCGAGGAGGATGGTGAGCTTCCCGTGCTCGCTGGCGTCGGGTGTTGCGGCTAGGGGCCGCGGGTCCGGTGCTGTTACGTCGGTTCTGACACCGTACGCGCGACCGAGCAGGGTCTTCAGCTAGTTGACGGGCTGATGAGCAGGGATGGCCGGGAAGGTGCCCGTCAAAACCTCTTGGTAGAGCGGATCGGGCTCGTTCTCGCGGACGATGAGGCCGGCACGTTCAACTTCCAGGAAGTGCGCCGCGATCTGCGGGTCGAAGTGCGAGCCGGACCCGGCTTGTATCAGGGCCAGCGCCTCGTTCCGCGTCAAAGGTGCGCGGTACGGCCGGTGGCTGGTGACCGCCTCGAAGACGTCTACCACCGCTAGCACGCGTCCGATCAAGGGGATGGCCTCGCCCTTGAGGCCGTCGGGATAACCCGTTCCGTCCCAGCGCTCGTGATGTGACCTGACGCCGGTCGCGATGTCGCAAAAGGACTCTGAGATGTCGAGCAGGATCCGCTCGCCGTCCACAGGGTGTTTCTTGATCACCTCGAACTCCTCTGTGGTGAGGCGGCCGGCCTTGCGGAGGATCGCCTCGGGCACGCTCAGCTTGCCAAGGTCGTGAAGGACGCCTGCCCAGTAGAAGCGGCGTAACTCTTCCTTACCCAGCCCGAGCTTCCGTCCCACGGCTACGGCGTTGGAAGCCACGCGCTCGCAGTGCCCGCCCGTCTGTTCGTCGCGGTCGGAGACGAGACGCGCGAAGAGACGGAGGTTGCGGGAGTTGATCTCGCTCAGCTCGTTGCGGGCGTCTCGGAGGAGCGCGAACCGGCGTCGGGAGACTTCGGCCATGCCGCCGCTCACGATAGCCACGAGCAGGAAGAAGCCGGCCCGGTAGAGCGTGTTCTCCAAGGGCTGAGCGAGGCCGAGTTCCACGTTGAGAGGCATGAGGGGTCCGACGAGCATGCCGGCCGCCAGTGCTGTGAGCGCGCCGGCAAGGATGCCGAGCGAGAGGCTGGCGACGATCACGGGCACGTACATGACATGCAGATAGACGTTGCTGGTGCCGTTCGTGCCGTAGACGAGCGCCCAGCCAGCCGCCAGTGCGATGGCTATGCCGGCGGAGACGATAAGGCCGGAGCGGGCGTCGTTGACGCGTGACGTATCGCCCACCCACTCCACGGCACGGGTGAGGAGCTCGCTCGGTCGCGACCGGTCAGCTGTCACGACAGTACAGTAGGGACATCGTCATGACGAGAAAAGCACAGCGCGACGCCGGCATGCCGCATCGTCTCCGGGCGAGTCTTGCCCTCCAACGCAACGCCGACGCAACGCCAGCGCAACGGGCATCTCCTTAACGTCCCTCATAGGTCGCTGTCGCGACGAAAGGAAGGGACGCCAACATGACCATCGCGCACACTGAGGCGATACCGGCGGAGGAGGTCGCCCAACTCAGGGCCAACTTCCTGGGTCAGCTGATCACGCCCGACGACACGGCTTACGACGAGACGAGGAGCGTTTGGAACGGCCTGATAGACAGACGGCCGGCTCTGATCGCCAGATGCCTCGGCAACAGCGACATGATCGCTGCCCTGGCCTTCGCACGAGAGCGCGGCCTACCTCTCGCCGTACGGGGTGGCGGGCATAGCGTCGCCGGTTACGGCGTCTGCGACGACGGCGTCGTGATCGACCTGTCGCTGATGCGCGGCGTTCAGGTCGATCCCAACGCGCGCAGGGTCCGCGTCCAAGGGGGCGTCACGGCCGCAGACCTCGACCGGGAGACCCAGCTCTTCGGACTGGCTACGCCCTCCGGCAACGTCTCGAGCACGGGCGTCGCCGGGCTGACCCTGTCGGGCGGTCTTAGCCATGTGCGGCGCAAGTTCGGCATGAGCGTAGACAACCTGCTCTCGGCGGACGTCATAACCGCGGACGGCGAGGTGCATCGCGCCAGCGCCGACGAGAACTCTGGCCTCTTCTGGGCGATACGGGGCGGTGGCGGCAACTTCGGGATCGTCTCCTCGATGGAGTTCCGGCTGCACGAGCTGGGCCCGCTCGTCTCGCTAGCGATGGTGATGTACCCGCTCGAGATGGGCCGTGAGGTGCTGCGCTTCTGGCGCGACTTCAACGAGTCGGTGCCGGACGAGGTGAGTAGCGACGCGATCATCTGGAAGGTCCCGCCCGCCCCTATGTTCCCTGAGGAGATACACGGGCGCTCGATAGTGGCGATCGCCGCGGTGCACTGTGGCGACACGTCGGAAGGCGAACGTACGCTGGCGCCGCTCCGCCAGATAGGCACGCCGCTCTTCGACATGAGCGGGCCGATCCCCTGGGTGGCGTTGCAGTCCGCGTTCGACGGACCGTTCCCCGAGGGTTTGCGGTACTACTGGAAGTCGCTCTACCTGGACGACATGAGCGACCAGACCATAGACGCGATCCTGGGACGCGCCGCAGACAGGCCGTCTGACATGACGTTCATACCCATCCGGCACCTCGGAGGCGCCATCTCCCGGGTACCGGACACTGAGACGGCCGTAGCGAACAGGGGAGCGCCATACCTTCTGAGTCTCGACAACGCCTGGGCGGACCCCGCGGATGACGAGCGGAACATCGCCTGGGTACGCGCGTTCTGGACGGCGATGCAACCTCATTCGCGCGGCGGTGTCTACCTGAACTTCGCAGGGACGCGCGAGGAGGGCGCCGTGATGGCCAAGGCCGGTCACCGCGCCAACTACGATCGTCTGGCCGCGCTCAAGGCCGCCTACGATCCGGAGAACGTGTTCCGGCACAACAACAACGTGCCGCCTGCAGGCTGAGCTTCGTGGTCGATGGCACGTCGCCGGACCCGAAGCGAGAACGGCCGACCCGTGGGCGCGTCGCACGAGGAGCCACCCTCCCTATACTCGACCATGGCGACCTGGGTCCGGCTCATGGGGCCGCCTGCCATCGCGTTCGGTGGCGAGCAGCTATGGCCCCCGGCAGGCAAGACCTCAGCCCTGCTCCTGTACCTGGCTTACCGAGGCGAATGGGTGAGCCGGGTCGAGATCGCCGACCTGTTCTGGCGTGACGTCACCGAGCGCACTGCCCGCACCAACCTGAGGAGCCTGCTCAGCCGTACGCCATCCACCAGAGCCTACGCGGAGGACCTGGAGGTTGAGGCGACAAGGGTCAGGTGGCGTGTGGCCACCGACGTTACTGAGTTCCAAGCGGCCGTGACCGATGGTCGCTACGCCGAAGCGTTCGGGTCGTACGGCGGTGATCTCCTCGAAGGGTTCATCGTCGAGGGAGCCCCCGGCTGGGACGAGTGGCTTGCCAGCGAGCGAGAGACAGTTCGGGATAGCTGGCGCAACGCCGGACTGGAGGTCTCACGGCAGTTGGAGGCGGCGGGCGAGTGGCCCAGGTCCGCCGAGGTGCTCGAGCGGCTCGTGAAGTCCGACCCCTTCGACGAGAGTCTGGTGCGGCGACTTCTGGTGGCGCTGTCCAGCGCCGGGAAGCCGGAGCGAGCGCGGGATGTCTACACGCGGTTCGCCGCGTGGTTGGCGGACGACGTGGGTGCGGAGCCCGAGCCAGAGACGGCATCTCTGGTATCGGCAACAGGCTCTCACACAGGAGGCCAAGCCGCGGCCCGAGACCCTTCGCCGGCTGGCCTGCCGAGGTCCCGGTTGCCCACTCCCGTAACTCCCACGGTGGGACGGGCGGTCGAGCGGGCACACGTTGCGGGGTTGCTTCGCGAAGGCGCCCGCCTCGTGACGTTGAGCGGCCCCGGAGGCATCGGCAAGACGCGGTTGGCACTCGCTGTGGCCAACGACCTCAATGGGAGCGAAGCCAGCGTCCCCGCTCCCTCTTCCGCGGACCTTTCGACCGGCCGGCTCGGCTTCGCCGGCAGCGTCCGGTTCGTGCGATGCGAGCCGGCGGACGGCGTGGAAGAGCTGGTCGCGGCGATCGCCGACTCTGTCGGCTTACCGCTGATAGGTCCAGGTCAGCCGCGGCGCCAGCTACTCGAGTTCTTGGCCAACAGACGCCTGCTGCTGGTCCTCGACAACCTGGAGCAGTTGAGTGGACGTTTGGACGTGCTCGACGAGATCCTCGAGCGGTGCCCCGAGGTGAGCATCCTGGCGACGACGCGTGAGCTTGTCGGCTCCCGTCACGAGCAGGTCGTGGACGTGAGAGGCCTGGCCACACCACCGTCCGCCGAAGGCCTTGTCGCTGCGGACGTGGCCGCCCTGCCCGCGCTCGAACTGTTCGTGAGTTGCGCGCTGCGGGCCAGGCCGGACTTCAGACTGACGGACGCGAACGTTGAGGCGGTGACCCGCATCTGCCGGATGGTTGACGGAATGCCGCTGGCCATAGAGCTGGCGACCAGTTGGTTGCGGGCCGTCACACCAGAGGAGATCGCCGGCGAGATCTCGCGCGGGTTGGACATCCTGGCGGCATCGGTCTCGACCGAGGCTGATCGCCATCGCAGCGTCCGGGCCGCGTTCGACTACTCGTGGCGCGTTCTTTCACGCGATGAGCAGCGCGTCCTGGCGCGACTCTCGGCGTTCGCAGGCGCTTTCGATCTGAAGGCGGCTGCCGCCGTAGCCGCCGCGACCGTCACGACGATGGCGGCTCTGGTCAACAAGTCGCTCATAGCGCTGACCGAATCAGGCAGGTTCGTTCTGCACCCGTTGATCCGCAGCTATGCCGCCGAGAGGCTTGCCGAGGAGCTCCCGGGCGCTGCCCTCGAGAAGACCAGTTTGGCTCACCGCTTCTACTACTCGACCTTCGTCGAGGAGCGCGCTGGCGCTCTCCGCGGGGGAGGCCAGCTTCGAGCTTTGGACGAGGTCGATGAC
>JBDZWC010000120.1:0-8188 GCA_040256005.1 Deinococcaceae bacterium | reverse complement strand
GGATGACTCGCCGGCGAGAAAGCTCGAGGGTCTCGTGATCATCCCCTTGGCGCGCCGGCACTTCGGCGGGTTCCTGGGGTTGCTCGTGTTGCTCATCGTCTTCGCGGTCGCGGTACTGGCGCCCTACGTGGCTCCGCACGATCCCAGCCTGCAGAGCCTCCAGTCCCGGAACCTTGCTCCCGTGTGGCTCGACGGGGGGAGCTGGGCCTACCCATTGGGAACCGACGGCCTTGGCCGCGACATCCTGAGCCGCCTAATTTGGGGAGCGCGCGTCTCTATCCTCGTTGGCTTCTCGACCACGGCCATACAGGCGGTGCTCGGCATCGTGCTGGGGCTGATAGCCGGGTACTACGGCGGCGGACTGGGACAGGTGATCATGCGTGTGGCGGATATCTGGTTGACAATCCCTTTTCTGGTCCTGGCGCTAGCGATCATGGCGGTGACCGGCCCAGGTGTAGCCAACACCATCCTCGTGCTGAGCCTCACAGGCTGGGTCACCTTCGCCCGAGTTGTGCGCGGGCAAGTCTTGGCGGTACGAGAGAACGATTACGTCACGTCCGCCCTAAGCCTGGGAGCTCGGACGCGTCGGATACTGGCCACTCACGTGCTGCCCAACATGCTGGCGCCCATAATCGTGGTCGCTACGATGCAGGTGTCCAGGATGATTATCGCTGAGGCGTCGTTGAGCTACCTGGGGCTCGGTATTCAACCGCCCGACGCGTCGTGGGGCAGCATGGTTGCAGCTGGGCGAGACTACCTGTTCCGGCAGTGGTGGATCGCAACCATGCCGGGCATGGCCTTGCTCGTCACTACGATGGCCCTAAACTCTTTGGGCGATTCATTGCGCGACGCGCTTGATCCCACACTGGTCAAATGAGGGCCTGTCGAGTTGTTCTGCTGTGAAGCTGGGTTATCGGCTTAGGGCTGGGAGTGATTTCACTGGGCCGGCGCGGAAAGTGCTAGTCCTCGTCAGAATACGCCCTACCAAATGGCTTGGTGGACAACCGGTTTCTCGAAAACTCGGTTCCTGCGTATTTCTTAGTCCCTCCGAAAGAGAGTGGGTCGTATGCGGAGTTCTACCCGGAGGTCCTGAAGCGCTCCTAGGGCAACTACTGGTTGGACTACGCCTCACACCTGGCGCCCATCAACAAGGGGGCCCATCGACGAGATGCCCATGCTGCTGGAGAGAAGGGCCTCCCCACCGGTCGGTGGGGAGGCCCAGAAGTTCGGGCAGCGGACCGTTGCGTGAGGTGCCGCTAGGGCGCCCGCTGGTCGCAGGTGGCGTTGTCGATGTTCAGCAGGTCGCCGCCGTTGGCGGATTCGAGGACATCGAGGGGGTCGTAGGGGGCACCGTACGGCGTGCCGTCCAGGAGGGCGATATCGCAGCCGAAGTTCTCGCTGGAGCCGGTGCCGCCGTCCGACCGCCAGCTGTTGCCGGTGAAGGTGATGAGGGCGCCGTCCACGACCCAGCCCTTCGTCCCGTACACCCTGTTGTTCGAGATGGTGCCTGTGGTGCCGCCGTTGATGTACGCCGGCTGACGCAGGTTGAAGACCGTGTTGCCGTCGATAAGAAGGTCGCTGAGGCCGCCCTGGATCTCGAGCGCCCTGGTGACGTCCGTGTCACCAGCCGACCACTGCCCCGAGAACGTGTTGTTCCGGATCGCCACGTCGTCGGCGCCGATCTGGACGAGGTTGTGCACCCCGTCCTTGTCGGTTTTGACGAACGTCAGGTCGTGGACGACGGTGCCAGCCCCGCCGGCGGGGATGTAGAGGACGTTGAAGCCGCTGCCGCTGGTCTCGATCGTGGCGCCCGGCCGGCCCATGATCTCGACCAGCTTGTCGACCGTCGTCGTGGCCGTGATCGCGTGGGTGCCGGTCGTGAGCTCAATTGTCGCGCCGGGCGCGGCCACGTCTATGGCGGTCTGCAGGCTCATGCCCACGCCCACCACGAAGTGGTTCTCGACAACGACGAAGCCGCTCGCGTCGGCGCCGAGGGTCCGCACGTACGAGCTCGAGGCCGACGGCATTGCGTTCGCCAGCGCCACGGCGTCCGACTCCGTGCCCGTGTAGAAGGCGAAGGCGTCGCCGTCGGGGCGGTGATCGGGGTTCTCGACGACGTGCGTGAAGCCCTCGAGGCGCAGGTCCTCGACCGCCGCGCCGGTGGGGCCGGCCCCGGTGTCCGCGTACACGTCGACGGGCTCGCCGAAGGTGCTCGCGCCGTCGACGTGAACACTGGAGACGCCGTTGATGCTGCCGTACGGGGTCGTGTAGAGGCCCACGCCGCCCCAGTCGTTGTCGAGCGTGTTCACGCCCAACAGCGCGACGTTCCGCGACCCGGAGACCGCGATGCCTACGCCGGCGGTGCCCTGACCGTCGGCCGTGACGCGCTTGAGGTACGCGCCGTCGACGCCCAACAGGTCCACCTCGCTGCGGCCGAACCCCTTGACGGTCACGTCGGTCATGGCGAAGCCCTTGAGCACGGGGTCGATGGTTGCCGGGTCGTCGTCGAGGACCGCGGGCGAGACCTTGACGCCGTAGTTCGCGCCCAGGCTCGAGCTCGGCTCCGTGCCCTCGATCGTCAGCCTCTCGAGCGTGACGTCGTCAGCGGTCACCTCGATGCCGTAGCCGGTCGTGTCGAGCCTAACGAGCACGCCCACTTGACTCTCGCCGAGGAGCATGAGCGGCTTGTCGACGGTCAGGTGGTGGCCCTCGTAGATGCCGTCCTTCACGAATACGGTGCCACCGGCGGCGACGGCGTTGATGCCCTCCTGGATCGTATCGAAGGGCGACGCCGCGCTGCCGTTCCCGCCGGGACCGGCGCTGGCGTCGACGTAGACGAACGTGGCGTTGAAGGTGGGCTCGGTGTTGGCCTCGTTGCCCGACGGATCGAGCGCGACCGCGTAGATCCCGCCGAGTGGGTCGGCCTTGAGCGTGGTCGTGAACTGGTCGCCACCAGGCACGAACGTGATGAGCGACACGGTAGGCGACACCTTGGCCAGGTCGGTCGAGGCCATAAGCACGGGCCCGTCGTAGACCTCCACTGATGCGATGCCGAAGCCGTCCGCGGCGGTGCCGGTGACGACGCGCGTGGCCGGGTCGAAGCTGTCGAGCGTGACGGTAGGCGGGATCAAGTCGACCTGGACCTCGCCCCCGACCGCCGCCGGGCAGGGCAGGCTGAAGCCGGCGCCGCCGTGGAGCGGCAGGTCGTCGGTGGCATACGCGGCGCCGTCGAAGAGCAGCCCCGCGACGTTCCCGTCCACGGTGACGTCGCCTGTGCACTCCGAGGCCACGGTGAGCCTGATGCCCCTGTTGCTCGACGGCCCCCTGGCGGCGTTCGTCACCGCTCCGTAGGTCGCGGTGAAATCGCCGACGGGCACCTGCAGGTAGTCGGCCGGGAAGTCGGCGTGCCCGTTGGCCATCACGACGAGCATCAGGTCGAGGACCTGGCCCGGCGTGGCGACCGCGGTCGGGTAGCGGGGTACGAGGATCGCCTCCTCGAGCACCGACCGCAGTGAGATGAAGACCGAAGGGGCCACGGCCACGTCCTGGCTCCGCTCGTCGTAGGCCACGACGTCACCGTCGACCTTGCCGAACGACTCGAAGCGGTAGGGGTTGCCGCTGCTGGCGAGGTTCACCGTCGCCTCGTCGCTGCCGGGCGTCAACGTTATGAAGCCCACCGCTCCCGAGGGCGCGGCCGTGTACGTGGTGCCGGAGACGTCGAACGACACCACGTTGTCGTCCTTGTCGTACACGTGCACCTCGACGGAGCCTGCGATGGAGCCGTCGCTGGGGTCGTAGGGGAAGCCCTGTGGAGAGAGCTGGTCGGCGTCGGCGACCGGGGCTGCCGCGGCGCTGAGGTCGACGGCGACGTCGACGGAGATCATGCTGGGGTCCACAGGCGGCTGGGGGCCACCGCAGGCGCTCAGGACGAGCGCTAGGGCCAAGAGGCCGGCTGGGGATGCTTTGATGACGTGCTTCACTTGCACCTCCTTGGTGTGCGTTGCTGCTCTTCGTCGGCGACCGCATGGGGTCGCGGCCCGTTACGCGGCCGTTCCCGGGGCAGGGTCGTTGCTCGGAACGCGGCTGCTGCAGGGGCGTGCTCGCGACTAGGCGGGCGGGCCTGGGCCCGCAGGTTTGGCTCGCATGGATCCCCCCTCACTGGACCGAAAGCGTGTGGCTAGTGGTCCCTTGGTTCCTGCTGAAGTCAGTGGCGTAAACGGTCACCTCGTGCTCGCCTGGTGGCAGTTGCAGGTAAGCGACGAAGCTGGTTCCCCCGCCGGGGAACGAGACCCCCGTGATCCCCTGCTCCGCTGCGGTCTCCTCGTCGCTCGTGGCGATGAGTACAGGACCGTCGTAGACGTCTACCCTGACGACGCCTAGATCGTCGTCGGCGATGCCGGTGAGCGCCTGCTGGGCGGGGTCGAAGGCCAACGACGTCACGGTGGGCGGCGTCATGTCCACGGCTACGTCGGTGGCGAACGGCAGGCGCAGCTCGTCCGTGACGGTGCCGGAGTGGGCCCGTGAGCCGAGGATCACCAACCCGTTGGCCTTGACGCCAACGACGAGGTCCCCTCCCAACCGCGCCCCCGCTTGCAGCCTGATGCCGAGGCCGCTCGCGACGAGGGCCGCGCCGTTGTGCACCTCGTACTCGGCCTCGTAGTCAGCGGGAGGCACTGCGAGGTCCTCGCGCCCGGGCGGCATGACGGTGAGGAGGACGTCCAGCGTCTGGCCCGGCAGCAGAGCGTGCACCGGCGTCCTGGTCCGGAGGCGAGCCTGACCGAGCAGCCCCGCCATCGCTATGGCGACGACGTTGTCGCCGCCGGAGGGCACAACCTTCGACGCCTCGCCGTAGGCCAGGAACTCTCCGCCGGTCCCGTAGCCGTTCGCGACGAACGTGTACCGCTGGCCTCGCGGTAGCAACACCGACACAGGCGCCTCGCCGGGTGCCAGGGTCAACTCCGCGATAGAGCCGTCCGGGTCGGCGACCAATAGGCCGTTGAACCGTAAGGTGCGGCCGCGGGAGTCGAGCACCTCGACCTTCACCTCCGTGACCCCGAGGCCACCGGAGGAGTCGACGGGGCCGCCGACGACGGTGAGGTCCGTCCGCGCCCAGCCCCCCGGTTGGGGTTGCTTGCAGGCAGCGGCGCCGAGGGTCAGGAGGGCGAGCGCGACGAGCAGCGGGAGACGGTGCCCCAAGAGCGGGAGACCACGCCAAAGATCCCCGCATACACGGGCGCCGGGTAGGGTCGCCCCGACCTCTCGCGCGGAACCCATGTGATCTCTTGTCGTCTCGCTGGCCCGGCCGCCAAGCGGCACGGTCCGACGGGCGTCCGGTGCGGACGCCTGTGATTCCAAGCTGGGGATTGTTACCGCCCCCTAGACCGCTCCGGCCCCGACGCACTCTCCGCCGGACGGCCTCGCGGGAAAGATTCCAAGCCGACCATACCGGCGACTTGTCACGGCATCGTCACTTGGACATGGGGGCGGCCGGGGAGGCCCCGGTCTCGCAGGCTCCCGGCGCCGGTCGCCCCGGCGGCCTGCCTGGCGGGCGCGCGCAATGGGTCACGCTGCGGCCCTCGTCGCCTCGGCGGTCAGTCCCGCGGCGTCCGTCGAGGGGCCCGACTCAACGCGTCCTGATGCGTACCAGCCTGTCCGTGCTCGATTCCGCGCCCCATACCTCGCCCGGGCGGCCGTTCAACTGGCGCACGGCCGCGCCAGCCCGATCACTAGGAAACGCCTCGAACGCCTCGGCCACAGGATCGAAACGCACGATCGCGTTCGCCCCGAAGTCAGTAAGCCATACCACGTCCTGGTCGTCCGCAAAGACGGCGTATGTCTGGGGCCGGCCCCCTGTCAGCGGCCACGAGCGCCACGATTCGTCAGCCGGGTCGTACACGCTCACCGCCCCTGCGTTCCACTCGCTCACCCATATGCGGCCTTGGGAGTCAGACCACACCCGGCGCGCGCCCTGGCGGGGCGTTGGCGGCTCGATGACCTTGGCCTCTCCGGTCGTCAGGTCCACGTGCGCGATGTGATTGCCGGCTAGCGAGGCGTAGTAGATGTCGCCGCTCGGCGTGGCGGTGATGCCGTACGGGCCGCGGCCGCGGGGCGCGTCGAAGACGGTCACCTCGCCGCTACTCGGGTCGAGGCGCCCGTAGATCCCGCTCTGGCCGGTGAACCACAGCATCCCGTTGCCGTCGAAGACGGCGGTGTTGAGGTTGGCGTTCGGGCGGTCGTTGGGCAGAGGGAAGACAGTGACCTCGTGGGTCGCTGCGTCTACTCGGACGATGGCGTTCAGGCCGCCGTCTGTGACCCAGGCAGCGCCGTCAGGTCCCACAATCACGCCGTGCGGACGCGAGCCGCGGCCTAGGGGGATCATCTGGACGTCGCCTGTCTCGGGATCCAACAGGCCGAGGTGCCCGGACGCCTGCGCCGTGAACCACACACCGTTGCCCTCGGCGGCCGGGGCCACGTCGTGCGGGTGTGAGCCCGCCGGGACGGGGAAGTAGTCGACGGTCTGTGCCGAAGCTGCCGAGAGAGCCAGGGCCGCCATCCCGACGGTGAAGGTCACGAAGACGATCAGGGACAGGGGCGAGAGCGCGCCGAACCGGGCACCCCCACCAGCCACCAGCGACACACTCGTTGGTCTCACGGTCGCCATGGCGTCTCCTTCCTGCAGGACGGCGGAACGACGCAGATCAAGGCTAGCGGATCGCGACTTCTCGACATCTTGTCGGCTCGAGCCCATACGCCATGTCGCGGATAGTGAAGGTCCGGCTAGTGCACAGAAGGGGCGACCCGCACACCTCCACTCACTCTCATACACCGGGCCACATACACTTACTGAAGCCGAAACGCCCGGCGCCGCCTGTCCGCGGTGGTCCAGCATGGCTTCGGCCAAGAGACTTGGAGGCTTGTGAGTAGCACACATTCGAGCCGTGCAACCAGGAAGGCGGCTCGCTTGGCCTCCATCGCTCTGGCCATCGTCGCGCTCGCCGCTTGCGCCAGCCAGCAGCCCGGGCCCGGCCTCGCCATCACCGTCACGCTGGACGGCGCCGGCAGCGTGGTCAGCGCGCCGGCCGGCATCGACTGCCCGGACTCATGCACCAAGGAGTTCGGTCTCGGCGCCACGGTGACCTTGACCGCCGCACCCGACGCGGGTCACCGGTTCGAGGGCTGGACGGGCGCTTGCCAAGGACTAGCTGATACCTGTGACCTCGTGGTGGACAGCAACAAGCAGGTAGCCGCCCACTTCGCGAAGTCGCCCATCCGCGTGGACGATTCCAGTGGAACCACCGGCGGCGGGGGGTGCACGCTCGGGGACGCCATCGTCGCCGCGAACACTGACACCGCCGTCGGCGGCTGTCCGGCAGGACACCAGGCCGACGTCATCCAGCTCCCGCAGGACGCGGTCATCTCGTTCACCCAGGCGCACGAGGACTACTCGGGACTCACCGCCCTGCCCGTCGTCACCAGCGAGATCGTCGTGCAGGGCGCCGGCGCCACCATCGACCGCGACTCCGACGACGACTTCCGCTTCTTCGCTGTCAGCGCCGAAGGCGACCTCCGGCTCGAGTCGCTGACTCTGATCAACGGCAACGCTGGAGACTGGGACGGCGGGGCCGTCTACGTCGACGGCGGTAGCTTCTCGGCCCAGGACGTCACCTTCGAGTTCAACAACGTCGGTCGAGGGCGCGCTGGCGGCGCGGTCTACGGCCGCGGCGGGACCGTCGAACTGACGAACGTGACCGTGACGGGCAGCTCGGCGCCCGGCGATAGCCCGGGTGCCATAGGCACGGGTTCGGCCATCGCCAACCGTGACGGCCTGCTCACGGTCTCGGACAGCGTGCTGACCGACAACGGCGGTTTCGGCGCTGGCGAGCGCGGCGTGATCGCCGGCCTGGGCTTCGACGCCCACACTGTCATCACGAACACGGTCATCGAGGACAACGGGGCCCTGGGCGTCTACAACGAGGGCGAGCTGCACATGGAGGGCGGGAAGGTGAGGCTCAGCGCCTCGGAGCAGCTGGGCGGCATCGTGAACAGCGGCGTCGCGTTCCTCTCGGACATGACAATCGAGTCCAACCACGGCGAGCTGGTCAGCGGCATCCACAACACCGGGTTCGTGCGGCTGCGCGGGTCGACGGTGTGGGACCACTCGACGGACATCGGGTTCACCGGCCTGCGC
>JBDZWC010000119.1:6881-8240 GCA_040256005.1 Deinococcaceae bacterium | reverse complement strand
TCATGCGCCGCGTCCGCGTACATCTGCGGGCACCCTTCGCTGCTTGCGTCGGTCCGCAGCTCGAAGTGCCAGGGCTCGTTCCAGTACACCCGGCAGAGCCCGAACTGGGCGCCGTGGTCCCACAGCCAGTCGGCGGCTAGGTCCGGGCCCACGTCCACCGCTGCGCCGTGGACGTGTAGAGACGTGCTGGGCGTGGCGACCCACCGCTCGGCTTCGGACTGCGACCCGTAGCGCCGCACGGCCTGGCACAGGAGCAGCGCCTGGTACTCCTCCGAGCGCCAGCCGCTGTTGACCTCGACCGCGACCCCGTACCTCGCCGCCTCCCTGGCGGCCGCCTGCAGCGCCGCCAACAGGTCCGGCTGAAGGTTGGCGACGCCGGGCAGGTCGACGTCGAACGGGGTCGCGCCCACGGGAAGCGCGCCGCCGGCCAGCGAGTCTGCCTCGGCAGAGACTCCGGGGCAACGGGGAGGGATCGTCGGCATGACCATCTCGAGTGGCGGTCCAGCGGACGACGCGGCGAGCCAGCCGGCCGCGCCGAGGACGATCAAGAGAACCAGGGCCGCGCGGATCGAGGAACGGGAGGCCCTTGCGTTCGGTGCAACTCCGGACATGCCAGCAGTCAACCCAGGTCGGTGTTGCCTGCCCGTTTGTGGTTCTCGATAGGTTGGCGATATGTCGCGCCCCCTAGCATGGGGAACGTGCGTGTCTTGGTGGTCGAGGACGAGCCCCTCATGGCCGAGGCGATAAGGGACGGTCTGCGCCTCGAGGCTATCGCCGCCGACCTCGCCAGCGACGGGGACACGGCGCTCGAGATGTTGAGCGTCAACGACTACGACGTCGCCGTCCTGGACCGGGACATCCCGGGGCCCAGCGGAGACGAGGTCGCGGAGACTATCGTCGCGTCCGGCAGCGGCATGCCGATACTCATGCTCACCGCGGCCGACAGGCTGGCGGACAAGGCGTCCGGCTTCGAGATCGGCGCCGACGACTACCTGACGAAGCCGTTCGAGCTGCAGGAACTCGTCATGCGCCTGCGAGCGCTGCATAGGAGGCGCGAGATCAAGCGCCCGCCGGTACTGGAGCTCGCGGGCCTGCGGATCGACCCGTTCCGTCGCGAGGTGTTCCGCGACGGCAGGTACGTGGCGCTGACCCGCAAGCAGTTCGCCGTGCTCGAGGTGCTCGTCCAGGCCGAAGGCGGCGTCGTCAGCGCGGACGAGCTGCTGGAACGCGCCTGGGACGAGAACGCCGACCCGTTCACCAACGCGGTGCGCATCACGATCTCCTCCCTTCGGAAGCGGTTGGGGGAGCCGGGTCTCATCGCGACCGTGCCTGGGGTGGGCTACCGCATCGAGGTCGGCG
>JBDZWC010000119.1:0-6781 GCA_040256005.1 Deinococcaceae bacterium | reverse complement strand
GAGCCGGGTCTCATCGCGACCGTGCCTGGGGTGGGCTACCGCATCGAGGTCGGCGACCCCGCGGGGGAGCGTGCCTAGGCGGCCGGGCGTGAGCGCGCGCCTGCGATTGACGTTGAGCTACGCCGGGTTCCTCGCCGTTGCCGGGGCCGTACTGCTCGCGATCGTGTGGGTGTTCCTCCTGCGCTACGTGCCTCCGGGCGCCGTCAGGACCATGGGCGGGTTCGTGCCGGGTCGAGACGACCTGATCCGGGCCTTCGCGCCCAAGGCGGGTTGGGCGTTCTTGTTCCTGTTCGTTTTCGGGCTGGTGGGAGGCTGGCTGTTGGCTGGCCGGATGCTCGCACCGCTCAACCGCATCACCAAGGCGACTCGCAAGGCTGCGACCGGGTCACTGTCGCATCGGATAGAGATGGAAGGGCCGCTCGACGAGTTCAGGGAGCTGGCCGACGCCTTCGACAACATGCTGGCGCGGCTCGAGGCTCAGGTCGCCGAGCAGCAACGCTTCGCGGCCAACGCGTCACACGAGCTGCGCACGCCTTTGGCGATCACGCAGACGCTGTTGGAGGTAGCTCGCAACGACCCCGATCACGACCGGAGCGAGCTCATCGAGCGTCTGCTGCTGGTCAACGCGAGGTCCATCGACCTCACCGAGGCGCTGCTGACCCTCAGCCGTAGCGATCAGCGCGCGTTCCAGCGGGAGGTGGTCGATCTCTCGCTCGTCGCCGACGAGGCGGTCGAGACGCTCCTGCCGTTGGCGGAGAAGCACGGCGTGGAGATAGTGGTCTCCGGCGGCGTCGCCCCGACCTTCGGCTCGCACGCCCTGCTGCTACAGATGACGACGAACCTCCTCCACAACGCCATCGTCCACAACCTGGACGAAGGCGGGCGCGTCAATGTACGTACCGACGTGGAACCCGAGGCCGCCGTGCTCACGGTGGAGAACACCGGTGAGCCCATCTCGCCACGCCTCGTCGCGACGCTCACGGAGCCGTTCCAACGCGGTCCTGGTCGCGTTCGCAGCGGTCACTCCGGGGTGGGCCTGGGGCTGGCGATCGTCAAGAGCGTCTGCCGGGCGCACGATGGGGAGCTGAGGCTGGCGGCGCGGGAGGGTGGTGGATTGGTGGTCACCGTTCGCCTGCCGCTGGCAGCGGGCCCGTCGCTCGCGACGGACACGTCGGCACGCGGCTCCGAACTCGTGGGCGCGCGCCCGGCAAAACGAGACTAGGTCAGCCTCCCCCTAGCGCCGAAACAACGGGGAAGCTCAGCTCGCCCCGAACACCGGCAGGGATGTGCGCCCTGCGCAGCGAGGCGGCGTGTTCGCCTAGGCAACCCCGCTCGGAGGCCACCCGCTCGGCGAGCCGAGGTAGCTCGCGTCCAGCTCGTGTACCGAAGGGCACCCGAGAAGCTTGAGTGTGCGTTCCAGCTCGGAGCGCAGGATCTCGATCGCGCGGCTCACACCCTCACGACCGGCCGCGGCCAGCCCGTAGGCGTACGCCCGTCCGACCAGCACGGCCCGGGCACCCAGGGCCAACGCCTTGGCGACGTCGGCGCCGCGTCTGATCCCGCCGTCGAGGAGCACCTCGGCCTGGTCGCCGACCGCGGCCAGGACTTCCGGCAGCACGTGAAGGGTGGGCGCTACGCCGTCGAGCTGCCTGCCGCCATGGTTGGAGACGACCACTGCCGAGGCGCCGTTGTCCACGGCCTTGCGCGCGTCGTCGGCGGTGTGCACGCCCTTGACGACGATGGGACCGCCCCACGCCTCGGCGATCCAGGCGATGTCGCTCCACGAGACGGCGGCCGCGGCCAGCTGGGCGCCGATGTCGGTGTACGGCATGGGGCCCTCGGGCAGGACGATGTTCGGGAACGACATCTGGGCGCCGTCGCGGAAGAAGTCGAGCACCCAACGGGGCCGCGACATGAGCTGCGGCAGGAACGGCACGAAGTCGGGGAAGCGCCTGGCGATCATCTGGGCGGAGCCGTTGCGCACGTCCCGCTCGCGCATCCCAGCGACGGGAGTGTCTACCGTGACGATGAGCGCCGAGTAGCCGCAGGCCTTGGCGCGCGCGATGGCCTTGAGGCCCACGTCGCGACCGCCGCACAGGTACAGCTGGTACCAGGTGGGTCCCCGCGTCGCCTCCCTGACCTCTTCGAGTCGCGTGCCGGAGAGCGTGGACAGGGAGTAGATCGTGCCGGCCCCACCGGCCGCGGCGGCCGCCTCGGCCTCGCCGCGCGGCCAGAACATGCGGCTCGAGCCCACTGGGGCCAGGATCACCGGCATGGATATCGGTTGGCCGAGCACCGTCGTGGCCAGCTCGACGTCCGGGTGAACGACGGCGGACCTGGGCCGCCACGTCAGCTCGGAGTAGGCGGCCTCGTTGGCACGCAGCGTGCGCTCGTCCTCGGCTCCGCCGTCTATGTAGTCGAACGCCATGCGCGGCAGGCGGCGTCTAGCCAGCTCGCGCAGGTCTCTGATGCTTACGACCGTTGGTCCTAGGCGAGGCAACGCGACAGTCTATCGTCGAAGGGGAGCCACCTCGAAGCGAAGGAGATCCCGAGCAGCAGGGCTGGCAGGTGCTGAAACTAATCTCGGGAGGCGCGGTGGGCACCTCCCGAGACGAACCGTTCCAGACGGCCAGCTTGTTACCAAGGGTGTGGTGTCACTGCAAGCGTAGTACCACCCTGGAGCTAGCCGGGAACTCGATGCTGTCTAACTGCGCCAAGCTTCCGTCTGCCGCTACGGAGAAGAGGTCCACTCCGCCAGGCTGCTCTACCGTGTCGGTCGTGAACCATGCGGCCAAGGCACGGCTTCCATCCTGCGAGAGGGAGACGGTGCGGTACTGGACGTCATCCGGACCAGGGGAGTTGTAGGTGTCGTCCAGGGAAAGGGTGGCGCCGTCGAACGACACCGAGTTGACGACGTTCATACCGACGGAGACTATGCGCTCCAGCGAAGGCAGGAAGTCGAAGTACCTCGTCGAGTTGGTGCCGGCGATGGCCAGCGAGTCCACCTCGCTGGGCGCGGTGGGATCCACGAGGTCAAGTACGGCCAGAGTGCCGACGCCGTAGGTGGTGATGATTCCGGTCGTCCCATCCAGGTCGACCAGCGCGGTAGCGTTGCCGTTGTTGCCGGGTGTGAGGTCGGTGGCGACGTCTCCACTGACGTCGATGACGTGGGAACCGTTGTACAGGTACGTGTCGGTGGGGTCGATGGCCAACCCGTGATCGGACGTCGACGCACCCTCGGCGATGAAGGTGAGGACGCCGTCCGGATCGACGGCGAAGATCTGGACACCGTCGAGCTCGTCGTCATCCACGTAAAGCCTGGTGGCGTCCGAAGAGAACACCATGCCAACGGGCGCGCAGTAGCCGACCTGGCCAACGTAGTCTTCGTCGACTACTTCAACGGCACACGAGATCCCGGTCTGGGTCTCGTCCTCCACGAAGGCGAAGACGTGTGTGATGGTGTCGCCGTCGACTTCGAACGTGTCTATGCGACCGTTCCCCCAGCACCATTCGGTGCCGATGGAACAATCGTTGGCCGAAGCAGCGTAGTAGAGCGGCAGGGTGGGGTGCTTGATGACGTTGAAGATCCTGTGGCCGGCCAGCAGCCCGGCGGCGGGTATCTCAGCGGTCGCCACGACCTCGATCTCGTCGCCGACGATGCTCACCAGGCTCAGTGACGTCCCGTTGGACACTAGGTGGGTGGAGACTGCGGCGGTCACCGTGACCTCTACCGAGTCGCTGGCCGTCAGGCCGAGCGAATCGCTGGCGCTGGCCGTGATCGTGTGGGTGCCCACCGAGAGCTTGACGTTGCCGTCCTGATCGGGCGTCAGAGCGCCGTCTAGGTCGCTTTCCCAGGTGACTCCATCGCTGAGATCGCCTTCTTCAGGATCGGTGGCGGTCGCCGACAGCTCGACGACGTTGCCTTCGGCCACCGAGGTGCCGTCTGCCGGGCTCGTTATCTGGACCGTAGGAGCCTGGTTGCCTTGCTGTTGACACGCCGCCAGCAGCAGGATCACAGACAACAACGCTAGGAACGCCAAGTAAGACCTACGCCTCATCTTTCGCCTCCTTGCAGTTTCGATCGCGCCCCCCAAGCCAGGACCCCAACGTGACGATGGAACGCCAAGCCGTTGTCCAGTAGAACACAGTACTGCACCGCCGTCGCTGGCCTGGCGGGGAGCGATGGCGGGACCTTTCGTGCGGGTCGCCCGCAAGGCGACAGCCAGGTGGCACCTGGTTGCCACGCAAGCTCGAGGCCTGCCGTCGCCGCCCGATCGGTCAGAGGCTAATCGGCCGGCTCGAGCACGGGCTCGCGGCCATAGGGCTCCGCGCCGTCGTGGCCCCGGTCGCCGGCGCCCACCGCCTCGACGCTCAACTCCGGCACCTCGCTGTCCGGGAACATTGCTCGGAGCTTGGCGAGGAACACGCGCACAGCGGGCATCTTCAGTGCGCCGGGAAGAAGGGCGACCCCCAGGCTGCGTACCAGCGGTTCCTCGAGCCGCAGCATGCGCGTTCCGGCGGGCAGCGAGTCCACTGTCAGCTCCGGCATGAGCGCGACGCCCAGGCCTCTGGCCGCCAGAGCCAACATGGTCGAGTCCTCCGCTACCTCCTGCGTGGGCCGGAAGGCCGGGTCGATGCGTAACAGCTCCTGGCGCATGGGCCAGGAACACGGTCCGTTGCTCAGCAGGATGGGGTGGGTGGTCAGGTCCTCCAACGCGACCTTCTCACCGCCGACTGCGACCTCGTCGCTCACGACGGCGACGTACGGGTCTAAGAACAGCTGCCAGTAGATGGCAGAGCCGGAGACCGCACCCATGGTCAGGGCCACGTCTACGCGCCCGCGGTGGAGGCCGGCCAACGGCTCGGTCGCCCGGCTGGAGACCTCGGTCAGTTCGATCCTCAGCCCGGGATGGCTGATCGCCAGGTCGCTCATCGCTGGCGCGAGGACGTTCGCCGCCAGCGACCTGAAGGTGCTCACTCGCAGTTCGCCGCGCAGCTCGCCGCGGCTCAGCGCCGCTTCCTGGCCGATGGCGGACAGCGTCCGCTCGACTCCGCGGGCGTGGTCCGCGATCCGCTCGCCCACCGCGGTAGGCGCCGCCCCGAAGCGACCCCTGTCGAGGAGCTTGACGCCCAGCTCCTGCTCGAGCTCGGCGATGGCGTACGAGACGGTGGACTGAGAGGTACCAAGCTCCAGGGCGGCTTCGGAGAAGCTGCCATGCTCGACGATCGCGAGCAGCGCACGTAGGCCCTGGAGCTTCATGCTCAGAGTCTAGCGGCGACCTTCCGCCGAGCGGGCTGCGGAGCGCGTCCGATCACTGTGCGGCGTCGGCCTGCACGGGACTCTCGCCGTTCCGCCCGCTGCGCCTCGAGCCGTGCGATCTGTTCCGCCAGCAGGCTCTGGAAGTGCTCCGCCGCCTCGGTGACGCGCTTGACGTCGCGCGCACGCCGCCCGGCGTCGCGGTAGCTGAACTGCCGGGACCATTCGAGCGCTAGCTCCTCGAGTTCCATCGTCAGGAGGATGGCCGGCGCGAACCGACGCAGGAACGGCCCATCGAACAGGGACTCGTGCCAAACGGGATGGATCCGCGCGAACGCGCTGAGAGTCTGCCTGAACGCGGCGCGCTCCAGCCGCTCCTGGCGCCACTCGGCGAGGGCCTCTTGGAACATCTGCCAACGGGTCATGCGCGCCTCCTCGCTCCGGGCACCCGCCTGCCCTGCATGGAACGAACCTAGCCGGCACACGGCCGGGCGCACAAAAGCCTCCGGGGATGGACGCACGCGGTTCCATCGAGACGCTAGATGGAAGCCGTCAGGAACAGCTTCCCCTCCAAGCGGTCGGCACTACAGCAGGGCGACGAACCTTTCCATGATGCTTCCCCACTTCTCGCGCAGCTCGCTGCTCAGCTCGTGGCTGGAGAGCTTCGTGTGAGTTGCTATGAGCGAGGCGGTGCCGTTCTTCTTCGGCTCGCTGGTGACCTGCACGGCAGACCCGTCCTTGGCCTTGGCGCGCCAGGACACGCGCTTGTCCGTGCCGCTCACGCGGACGTCTCCCGCGATCAGATCGAGCACCTCCCGGTCGGCAGCGGCGAACTCAGCCCAGCGGTCCAGCAGGTCCTGCATGCCGAGCGGCGTGGCTCGACTGACGCTCATCTCGAAGGTGCCGTCGGACCGCTGGCCGGGAACGCGCCTGCCGATGTGCTGCTCGTAGGTGACGGTCACGGATTGGGCCCACCAGCCGGGGTTGTCGATCTTGCCGTCCAGCTCGTCCTGGACCTTCTCGGCGATCGCGGCGTGGCTCAGGTCCTGGGCGCCCACTGCGCCCATGAACTCGAGCCACTCGTCCCAGGTGCGCCCGGTGGCGCGCTCTACCGGTCTGATGCGGGAGGCCTCGGCCATGCCACGACTATGCCCGGTCGGGGCACTTCGCGGCTAGCACCCTGCCCCGCTTCATCATGCCCCGGCTGCTGAGGGGCGTCTGACCCCGCTGAGGCCGCTGCTATGATTCGCGCCACTCATGCTCGGGTACCTGGGGCGTCGTTGCTTGTTGGCGGTGCCGACGCTCTTCGGCGTCGCCCTCATCGTCTTCTTCCTGATGCGCGCCGTGCCCGGTGACGTCGTGACGAACCTCGTCGGGCTCGAGGGGAACGTTTCGGCGGAGCGGCTCGCGGAACTGCGCCGCATGTTCGGGTTGGACCTGCCGGTCCACGTTCAGTTCGGCCAGTGGGCGTCGGAGGCCAAGCGGTCTTAGGAAGACAAGTACCTCAATCACTCCTTGGCTCAC
>JBDZWC010000014.1:0-36105 GCA_040256005.1 Deinococcaceae bacterium | reverse complement strand
GCCGAGGTGGGTCGCTAGACGCTCGGTGAACTCGTCGGAGACGACGTGCTCCAGCCTCTCGGCCTCGTCGTGAACCTCGTCCCAGCCGAAGCCGAGCTCCCTGATCATGAACGTCTCTAGCAGCCGGTGCCGCCGCAGGAGCCTGGTGGCCTCCAGCCTCCCCTGCGTCGTCAGCTCCGCCCCCCGGTACGGCCGGTAGCTCACCAGCCCCTGGCCGTTGAGGCGCGTGAGCATGCCGGTGACGGAGGGTGCCGTCACGCCCAGCGCCTTGGCGATGTCGCCCGTGGTGGCGGGGCCGTCGCCTGTGAGCTGCCAGATCGCCTTGAGGTAATCGCCGACGGCCCTCGAGAGCTCGGCGTCGCTCGTCGCCGTCATGACGCGGACGATATCCGCGCGGAGGACACGTGGGCAACGTAGCCTGGCAGGCGGGCAGCACCAGTACCCGAGGCCACGCTGACGGGTCCGGGGCGGGGCTATCATCGGTGGCGAGATGGACGCGATCACTACCAAGTCGCTCTCGGACGCCGCTTCGCTGGCTCAGAGCCACGACAAGGCGCAGGCGCACTACGACGTCGTGATCATCGGCGCCGGACCCGCTGGCCTCACGGCCGCCGTCTACGCGGGCCGGGCCCAGCTCAAGACGGCCGTCGTCGAGCGCGGCGTGCCGGGGGGGCAGATCGCCCAGACCGACGACGTCGAGAACTACCCGGGCTTCCCGGAGGGCATCTCGGGGCCGGAGCTGTCGGCTCGGTTCCAGCAGCAGGCCGAGCGCTTCGGCGCCAGGATCATCAGCGACGAGGTCACCGGTATCGCCCCGCGGCCGTCAGGCGGGTTCGTGGTCAGCGGTCAGTCGGCTGACTACACGGCCGGGGCCGTGATCGTGGCCACGGGGGCGAACCCGCGCCTGTTGGGCGTGCCGGGCGAGGACGACCTCTTCGGCCGCGGGGTGTCCACGTGCGCCACCTGCGACGGGTTCTTCTACCGCGGCAAGCGGGTGGTCGTCGTCGGCGGCGGTGACGCCGCCGTCGAGGAGGGCATGTTCCTGACCCGCTTCGCGGACGAGGTGATCCTGATCCATCGCCGTGACGAGCTCAGGGCCAACCGCTCGGCACAGGAACGGGCCTTCGCCAACCCGAAGATGTCGTTCGTCTGGGACACCATCGTTACCGAGATCGTGGGCGAAGACGGCCGAGTGAGAGGCGTACGCACGCGTCACGTCGAGAGCGGCGAGGAGGCGTTCATCCCCGCCGACGGCGTGTTCGTCTACATCGGGCACGAGCCCAACACGGGCTACCTGGCGGGCACGCTCGACCTGCGCGAGAGCGGCTACCTCGACGTTCGAGACGAGGTGTACACGAACGTGCCCGGCATCTTCGCCGCCGGCGACGTGTCGGACGAGATCTACCGCCAGCTTGGCACCTCGGTGGGCGCGGGTACGCGTGCCGCCATGACGGCGGAGCGCTTCCTGGCCGAGAGCGGCTGGCAGCCCGTGCCGCAGGAGGACGAGGCCGTCGAAGCCACCGCCACGAAGGCTCCCGTCCAGGTCTACCTCTGATACGACCAAGTCCGGTTCCCGCCTACCGCGGGTAGCCGGGCCGACGGGCTGTCGTCGGTCGCGGAGTGGTCCCCCGGCACCCGCTCTAGCGGGGCACGAACCCGTACACCAGGAGGTCTGCCCCCAGGCTGGCCAGCAGGTGCTCTCCATCCGTCCACAACGGCGACCCGGCGACGGCGCGCCAGGTCCGGCTGCCCGCCTGCAGGAGGCTGTACGAGTCGTCGGCAGCGGCCACGAAGCCATCTGCCTCGACCGCCTCCGGCGGGTTCTCGAGTAGCTCGCTCAGCGGGATCGCCGCCGGCGGGGCCGGCAGCTCGTCGGCCGCGATGCCAAGGTACTCCAACGGCCCGAACTCACCCATGCCGGACTCCGGTAACCCGAGCCCCAGCAGCTTGACGCCGTCCGGCTCGGCGGGCGCCTCCAACTCGACGACCACCACCCTAGGTGCGGCGTCCTCGGACGGACGGAACGCCGCGGCCTCGACCGCCTCGGGGGCCACGCCCAGACGCTCCGAGAGCAGACCTATCAGCGACGTCATGAAACCGTCCCTGACGGCCTCGCTCTCCTCCGGCCAGGTGGGCGGCCACAGCAGCGTCTCGCGCACCCACAGGCGCGCGCCGTCGACCACGCCCAGCAGGTAGGCGCTGTGCCGCTCCACGTTCAGGCCGTCGATGAGCACGTACTCGGCGGGGCCCTGCCCCGCCGGCACACGCAACGCGAGGCCATCCTGCCACTCCTGGACCGTGGCGCCGTCAGGCACCGCCTGCTGCAGCAGGAGCACCGGCGCCAAGGGAGTGATGCCGGGCGGGATGCCCTCCGCCAGAGCGGGCACCGGCTGGCCCCCGCCGATCGCGGGCATGCCGGCCGCGTAGAGGACGGTGGCGGCGCGGTCGGCGAACGCGCCCACCCTGACGCGGAAGACGTCGCCCTGGGTACTCGTCGAGCGCACCACGTACGCCGGGAACCCCTGCCTCAGGAGGTCGGTCTGTATGCCCAGCGCCGCTTCCCGGTCCGAGAGGGCGACCACCTGGACCGTGTAGGCGATGCTCTGGGCAGACGCCAGACACAGCCAGCCGGCCAGCGCGAGCGCCAGGGCGAGCCTGATGGGAGCGAGCCTGTCGACCCGCTCACGCACTCAGAAGTCCTTACGCTCGAACAACACGACGGCGGCCGCGGCGAACAGCGCGCTGTAGACGAGGATCAGCGCCAGCACCCAGGACAGGCTGGCGACCGGGGACGCATACGCGTTGAGCTGCGTGGTCAGCAGGTACGGCTCTACGCTCGGGAACACGACCAAGAGTTGCATGAAGATCAGCGTCGAGAGCGTCGCCAGGGCACCGCCGGCCGCGTTCATCAGCAGGACGGTGAACAGGACCGCCAGCATGCCGATCGGGACGAGGGCCAGTGCTGCGACGGCGTAGGCGCGGACCAGCTCGCCGAAAGCCGCGCCGGCGGTCATGATCCCGGTACCGAGCAGGCCGGACTCGCCCAGCCCGGTCCCGCCGACGAAGTCGCCGAACCCGTAAGGCGTGCCCGCGAGCAGCGAGGCCACCAGGAACACCACCATCACGAGGAACGGGTAGAGGGCCACGACGATGAGCTTCGCGGCCAACCACTGCGGGCGGGTGACAGGCCGCAGCAGAACGGTGGGGAGCGTGCCGTGCGCCAGCTCGACGCCCAGGAGCTCGGCGCCGGCGATCGCGACCAGGAGCGGTAGGAGGAACTGCATGCTCGAGAGCAGCGAGAGAGCCGGCACCTGGAAGCCCGACACCAGGAAGAACCCGTACACCTCGAAGATCCCGGGCGCGTAGGCCCACAGCAGGGGGAAGACCAGGAGGAGGATCAGCCCGAAGCGGACGCTCGCCAGCCTGAAGAGCTTGCCGAGCTCCATGCGCAGCAGCGTGCTCATCTCTCGCCCCCGGCGCTGTCGCCGCCGCGCCTCGTGCCCGGCAAGGTGCCGTCCGGCCTGGCGGTGTGGAAGCTACCGGTGCGCCTCGACCTCTCCGCCGAGACGCGGTCGCGGTAGTAGGCGCGCAGGTCGAAGATGTCGCGGCTCATCTCGAGGACGCCGATGTCGGACTGGGCCAGCGCGACCGACACCCGGCCGACCGCCTCCGGCGAGGCCGGGATGAAGACGATCTCCTCTCCCCTGACGGCCACGTGCCGCACGAACGGCGCGGTCTCCAGCAGAGCCTTCGCCTGGGCGGGGTGGGTGACGTGCGCCCTGAAGCGCTCGCGGCGGTCGAAGAGGTTGACCTCGTCGATGAGCGCGCCCTCCTCCATGATGGCCACCCGCGTGCAGTAGGCGACGACCTCGTCCAGGTGGTGCGTCGAGAGCAGCACGGCGGTGCCGTCCTGGGCGGCTTGCTGCAGCACCGAGTGGACGAGGTGCAGCGACAGGGGGTCCATGCCGCTGGCCGGCTCGTCGAGGATGAGCACCGTGGGCCTGGTCAGCATCGCCGCGGCCACGCCCAGGCGCTGGCGCATGCCCAGGCTGTAGACGCCTACCTTGCGCTCGGCGGCGTGGGAGAGCTCCATGAGCTCGAGGAGCTCGTCGATCCGGCCGTCTTCCACCCCTCCGGCCAGGTCGGCATGCAGGCGCAGGTTGCCCCTGCCGGTGAGGAACGGGTAGAAGGCCGCCGGCGCCTCGACCACGGCACCGAGCGAGCGCCGCACCTCCGGGTGCTGATGCGGGTCCTGTCCCAGCAGCCTCACGTGGCCGCTGGTGGGGAACGCGAGACCGGAGACCAGGCGGATGACCGTCGTCTTGCCTGCCCCGTTGGGGCCTACGAGGGCGTAGACCTCGCCAGGGTTGACCTGGAAGCTCAGGTCCCTGACTATCGGTCTTCCGCCGTAGGACTTCGTTAGGTTGGCTGACTCTATGGCTGGCGTTGGCACGTGAGGGCTCCTGGCGGCAGTCTAGTCAGCGCGCCTGTGCACAGCGATAACATTCTTCTCGGCGGCTACGCGCCGGCGGCCGCCCAGGGCCCGACGCCGTGCCGCTGCATCTCCAGCAGCGCGTCGAGCACGTGGTCCACGCATCTCTCCACGGCCGTCTCGAAGTCGGCCGCGTCGACCACCAGCACGCCCTCGGCCTCGCTGCGCTCACGCATGTAGTCGTGCAGCAACCTGATCTCGTCGAAGTGCTCGAGGTACGGCTGCGCCAGGCGGTGCACGGTGCGCATCTCGCGCGCGGCGAAGTGACGCCGGTGGTCGGCCTCGTCGTCGACGAACAGCATCGTCCGCAGGACCGTGGCCCCGTCCACGCGCCGTTCGGCCACGGCGCCGGGGACTAGGTGGACGCCCTCGATGACGAGCGACGTGTCCTCGGCGACGCTGCGCTCGATGATCGCGGTGATCGCCGGGTCCAGCTGCCGCGCCTGTGCCAGGAAGCCGCGCAGCACGCGGTTCTTCTCCGGCCGCGCCGTGGCCTGCTCCTCCGGGAACAGCTCGGCACGCCAGGCCGTGAAGCTCGAGGCGTGCAGCACCGGGCTCAGCTCGGGGCCGATGAGCGACCGCAGCGCCTGCCTGACGATGTCGGTCGAGACGACGCGGGGTATGCCCAGCCGGTAGGCCACCTCTGCTGCGATCGCCGACTTCCCCACGCCCGGGGCGCCGCCGATGAGGAGCATGATGGGCCGCTCGTTGTGGCGCATCTGCCGCATGATCAGGTAGCGCCTGGCGTACTCCTCGCCGGCCTCGTGCCTGAGGAGCTCGGCGACCTGCTCCAGGACGTCGGAGGGCCCCACGACGTCCGACTCGAGCGCGTACAGCTCCTGCTCCACCCGTTTCGCGAGGTTGTGCGAGAAGTCGGGTCCCAGGCCGATACCCATCAGAGAGCGAGCCAGGATCCCGCGGCTGAAGGGGAACTGGCTGCCGTCCTTGCTGGTCACGCGTATCTCGAACGGCCGGTGGGTCTGCGCCTCGTAGCGCAGACGGGTGGCGCGACCGTGCCTGGCCTCGACGGCGGAGGCGACCCGCCGCGCGAGCTCGATGCGCGACAGCCGCTCTATCCCCTCGGCCCTGATGCCCTGCTCCACCTGCAGCGTCACGGCGTGCGCGTCCTTGAACGACAAACCCAGCTTCTCCAGCGACGCCTTGAGCGTCCGGCGCGAGAACCTGGACGCCGGCTGGCCCTCGGTGGTCACCAGCAGCGGTACGAAGGGCGGCGTCTGGTGCTTGAGCCGGCTGGCGGCCGGCTCCCCGGCGCGCTTGGCCGCGGCGCCCGCCAGGAGGTCGAGGAGGTCGCTCAGGTCGATGCGCCGCTGCTTCCGCTCGCGCAGGCCCTCCTCCACCTCCTGGACGGCCAGGACTGCCTCGTCGGTAGGCACGCCCGCGCTCTGCAGCGCCTCTATGCAGACGCCCCCGCTGTACGGGAAGGTCTCCTCCCCCCTCATCACCTTCAGGTCGCGGGCGGTGAGGCCGGCCATCAGGCTGCGAACGGGTCTCCCTCGCGCCCGTCCAGAACGTCGAACAGGTCACGGATCACGTTGCCGGTGAACCCCCAGATGTCGCGGCCGCGCCAGGGGTAGCTGAAGATGCGGCGCGGGGTCCCGCCCGGCAGCTGCCTGACCTCGCTCGAAGGCTTCGTGCCCCTCAGGTCACTCAGCGGGACGAGGAAGGCCTCGGCGACCTCGGCCGGGTCCGGCCTTAGCTCCTGTGGCCACGGCACCGCCGCGACAACGGGGCGCGCGACGTAGCCGGCCGGCGACGGATGATCGGAGAGCTCCCCCAGGATGGCGTCCCGGGGCACCTCGATACCCACCTCTTCCTGCGTCTCCCTGAGAGCGGCCGCGACGCTGTCCTCGCCCGGCTCGAGCCGGCCGCCTGGCAGGGCGATCTGGCCGGCGTGGCTGCGCAAGGTGGCGGCCCGCACGGTCAGCAGGAGCCGCAGGCCGTCCTCCGACTCGACGAGCGGCACCAGGACGGCCGCCCGCTTGAACCCCGGGATGTCCAGCTCGCGCGGGCGCGTCCGTGTGAGTGCCCGGGCGATGTCGTCCAGATGCGGTTCCGTGCCGGCGGTGGGCGGCATGGGAGACATGCTAGCCCCTGGACCCGTTCGGCCCCGGCCCACGCGTATCTCTAGGCGGTTGGGGCGAACCTCGGCCGGCGTCGGGGAGGTCTCAGGCGGGAGGGGTAGGCCGCACGAAGCCCCACATCCGGCCGGTGCGCCCGGCATCGCGTCTGTGGCTGAAGAACATGTCCTCCTCGCAGTGCGTGCACAGGCCGAGCGACGTCACGTGCGCGGGGTCGACCCCGGACTCACCCAGGGCGTGGAGGATCGCGGCATGCACGTCGAGGAGCCGACGACCGTCACCTGGCTCGCCCCGCTCGAGGTCGGCCGGTGGCCGGTCGTCCGAGGCAACGTCCGCCGGGAAGCCGGCCGCCGCGAACGCCTCCGCCACCTCGGCGTCGACCTGGTAGCAACGGCCACCGATGCCTTGGCCGATGGCCACGCGGAGGTCTGCGGGCCGCGCGCCGTAGACGTTCCGCAGCGTGGCGACGACCTCGCCAGGCAGTCGGCCCAACGTGCCGCGCCAGCCGCAGTGAGCTGCGCCTGCGGCGCCGGTCACAGGGTCGTGGAACAGGACCGGGTAGCAGTCCGCGGCGCTCACGACCAGCACGTGTTCCGGGTCGTTCGACACGCCCGCGTCCGCTTTCTCCTCGAACCAGCCGGGGGCGGCGACCATCACGCGCGTGCCGTGCACCTGGTGATAGCCGCAGACTTCCTCCTGGCGAGCGCCGATGTGCCGCAGCACGCGCCGCCTGTTCTCTGCGACCGAGTCGCGGTCGTCACCGGAGGAGAGCCCCAGGTTCAGCGCCGCGTAAGGGCCTCGGCTCACACCGCCCGCACGGGTCGTGAAGCCGTGGGGCGCCGTGAAGCCGGCGCCCGTGAGGATGCGCAGGTCCGCGCCGGGACGGGTCATCAGTAGTTCCTCGCCGTGACCTCGAGGTCAGTCTCATGGCTGAGCCACTCGGCGACCTCGTGCACGGCGCCGCGCACCGCCGGCGTTACGACGGGGTCGCCGAACGAATCGAGGCGCACGATGACCTCCTGCGGCGCGCGCTGCTCCACCAGCACCAGCAGCTGCTGCTTGATGTCGGGCTCGTCGACGGTGGCTCTGACCAGCCACCTGTCCCGCTCCGGTCCGCCCGGCAGGACGGCGGCGGCCTCGTGCAGGATGACGTGGCCTCCGCCGTGCTCGCTGACGGACTTTTCGAGTCTGGCGCTGGCGGGAAGCGTACCTTCGAGCAAGGCGTGTGGCATGTCGGTCGGCCTCTCCAGGTGAGGGTATCCCGCGGCTGCCCGCGCGTTGCGGCGGAAGACCACGTAGTCCAAGGGCTTGCCCTGGCCGCGCCATTTGAGCGCGTACTTGGTCTCGAACACGGCCTCCGGCGGCTCGGGCCTCAGCTCTTCGTAGAGGCCGGTCTCGGCCGCGCTCCGAGTGGCGAACTCGAGGTAGCCGGGATGGTCGGTGGCCAGCCGGATCTCGCCTGCGGGGACGAGACGTGAGGCGGCCAGGCTCAGGAACCGGGGACCCAGTAGGCGGTTCTTCTCGTGCCTGGCCTTGGGCCAGGGGTCTGGGAAGTTCACGACGATCGTCTCGACGCTGCCGGCGGCGAAGAGCTGCCTGAGCGCGAACTGCGCCCCCACCTTGGCGACCTTGACGTTCGCTACGCCCGCCCGTCTGATGCCGCGCAGCGCGCGCTGCACGCTGCCGCTCGAGACCTCCAGGCCCACGAAGCGCGCCCTCGGCTCATCCAAGGCGCGCCTCACCGTGAAGCGGCCGTCGCCGAAGCCCACCTCGACGTGTAGCGGACCCGGGGTGCTGAACACCTCGCCCCAGTCCACGGGGAAGCCCAGGCGCCGCCAGGGCAGCAGGACCTCCGTCATGGTCGAACCGACGTGCGCCGACGCCTCACGGGACCTGCTCGGCCACGTAGGGTCGCACCAGCAGCGCCTCGTTGGCGACGATGTCGGCGCGCAGGAAGGCGTCACGTGAGAGCTCGAGGAAGGGGCCGGCGCCCTCGAGGAGCTGGAGGTCGAAGACCAGCACGGTCCCGTCCTCGCGCCGGCAGGCGACGTGCGTCACCTGACGCTCGAGCGCCCGCTCCCACGCCGAGACGATGTTCACGTCCACGCCCGCCGCGCCTGGGGCGATGGGGAGTTGGGTCAGCCGCGCCACCAACCGGGCGGTGCGCGGGCGCTTGGTCTGGAGCTTGAGCATGCCCGTCTTCACGAGGCGCTGCACGACCACGACGGCCCTGTCCGGGTCGATCCCGGTCTGGGAAGCGAGCCGCGCGATCGTCCTGATGCCGTCCGCGCCCTCGATGAGCGCCAGCTCCTCCGTGGTGAGGGAGACGCCGCTATCGGTGCGGAGCAGGTCCTCAGCGTGGGTGGCGCGGGTGGGCACGGCGTCGCGGCTCACGCGCGGCTCCAGGGTCTCGGAAGGCAGCGCGGCGTCGCGGCGCGACTCGTCGAGACGTCTGACGGCCTCGAGCACCAGGTTCTCCGTACTGGTGCCTATCGTCTCCTCCGGGGCCGGCATACCGATGCGGAACTCGAAGGTGCCGCGTTCGTCGGCGAAGAGCGCGTAGACCGCCTCCTCGCCCTTGAGGCCGTCGAAGTCGGCGTGCACCGCGACGCCCTTGTCGAAGTACACGCGTGCCCTGCCCCTCGGGTGGTCGACGCTGAGACGTCCCGACCGTCGCGCCGAAGCGAGGAGCTGGAAGAGATCGACGAGGGAGAACAGGCCCAAGGTCCCCGTCACATCTGAATGGTATCCCGCCGGGAAGGTAGCGACGAAAGTCGCGTAGGGGGCCCCGCAGGCGACCGCCACGCACCGGACTTACGCCGCGTGGGGCGGGGATAAGCCGCCGTGAGGGCGCCGGTATACTGCCTCGGTGCCCAAACGTCTGGCCAGCACGCTGCTGCGGGAGACCGCTGGCCTCTACCTCCTGGGCGTCGCGACGATCTGCCTGCTGCAGAGCGTCGACCTGCTCTCCGTCCTGGCGCGCTTCCTGGTTCAGAACCAAGCGAGCCTCGCCGATACGGGTCGGCTGCTGCTCTACAAGGTCCCTTGGTTCCTGCACCTGGGCCTGCCCGTCGCCGTCGTGTTCGCCGTGCTGCTCGCCTGCGGCCGCATGGCCAAGGACTCCGAGCTCAAGGCGGCGTACGCTTCCGGCGTCTCGCCGGCCAGCCTGTTCTGGCCCCTCGTGGCGCTGGGTTGCATCGTCGGCCTGCTCTCCCTCGTGAACAACGGCTTCCTCGAACCACGCGGCGAGGCCGCCTACCAGGCCAAGGTGGACGAGTTCCTCTACGTGAGGCCGCCCTCCGAGCTGCAGGTAAACGTGGCCTACGCGTACGAGGACGGCATCTACTTCGCCGCTCGCATGCGCACGGTGCCGGAGGACCTGGAGCGCGCCCAGCTCTCCGGTGTCCTCGTGGTGTCACCCGACGGCGAGGTCACGACCGCCCTGGACGGTGAGTGGGACTCGACCGCCAGGGTCTGGCGCCTCTTCGCCGCCGAGCGCACGTCGGACGGCGGCCCACCCGTCGGCGTCGGTACCGTCTCGTTGCCGTTCGCGCTGGAGGCCACGCCCGAGCAGACGCTCACCAGGCCGGCGGAGCTGCCTCTCGACGCCCTCGTCACCCGCCTGCGCAGCGTCGGCCAGGCGGGCGGCGACGTGCGCGAGCTGCGTCACGACCTCCACAGACGCCTCGCCGATGCCTTCGCCGCGCCCATCTTCGCGGCGTTCGCGGCCGCGATCGCGTTGCGGGTACGGGGGCGTGAGTCCGGCTTCGCCTGGACGATCGTGCTCATGGTCCTCTTCTGGGCCGTCTGGGTGCTGTCCGGAGACATGTTCACCTCCGGCGCCCTGGGACCGGTCGTGGCCGCCTGGCTCACGCCGGCCCTGGCCGCGACGGGAGCCGCTGTGATCGCCGCCAGGACGCTGCCGCGATGAAGCGCTTCTCCCGTTACCTACTGAGCGAGATCGTCCCCCTCTTCGTGGCGGCCTTCGTGGTGCTCGTGCTGCTGCTCATGCTCTACGCCGTACTGGGGGTGCTGGCCGACGTGCTGGCGCGAGGGGTCCCCCCTGCCCTGGTCGCGCGCTACATGCTCTACAAGCTGCCGTCGGCGATAGGCCCGGGCCTGCCGCTGGCCCTGCTCTTCGCGGCCCTGGTGTCGCTCACACGTCTGGGCCAGGACAGCGAGATCAAGGCCGCGCTGTTGCTCGGCATCGGCCCAGCGCGCTTCGCGGCTCCCGTCGTCGCGCTCGGCCTCGTGGTGAGCGCCTTCACCTTCGCCAACAACGAGCTGCTGGTGCCACGCGCCGAGCGGGCGGCCGGCGAGGTGGAGCGCGACATCCTGCTGCTCTCGCCGGAGACCGTGCTCGCCGAAGGCACCTTCTTCACCGACGCGTTGGGGCGCAACATCTTCATCGGCGACATCCGCCCCGGCGGCCGCTTCGACGACGTGGCCGTGATCACCCCCGGCACCAGCCGCGGCCCGCACGAGCTGGTGCGTGCCCGCGCCGGGCAGGCGGTGCCCGAGGAAGGCGTCTGGCATCTCGAGGACATCAGGTTCCAGGCGCTGCGCGACTCCTCGATCACCCTCGACATCGCCGCGCGCGACGCGGTGCTGCCTGTCAGGGGGCTCACCGCGCGTAGCAGCGCCGTCGGCGACCTCGTGTACCTGCCGGTCGGCGAGCTGCTGGGCCGCATCGCGGGCGCGGGCGACGCCCCCGTGCCGGCGGAGCGCACGGCTCTACACCGCAAGTTCGCCGAGCCGCTCGCGGCCACGGCGTTCGCGCTCTTCGCCCTCGCGCTCGGCCTGTTCACGTTCAGGCGCGGCTCCAGCGTGGGCTTCGTCGCCGCTCTGCTGCTGACCTTCGTCTACTACGCCACCTGGAGCGTCACCAAACTACTGGGCGCCCAGGGAACGCTGGTGCCGTGGATCGCCGCCTGGACCCCCGTGGCGCTGTACGTCGCCGGCGGCGCGGTCCTGCTCGCACTCGCCTGGAGACGGTGATGGCGCTGCCCGCCGGCGCGTTGAGAGCGCGCGCGGCCGCCTTCTGCGCTGTGCTGCTCCTCGCCGGTTGGGCCGGAGCCGCGCGCATCGTCATCGACGCGTCGCACGACCCGGACAGCCGCCTCGAGATCAGGACGGTGACGCTGCCCGGTGGTGAGGAGGTGCAGCTCTACGTCCTCATCGGCGACGGCCTCACGGTGACGATCGACGATGACGTCCTCACGGCAGATCACGTCGAGTTCGACCTCACCAACCGGCTCGTGAGGGTCGTCGGGAGGGGCAGCTTCACGAAGGACGGCGAGACGGTCGAGGGCGACGACCTCGTGATCGACCTCAGCCGCGAGAGCTTCGAGGCGGGAGACGTGCTGATCGTCACCGAGCAGATCGACGTGAAGGGAGACGCGGCGAGCCGCGTGCCTGGGCTCATCCGCGTGGCCGCCGGAGAGTTCTCGCCCTGCAGCCGCTGCGATCAGGAGACCGAGGACTACGGCTTCGAGGCGGCCCGCATCGAGCTCTACCCGGGCGACCGCCTGGTGGCCTTCGACGTCACCGTCCTGATCCGCGCGCAGCCGGCGTTCGAGCTGCCGCTTCTCGTCCTGCCGCTCGGGCCGGAAGACCGCCGGCCGCGGCTCCACTACCAGACTGGCACCGCGCAGGAGCGCGCCCTCATCGAGCTGACGTGGCCGTACGTGGCCGGCCCCGACGCCTACGGCGACGTGACGCTGAGGTACCTGGCCGACGTCACGCCGGGCGGCTCACCACTAGGCGACGCGCTCCTCGGGGGCGCGGTCGAGCGGTCGTACTTCGGGGTCCGTCTCGACCACGACTTCTACACCAGCAGGGGCGCTGGCGACCTCATCATCGACTTCATGCCCGGCTTCGAGGAGTCGGAGGGTTGGGAGCCGCCGGAGTGGTCCGTGAGGTTCGCGTACGCCGACGACGAGGTGTTGGGACCGCCGACCACCGAGCTGCTGCTCCTGCGCGACGACGCCACGCGGCCCTTCATCTGGGAGGCCAGCCTGCGAGCCAGGCGCGTGGCGTACGGTCTGGACGCCGTGCTCTCGAGCCAAGTATTCATCGACCTCGAGCCAGGCGACGGCGTAGACAGACCGTCCTATGCAGGCACTCGAACGCCGCTCAACACGCCCGTGCGGCTCGAGCTGCGGCCGGAGCAAGAGAGCCTGAGCGTAGGACCCGTGACCGTCGAGCGCCTATTGCTCGACCTGGGCGCTTTCGAGGACTCGAGCAACCCCATCAACCGCTCCGCGGCGCTGACGGAGACGTTGAGCTCGGGCCGCGTCGTGGAGTCGCATGCCCTGCGGCTGGAGCCCATCGGCCTCTGGGCCGGAGCCCGGTTGGAGGCTAGGACGGACTTCACGGGCTACTACTACGGCACGGCCGAGCGCCAGGTGGACTGGTCGACGAGGGCCACGGCGACGCAGTCGTTCAGCGCCACCGGCTCGCTCTCGGTCACCTTCACGCGTGACGTCACCGAGGGCGAGACGCCGTTCAGGTTCGACGTCATCCCTTACCGGTCCCGTACCGACCTGCTGGGCTCGCTCCTCCTGGACCCCGCCCCTTGGCTCAGGCTCCAGCAACGCGGGGGCTACGTGTTCCTGGACGACCGCGATCCCGAGCAGGAGGGCTGGGCGCCGCTCGAGACCACGCTCACGCTGCTCCGCGGCGTCGACTGGATCACCCTCAGCGCCCGCAACGTCTACGACCTCGAGGACGGCGACCCGGGCGTCATCGACGTCGACCTGGGCCTGCGCAGCCGAGGTCCCCTGCGGCTGTCGGTGGACGTGAGTCATGTCGAGGACCTGGCCGTCAGGCCGGACCGCATCACGGGCGAGCCGACCGACGACAGCGAGACCTCGCTCGACCTCTCCGTGAGCCTCAGGGGGGCGTTCGAGCTCTCGGTCGACACCGCCTACCGCTACGCTCCCCCGCCTCCCCCGGCCGGCGAGCCCGCCGACCACTTCGACGACCTGCGGGTCCGGCTCACGCTGGGCACGTTGGGCCAGGACGACGCCGTCCCCGGACTCTCCCTCGAGTACGCCAGGGACCTCGACGTGGGCCGCGTGAGCGGCTTCGGTGTCGAGCTCAGCGCCAAACTGGGACCCGTGGAGCTCTACGGCCTCGAGCGCCTGTCCATGCCGGGCAGCCGCATAGCGCAGAGCCGGCTGCGAGTCGAGTGGCCTGGCATCGCCGCCGCCGAGGCTCGTGGCCTCGAGTGGCTTCCGCCGGGCGCGATCGGGCTCGAGCCGCCCGAGCCCTACGCCAGGGACCTCGAGTTCTCGGTCGAGGACGCGCCGGTGGCGGGGACACCGGAGTGGCGCGTGGCCTTCTCCACCCGTCACGATCCCAGCCTGCTGGGCGGGACCGGGGGCCTGCGCGGGTCCACGCTTACCGGTAGGGCCTTGCTCGACTCCAGGGTCGTGGGACCCGCTCGCCTGAGCGTAGACGGCTTCGCGGAGCTGGCCTGGCGTGACGACCTGCAGCCGGTCACCTACCTGCGCCGCGCGAACCTCGAGTTCGCTGTCGACCTCTACGAACGCGTCGGGCTGCAGGGCACGCTCGGTTACGCGGCCAGCTTCAGCAGCGTGGCCGAGGAGGTCACGAGCGCCAGGCTCAGCCTCACCGACGTCGCGCTCGTGGTGCGTCCCTTGGACGAGCTCTACCTGGGCCTGGTCCTCGACGACGTATGGGACCTGACGGGAGACGACCCGAACCGCCTCGTCCAGTTCAGGCCCGAGTTCACGGTGGTGTGGAACCGGTGCTGCTGGGCCCTCTACGGCTCGTGGAACAGCGCCACCGGCGCGGTGTCGATCACGTTGACGACGCCTGGCGCCGAGCAGGGCATCGGACAGGTCTTCGACACCGGTTGGATCATCCCGCGGAGGACGCAGTGAGGGGCCGCCCCGGTCTGGTCGGTGCCCTCATGGCGGCTGCCACCGTCCTCGCCGGCTGCACCGGCACGACGGAGCCGAGGCCGCCGACGCTGCTGGTGATCGGGGCCGCGCCCGGCGGGCAGCCGCAGCTACTGCTCGTCGAGGACGTCTCCGCCACGGCGCCGCGGGGCGAGCCCCGTCTGGAGGTAGTGCCCGGTGGCGCGAGAGCCCTGCTGGCGCCCGCGGTGGCGCTCGACTTCGAGGACCGCGCCGGCGAGCGCGACGCCGCCTGGGTACTGGTACGTAGCTCCGGCGGGAGTGGCGTGACCGCGAGCCTGCAGCGCTTCGAGGTCGACGAGATCGACCCTGACGAGCCTTCGGCGTTCGGCGAGGACGTGGCCGCGCGCGTGTCGCTCACCGAGCCGGGCGGCACAGGCGTCCTGGACGGGCTCTCGCCCACCTCGCCCACCACCTGTCCCGTGGCGCTGCAGGTAGACGGGGACGGCGAGACCGCCGTCGTGCTCGACGACCCGTCCGCCTGCGGGTCGGGAGACCACGTGGAACTGTGGCTGGTGCCGCTGGCGGGCGGCGCTCCGACGGCTCTCGAGGCCACCAACCCCGTCGCCGCGCTGGCGCCCTACCTGGACCAGGCGACGGGGGACGGCGTCGTCTACTTCCTCGTCGACGGCATCGGCAGCACGCACGTCTACCGCCACGCGCTTGGCACCGACGGGTCGGATCGGCTGGTCGACGTGAACGTGCCGGAACCGGCCTCTCGGCTCGTCTCGGCAGCCGGCTCCGGGGCGCGCCTGGTCGTGCTGTCCGACGAGGACCTGTTGACCGTGGACCTCGAGGAGGGCGGCGACGCCACGCGCGCCGACACCCGGCCGAACGCCAGGGGGCTGGTGGTGGATACCACCGGCATCGCACCCGAGGTACTCGTCTTGACGGGAGCCGACGTGGCGTTCCACTCCACCCCGGAGGACGCTTCCCCCGACGTCGCCCCGCGAGCGGCTGCGGCCGCGACGATAGACCCGGTGACGCGCTTCGGTTACGCCGTCGGCCAGGGAACCGTGACGATCATCGACCTGCTCACCGGGGGCGACAGCGACAGCGTCTTCAGGCCGCACGTGGAGCCGCTGGCCGAGATGGAGCTGCCCACGGGCGCGAACGGAACGCTGTCGGTGATCGGCTGGGTGAGGGCCGTCACCCCGGAAGAGCCGTGAGGGAGGCGAGCCCTTCCTTGGTGCGCTGCAGAGCGCTCGCTTCGACCGCCCGGCTGGCCGTGCGTAGTGCGCTGGTCACGGCGCGCGCGTCCGAGCTGCCGTGCCCTATGAACGCGTAGCCGTCCACACCCAGGAGCGGTTGGGCACCGTACTCCGACGGGTCCAGGCGCGCCGCCACGCCACGCAGCGCCGGACGGGCCAACAGTCCGCCTAGCCGGGCGCGGAGCGAGCTGCCGAGCGCCTCCCTCAACCAGCCGAAGAGCACACGCGCCTCCCCCTCGGCGAGCTTGAGGACCACGTTGCCCGTGAAGCCGTCGGTGACGACGACGTCGGTGATGCCCTCGAGGAGGTCGCGACCCTCCACGTTGCCGTGGAAGTTGATGCCCGGAGTGGCGGCCAGCAGCTCGTGCGCCGCCCGGGTGAGCTCGTTGCCCTTGTGGGGCTCCTCGCCGATCGAGAGCAGGCCCACGCTCGGGTCCTCGAGGCCCCAGACACTGCGCACGTAAGCGCTGCCGAGGACGGCGAACTGCTGCAGGTACGCAGGCCGCGCATCCGCGTTCGCGCCCACGTCGAGCAGGGCGGCGAACCCGGCGCCGGTGGGCACGTTGGCGAGGATCGCGGGGCGGTCCACGCCCGGCAGGCGCCCCAGCACCAGCAAGGCGGCCGCCATCGTGGCACCCGAGTGGCCCATCGAGACCGCGGCGTCCGCACGGCCGTCCTTGACGAGGCGCATCGCCACCACGACGCTGCTGTCCTTGCGCCGCCGGACGTCCGCGGCGTGGTCGTCCATCGTGATCACGTCGGGGGCGTGCACGATCTCGAGTCGCACGCCTCGTTCCTCCAGCGCTGGCCGCAGGACCGCCTCGTCCCCCACGAGGACCGGCTCCAATCCCTCCCGTGCCGCGGCCGCGGCGCCGTCGAGAGCCGCCGCAGGCATGGCGTCCCCGCCCATGGCGTCCAGCGCCACGCGTGGCCGCCCGGTCTGGGCCGCCTTCGCCGCGTCCTGGTCCCTAGCGTCCGGCATCGCCCGGGCACTATAGCCGTCACGGAGGGCGCCGGCGGCCCTCGCATGGCTCGGCTCACCGCGCCGGCGGTACTAGACTCGATCCGTGACAGTTGGCGAGGAGTTCGACCTGCGCACGTTCGACGCCCCGGCCGGCGAGCGGCTCGACGTCGCCATCGCCCAGGCCCTGACGATCTCGCGCACGCAAGCCAAGGACCTGGTCGACGACGGCTTCGTGACGGTCGACGGTAGACCGGTGGGCAAGCCCGCCACCAAGCTGGCGGGGGACGAGATCGTGTCGGTGCTGCTGCCGCCCGCCACCCCCCACGACGTCGAGCCCGAGGACCTGGGCGTCACCGTCCTCTACGAGGACGAGTACCTGGCGGCCATCGACAAGCCCCCCGGCATCGTCGCCCACCCGACTTCGAGCGTGCGCACCGGGACCGTCGTCAACGCCCTGCTGGGCCGCATGCCGTTGTCGAAGGAGAGGTTCCAACACCCCGCGGACGAGCTCTACCGTCCCGGCATCGTGCACCGGCTCGACAAGGACACCTCCGGCGTCATGGTCGTCGCCAAGACCGAGGAGGCACACAGGCACCTGGCGAACTCGTTCAAGCGGCGCTTCACCGAGAAGGAGTACGTCGCGATCGCGGTCGGCGAGGTCCCCGACGGGGCGTTCGTCGACGCCCCCATCGGCAGGCACCCGGTCAAGCGGCAGCGCATGACGGTGGGCGGGGAGGCGCCGCGCAGCGCCTCGACGGTCTTCTGGGCGCTGAGAGAGGCGCCGGGTCACACGCTCGTGCGGGCGAAGCCGCACACGGGCCGCACCCATCAGATCAGGGTGCACCTCTGGCACCTGGGCGCGCCGATCCTCGGCGACGAGGTCTACGGCTCCCCGAGCGGCCGGATCGGCAGGCAGGCGCTGCACGCGCGCAGCCTCACGCTCCCGCACCCCCGTGACAACTCGCCTGTGACGTTCGTAGCGCCGGTGTGGCCGGACATCGTCACGGCTTGGCTGGGCCTCGGCGGCAGCTGGCCCGACGAACTGGAGCCGCCGGCGCCGCCTTCCCCAGCGGACGGGGACCTACCGGCGCCTCGTTAGAATCCCCCGTGCCGCTCCCCGTGAGCGGAGGAAGGCGCCCACAGTGGACCAGCCCGTCACCGCCACGCTGCCCCACTGGCAGCTCGACACCATCTATCCCGGCCTCGACAGCCTGAGCTACCGCGCAGACAGGTCCGCACTGGACGCTGTCCTGGCCCAGTTCGAGGCGTTCCTGGACGACAACGGCATCGGCGTAGTCGGCTCAGGCGGGGGCACGAGCGGGTCGCTGAGGCCTGGCGCCAGTGAGGCGACCCTGCTGGCGCAGGGGCTGGAGGCCTATCTACGCCTGAGCGAGCTGCAGGCGGTGCTCGCCGTCTACCTGTCACTGCGCGTGGCCACCGACTCGTTCGACGCGGCCGCCCAGTCCGAACTGTCGGCGCTCCGCGCCCTCGGCGCCCGGACCGGAGCGGTCACCGCCCGCTTCAAGGCCTGGCTGAAAGGCCTCGACCTCCAGGCCGCCGCCGAGGCCCACGAGATCGTTGCCGCGCACCTCTATCCGCTGCAGCGCTTCCGCGAGGAGGCGGAGCGCATGCTCGGCCAAGAGGCGGAGGCGCTCGCAGCGGCGCTCGATGCCAGCGGCGGCTCGGCGTGGGCCAAGCTCTACAACGACCTGACCTCCCGCGAGCGCATCCTGGCTGCCGTCACCGACGCGGAGGTCGCCGGCGACGAACCGGCACGCGAGTACGGCACCGCCGAGCTCCGCAGCCTGCAGGCGAGCCCGTCCGAGGAAGTGCGACGACGGGCCTACCGAGCCGAGCTAGAACTACTGGGGCGCAACCAGCTGACCTACGCAGCCGCCATGAACGGCATCAAGGGCCAGGTAGGAAGCCTGGCGAGGCAGCGCGGCTGGGGTGGCCCCCTCGAGTACAGCCTGTTCCAGCACGGCATCTCCAGGCGGAACCTGGACGCCATGCACCAGGCATGCGAGGAGCGTTTCGAGACCGTGCGCGGGTACCTCGAGGCGAAGGCCGCGCTCCTCGGCAAGGAGAGGCTCGCCTGGTACGACCTGTTCGCTCCCCTGCCCCAGGCCGGGGCGCGCCGGTTCACCTGGGAGGAGGCGCAGGGGCTGGTCTTGGACCGCTTCGCTGCGTACTCGGCCGAGCTGGCGGCGTTCGCCGGCCGGGCGTTCGAGGCGGGCTGGATCGACGTGCCGCCACGCCGTGGCAAGCGCGGCGGCGCGTTCTGCTCCCCGGTGCCTGGGCGCAACGAGTCGCGGGTGATGCTCAACTTCGGCGGCAACCTCTCCGACGTGTTCACGCTCGCCCATGAGCTCGGCCACGCGTACCACAACGACTGCAAGTTCCGGTTCGGCCGCACGGTGCTGCAGTCCCCCACCCCGATGACCCTGTCGGAGACGGCCAGCATCTTCTGCGAGACGCTGCTCTTCGACGGTCTCATGGCCTCAGCCGACCAGGCCGAGCGGCTCGCGCTGCTGGAGCAGAACCTGCAGTACTCCACGCAGCTCCTGCTCGACATCCATACGCGGTTCCTCTTCGAGGCCGAGGTGTTCGAGAAGCGTGCGGAGCGCGACCTGTCGCCGGAGGAGATGAACGCGGTCATGGAAGCGGCGCAGGCGCGCGTGTTCGCCGGGGCGGTCGCCGAGGACGAGCTACACCCGCTGATGTGGGCGCACAAGCCGCACTACTACTCCAGCGCCCGTTCGTTCTACAACTTCCCCTACACGTTCGGCTGGCTCTTCGGCCTGGGCCTCTACGCGCGCTACCAGGCCGAAGGTGACCCGTTCAAGCGGCGGTACGATGAGCTGTTGGCCTCGACCGGGCTGGCCCCCGCCAGCGAACTCGCGAGAGGGTTCGGCATCGACATCGAGGACCCCCAGTTCTGGCGCGAGAGCCTCGGCGTCATCGCGGACCGAGTCAAGGCCTTCGAGGCGCTCACCGCCAGGAGCGAAGGACGACAATGACGACCAACTACCGCGACCTCTTCGACCTCACGGGCAAGCACGCTCTCGTCATCGGCGCCGGGTCCGGCATCGGTCGCGCCACCGTGCACGGTCTCGCCGACTTCGGAGCCGAGGTGACCTGCGCCGACCTCGACCCGAAGGCGGCCGAGGCCGTCGCCGCAGAGGCCTCCGCGCGCGGCGCGGCGGCGCGGGGGGTCGGGGCCGACGTCGCCTCTGAGGCGGACGTGAAGGCGCTCGTCGAGAGCATGCCCGCGCTCGACGTGCTCGTGTGCACGCCGGCGATCAACGTGCGCAAGCCCCTGGCGAACGTGAGCGCGGAGGAGTTCGACAGGGTCGTTGGCATCAACCTGCGAGGCAACTTCTTCGCCCTGCGCGAGGCCGGCAGCCGCATGGCGGCGCAGGGTAAGGGCAGCATGGTCTTCTTCTCCAGCATCCGCTCGCAGGTGGTGGAGCCTGGCCAGGGCGTGTACGCCGCCACCAAGGCCGGCACCCTGCAGATGATCAGGGCGGCCGCGGCCGAGTGGGGGCCGCGCGGGGTGAGGGCCAACGCGGTCGCCCCCGGCGTGGTAGAGACGCCGCTCACCAAGCAGATCAAGGACCGGCCCGACTGGTACCAGGCCTACGCCCAGAAGAGCGCGCTCGGCCGCTGGGCCCAACCCAGCGAGCTGGTGGGCGCCGTCGTGTTCCTCGCATCCGACGCGTCGAGCTTCGTCACCGGTTCGCTGCTCTACGTGGACGGCGGCTGGACGGCCGTCGACGGCCGCTTCACGCCGCCCCTATGACGGACGGCGACGGTCCCGGCTCGAGCGTGTGGGCGGGCGACGTCGCCGCGCTCGCACTGTTGGCGGCCGAGGCCGTCGACCCGGCTCGGGTCGTGGAGCTGGCCCAGGGCCTCGTGCGGGTCAGGAGCGTCTACGACGAGGCCAGGGGCACGACAGAGGCGCCGGCGGCGCGGTACGTGGCCGACCAGCTCAGGGCGGCGGGGTTCGAGCCCGTCGTCGAGGAGGCGGCGCCCGGCCGGCCCAACGTGATCTGCGACTTCGAGGGCAGCGCGTTCGACGCGTCCAGGCACCGCACGCTGATGTTCGAAGGCCACACCGACGTCGTCACTGAGGGAGACCCGTCCGTCTGGAGCGTGCCGCCCTTCGAGGGACGCGTCGAGCCCGGGCCCGACGGCGAGCCCGGCTCGGGCGTCCTGCACGGACGCGGCAGCGCCGACATGAAGGCCGGGGTCGCCGCCGCGATCGCCGCCGTCGAGGCCGTGAGGCGCGTCGCACCGGACCTCCCGGGCCGCCTGCGGCTGGGCATCGTCGCGGACGAGGAGGGCATGATGCTCGGCATCAAGTCCTTCATCGCGAACGGCTGGGCCGACGAGGTGGACGGCGCGATCGTGTGCGAGCCCGAGGAGAACGAGATCTGCCTCTTCCAGAAAGGCGCCATGCGCCTGCACGTGCGCGCCTACGGTGTCATGAGCCATGGCGCCATGCCGTACGCCGGGGTCAACCCCATCCGCGGCCTCGCCGACCTCGTCGTCGCCCTCCGGGAGCTCGAGAGCAGCGAGCAGGAGCGGGTGGGCGAGCACGAGTACCTGGGCCTGCCATGGATCACGCCCACCATCGTCCAGGCGCCCGCCCGCGGCGAGGCCCAGCTGAACGTCATGCCGGACGAGGCGTACATGGCGCTCGACGTCCGCACCGTGCCGGGTCAGGACCACGCCCAACTAGAGGCCAACATGAACGCCATCGCCAGGGACCTGGAGGCGCGCACGCCGCGGCTGCGCTTCGAGCTGAACTGCTTCGAGTCCCGGCCCTGGACCGCCACGGACCCCGCCGACGCGCTCGTCGCTGCGGTGGAACGTGCCTACGAGCCCGTGCTGGGCACCCCGCCACGCTACGGCGGCGTCCCGGGCGCGACGGACGGCACGTTCCTGTGGGCTTGGAAGGACATCCCCATCGTGACGATCGGTCCAGGCGACCGCACGATCCCCCACCAGGTCGACGAGTTCGTGCGGCTGCCCGACACCATCGCTGCCGCGCGTCTCTACGCCGCGGCCGCCATCGAGTACCTCCTGGCCGGCTAGGCGAGGGCGGTACTCGCGAGGGCCCACCGACCGCTCGGACCCGGTCGTGACCCGTGCAAGAATGCCCACCATCAGCCATAGGTCGTTCCGCCGGACCTCTTTTCCGTCCGGCGCAGGAGGAGGAGAGCATGCGCAACAGGTGGATCCTTTCGCTGGCAGTGGCAGTCGGCCTCTGCGCGGGCTGGGCGGCCGCTCAGGACCCGGCGCCGCAGGCCGGCGGCAGCCTGGTCGTCGCGATCACGGCAGAGCCGCCCGGGTGGGACCCTTCGGCATCCACTTCTCAGGAGATCCCGCGCGTCGTCTACGACAACGTCATGCAGGGTCTCGTCAGGTTCGACCGCACCGGCGCCATCGTGCCCGCCCTGGCCACCGAGTGGAACGTCTCGGACGACGGCCTCACGTGGACGTTCAGGCTGCGCGAGGGCGTCACCTTCCACGACGGCTCGGCGTTCGACACCGCGGACGTCATCGAGAAGTTCGAGCGCGCCATGGACCCCGACTCCGGCCACACCAACAGCCAGTACTACGAGGCCATCGAGTCGGTCGAGGCCGTCGACGAGAACACGGTCGCCTTCCACCTGTCGCGGCCCAGCTCGAGCCTGCTCTACAACCTCGCCCGGCCCGACTCGGTCATCAACCCCTCCGGCACGGCGGAGACCCAGCGCACTCAGCCGGTGGGTACCGGCCCGTTCACGTTCGCCGAGTACGTGCCCGGCAGCCACGTCAGGCTCGATAGGTTCGACGGCTACTGGGAGGAAGGGCTCCCCTACCTCGACTCCGCCACGTTCAGGATCATCTCGGACCCGAACGCGCGCTTCGCCGCCCTGCAGGCCGGCGACATCGACATGATCGGCGTGGCGCTGCTGCCCGAGCAGTTCCAGCAGGTGCTGTCCAACCCCGATCTCAAGGGGACGCAGGGCACGGGCACCGCCGAGATCACGCTGGCGATGAACAACACCCGCGAGCCGTTCGACGACGTGCGGGTGCGTCAGGCGATCACGTTGGCCATCGACAAGAACGCGATCGTGAACGGCGCGATGTTCGGGCTCGGTACCGTCATCGGCACGCACATGAGCCCCTCCGAGGGCTACTACGTCGACCTCACGGAGACGTACCCCTACGACCCGCAGCGGGCGCGGGAGCTGCTGGAAGAGGCGGGCTACCCCGACGGCTTCACGATCGAGTTCGAGCTCCCCGAGCCCTACAACATCGAGCGACGTACGGGTGAGGTGATAGCCCAGCAGCTCGAGCAGGTGGGCATAGACGTGGAACTGTCCGTGGTCGAGTGGGCGACGTGGATCGACCGCATCTTCCTGGGCGGCGACTACGACATGACGATCATCGGGCACTCGGAGCCGCGCGACATCAACGTCTACGCGAACCCCGACTACTACTACCACTACGACAACCCGGCCATCGCTCAGCTGCTGGAGGAGGCAGAGACCGCACCGACGCAGGAGGAAGCGACGGCCAAGTACCAGGAGATCGCCAGGACGATCGCCAACGACGCCGTCAACGTCTGGGTGTTCTCGTCGCCCTACCTGGTCGCCGTGAAGCGTGACGTGTACGGCTTCTGGACCGACCAGCCGACGCCAGCGATCGACCTCGTGCAGGTCTACCGGGCTCCGTAGGGGGCCCGTCGGGGGGCGGCACGCTTGTGGGCGCGCCGCCTCCTTCTATCTTCCGCCGCACGTATCTCGTGACATGCTCGCGTTCCTAGTCAGGCGCTTCCTGTCAGCGATCCTCAGCGTGGTGCTGGCCAGCGTCGTGGTGTTCGGCGCGTTGCTCGCCGTCCCGGGAGACCCGGCGGCGGTGATCCTCGGCATGAACGCCTCCCCCGAGGCCAGGCAGGCGTTGAGCAGGCAGCTGGGCCTCGACGTGCCGGCGCCGGAGCGCTACGTGAGGTGGTTGGCCGGGGCCTTCAGGGGAGATCTGGGCGAGTCGCTCAACTATCAGCGACCCGTCTCCGGGCTCATCGCCGACCGCCTGCGGGTCAGCGTCCCACTGGCGCTGGGGGCTGCGCTCATCGCGTGCCTCATCGCGTTCCCCATCGGGATCTTCGCCGCGCTGCGGCGAGGGAGCTTCTGGGACCCCCTGCTGACCTCGCTCTCGCAGCTCGGCGCCGCCATCCCCAGCTTCTGGCTGGGCCTGATCTTCATCCTCTACTTCGCCGTCGAGCTCAGGTGGCTGCCCGCCAGCGGGTTCGTGCCGTTCGCCGAGGACCCGGTGCGCTGGGCGCGCTCACTGCTGTTGCCCGTGTTGGCGCTGGGCCTCGGCCAGGCCGCCGTGATGACGCGCATGACCCGCGCCGCGATGCTGGACGTCCTGTCCCAGGACTTCGTCCGCACCGCCCGGTCCAAGGGCCTGCCCCAGCGCGGCGTCGTGCTCAAGCACGCGTTGCGCAACGCGATGGTCACGATCGTGACGATCCTGGGCCTGTCGCTGTCGAACGTCTTCATCGGGTCGATCGTCATCGAACAGGTCTTCGCCCTGCCCGGCCTGGGCAGGTTGGCGCTCACGGCCATCGGGACGCGTGACTTCCCCCTGCTGCAGGGGGAGATACTGCTCTACGCCGCGACGATCGTGGGCCTGGGCTTCCTGGTCGACGCCTCGTACGGCCTCCTCGACCCGAGGATCCGCTATGACTGACGCGGCGCACACCGCTGCGAAGCGCGCTGTCGCGCCCGTCCGCTACGCCCGGGGCCGCCGCTACAACCTGTGGTTGGGAGCGTTCCTGATCGGCACGGTCGTGACGGGCGCGCTCGTCAGCTTCGCGTGGACGCCCCACGAGCCCAACGCCCTGAACTTCGCCGCCCAGTTGACCGGCCCGACATCCGCGAACTGGCTGGGGACCGACCACTTCGGCCGCGACCTGTTCTCACGGCTGCTGGTGGGAGCCAGGGGAACGCTGTACGTGGGCTTCCTCGCCGTCGGCATCGCCTTGGGCGCCGGCACGCTGTTGGGGGCCGTCGCCGGCTTCGTGGGCAGGCTCGTCGACGAGGTGATCATGCGGCTGGTGGACGTGCTCTACGCCTTCCCGGCGATCCTGATGGCCCTGTTGTTGGCAGCCGTCTACCGGCCCGGCACGCTCACGGCAATGACCGCCATCGGCGTCGCGACGGTGCCGATCTTCGCGCGCATCGCCAGGTCCAGCGTGCTCAGCATCAAGGAGCGCGACTACGTCGAGGCCGGCAGGGCGCTGGGCCTTGGCGACGCCCGCATCCTGTGGCGGCATGTGCTGCCGGGCGCCGTCGGGCCGCTGGTCGTGCAGGCGAGCCTCAGCCTGGCCGTGGCGGTGCTGGCCGAGGCGGCCCTGTCGTTCCTTGGTCTCGGCACACCGCCGGACGTGCCCAGCTGGGGCAACATGCTGCGCGAGGCTCAGGGCTTCCTCGCGATGAGCCCGTATCCAGCGTTCGTCCCGGGTCTGGCCATCGTCTGGACCGTCCTCGGCTGGAGCCTGCTGGGCGACGGCCTGCGTGACCTGCTCGATCCCCGCTCGCGCTGAAGGCTCGCCTCCTCCCTCTGCTTTGGCCCAAAGCGCGCGTGACGCCTACGTAACGCCCCCGCAAGCAAGCTCGCCTCCAAGGACGCTTCTGGCGTCACCCAGGGAGGCGGTGCCCGCGGCCGGACAGCCGCAGGCCGCCGCCGCATGGCACCAGCGTGGAGGACGGCATGCACGAGGTACCGACGACATCGACACATGGCACTGGACCCAGGTGGTGGGGGTGGTTCGCCGGCGCGATCATGCTGGCGCTGGCTGGATGTACACAGGACCCGCCCCAGCCGCCCTCGCCCCCAGCCGCCAGCGCGCTCATCGGCCCCGCGGGCGGCGAGGTCCAGGCGTCAGCGGAAGACGGCGGGACCTACCGTCTCTCGATCCCGGCCGGGGCGCTCGACAGGGAGATCACCGTCGCGATCCAGCCGCACCAGGTCGCCGGCGGTGAACTGGCCGCGCTTACCGTCAGCCCTGCCGACCTCCAGCTGCACGCCCCGGCCACGCTCGAGGTCACCCTCCCACCGGGGGTGACGGTCCCGGGTGACGCGACCTTCCACCTAGGCGGCACCGCGGCGCCTGTCTACGTGGCCACCTCGAGGACCGCGAGCCGTCTGACGGCCGAGCTGCGCTTCTTCACCCTGCCGGTAGAAGCGCATGTCGGCGGCGTGGAGCCGGCCTCGAACCCAGAGCTCACGGCGGGTCATGTGCTCGGCCCCACCCAGTCAGAAGCGGACGGCGAGGTCGTGGCGTCGCCAGCCGACTGCGCCAGCAAGCTGGCCTCGGCCAAGCACAGCTATCAGCTCTTCTTCGCCTCGGAGTCGTTCGAGAGCGCGGTAAGGGCCGCTACCAACGGGCGCGCTATCGCGCAGGACTGCGGCGATTACGAGGCGTTCCACGACTTTCAGAGCCTGACCAAGCCGGCGGCCTGCGCCCGCTACGACGAGGTCGTCCTCAACGCCAATGTCATCGCTGCCGACACCTACGACGTGTTCACCGAGATCGTCCAGCCGGTCGTAGCGTGGGCCGCAACGCTACAGAGGCTAGGCGTGGAGTGCCCCGCCACCGCGACGTGGAAGAGCGTGGTCCACGACAAGTTCTCGCAGTTCGTCCAGTTCTATCGCGGCAGCCTCGACGAGCTGCCCAGTGAGCACGAGTCGCTGCTCGACGAGGCCAAGAAGGTCATAGACCTCCGCGGGATGGCGAGCCTCCTCGACATGGACGACATAGCCATGGACCTGGAGAAGGACGTCTCCGACCCGATCCTGGAGATGCATCGGGACGAGGCATACCAGGAGTGCCTGCAGTCCACGGACCACTACTACCTCTACTCCCTCTTCGAAGCGGTCTTCGACAAGCGGAGGGTGCCGGTGGTGCCCATACTCCCTGCCAGCATGTTGCCCGGCTCCGTAGCGGCCGCGTACACGGACGCCGACCTGGTCGACGACGTTCAGCACTGCGCGTCCTCGTTCACCGTCGAGGTGTGGAGCGATCCGGATGTCCCGGTGGAGCTCACCGACCAGCGCGTCGAGTTCGAGCCGGCCCAGCATGCCGGAGAGCACGAGACGGAAGAGGAGACCTCCGGTCCCGTGACGGGGCATCTCGTCCTGCGCGGACAGGTGGAGCAGATGCGTTGCGGCCAGGAGCGGAACCTGGTCGACCACGAGCTCGTGGTGCTGGTAGGTGGCGAAGAGGAGCATCGGGCCGCCACCCTCGACGCCTTCCCGGAGGTTGACATCCTGGCCGCCCTGGAGGCGAGGAGCCTCTCCACCACCCACGTCAACACGCTCGACATCGTGCTGCGCCGTGAGTCGGACGCCTGTGGCGGCCTCTACGAGGAGGAGTACGACCTGTTCACGGTCTCCTTCGAGGCAGACCCGGCGCCGGTCGCGAACTCGGCCACGTCCTCGCCGGGTGCCGTCCCGGCCGAGACCAACGTAGCGGTCACCTACACGATCGACTGGTTCGACGACGGGGAGAACCTGAGGCGAGCCCGCATCGACTACGACCTGGGCAGCTCCAGCGTCTCGACGATGGTCGACCTCGTCGGCAGCGAGAACGCTAGCGGGTTCGGTGGGAATGAAGGCACCGGCACGATCACCGCCACCCATTACGTGTTCTGCAGCGAGGAGGCCAACGACGTGCTCAGCGCCACGATCACCCTGTTCGACGAGTTCGGGCAGGCAAGCGAGCCGGTGTCAGCGGACGTGCTGGTCTCGTACGCCGGCTGCAGCGACCTGCGGTCGCCGCCGCCCGAGGGCTCGCTCGTCCTCGGCGGGCCCCGGTAGCCCGTCGTAACGCAGGCGTAACGCCGGCCGGGAGAACGTGACGACGACCGACCGAAGAGGGAGTTGATTCGAAGGTGACGAACGATCGAACCTTGAGAGCTCGCGCGGCCCGGGCCGCGCGTTGGGCGACTACGGTACTCCTGGCCGCTGCGCTCGCCGCCTGCGGCGGACAGCAGGGCCAGCCACCACCCGCTGGCAGCGACGCGATCGAGATCACGTTCCCTGCCTCGGGGCAGGTCTTGGCCGGCACCGTCCCCCTCGCCGCCTCCGGCACCGTGAGAGAGGCGTCCGACGTCTCGTTCAGGATCGGAGGCGTGACCGTCGCGGCCGACCAGGACGGCACGGCTTACGTGGACACGCGGGCACTGGACGACGGGCCCCACACGCTCACCGTGAGCGGCATCGTCTCCGGTGTCAGGGTCGAGGACCGGCTACAGGTCACCGTGAACAACGACCTTGCCGACCAGGCCGTCGTGAACGCGGCAGGCGGAGCGGTCATGACCGGCGGTGGGTCCGTGGCCACGCTGCCCCCAGGCAGCCTGGGGACGTCGACCGTCGTGGCCGTCAGCGACACGAGCCAGGCCGATATCAAGGACGAGTTCGGCGTGGACTACTCGGCCCTGGGCGTGACGTTCCTCGGCGCCCTGACCGTCGACACGGGCGGAGCCGAGGTCGGCCTGCCTGTCAGCGTCGACCTGGCAGGGTGGGCGAACGCGGTCCAACCAGGGCAGGACGTGGTGATGTTCGCCTTGGCACCGGACGCCGACGGCGACGGTGTGGGCGAGCTCACCCTCGCGACCGCCGCCCTGGCGACCGCCACGGGCTCGGTGATAACCCGTCCCGTTCCGACGGCGCGTGCCTACGGGTTCGGCGCGGCAGGCTCGATGTCGGTCCAGCAGGCGGCTACCGCCAAGCCCGGAGAGATCGTGCGGTTGAACGGGCGCGGGTTCAACCTCGCGGCCCCCCTCTCCAACGTCGCCCGTTACGGTCCGGCGACGTCCCCGACGGCCGAGACGCTCGTCTACGTGGAGTCGAGCGGCTCGTCCGGCTTCGACCCGCTCCTAGACGTGTGGCTGGCGGTACCGAGCCTGGCCGGGAACCTGGACGTGCGCGTGCACAACCTGACGACCGGCTACCGCACGGAACCGCTGGACCTCAGCGTGTCCGCCGCCGGCAGCGGGGCCGCGGCAGCGTGGACCCAGTTCACCGAACAGGTCGCAGCAGCCGCCGCGGTGGTGACCGCCGGTCGGGCGGACCTCGGCACGCTCAGCTCCGGTTGGCTGGCTGCCCTCTCCGCTCACGCGAGCGACCTGGCTGCCACCATGGCGTCCAACTCCGGTCTCGTCTCATCGTCCAACCTGTCGACCCTCCAGGGCATGCAGGCCGGCGCCCTGACAGTCGCACAGCGTCGCTTGTTGGCGCATCACGCCCTGTTCCTCGACGCCGTGGCTGCCTCGCTGCCGGAGATCGCCGGCCCCGCCGCCGACCTGGCGACGCTGCTGTTCACGGCCACAGCGCCGGCGCCCCAGGCTGCGCCCGCCGGCTTGACCCCGCAGCAGGCAGGCGGCGCCTCCTGCTCCGGGGGTGGTAGCACACCCGCCGCGGCCATCGTGTGGGGTCAGCCTGTCACCACCGGTATGGGTGCCGCGCCGCCGGGGAGCTGCGCGGCCGGGAACGGCAGCGGGCCCTCGGGCGCGGGACCGACGAGCCTGGCAGCGGCCGCAGCGGCCCTGGATGAAACCGAGCTCATGACGACAAGCTTGCGTGGCGGCAGCTTCCGGCCGGTGGCGGGCGCCGTCGTCGCCGTGTACCGGCAAGGCTCCGATACGCGGCTGGCGCCGTTCACGTCCGTCACCGACCCGACGGGTTTCTTCAAGGTCCCCTTCCTCCCGGTCGGCGAACCGTTCACCGTCAAGGCGATAGATCCCGCCACGGGAAGAACTGCCGTGGTGAACGGGATCTCTGCCGGCCCAGACGTGACGACCCCGGTACAGCTGCTCTTCACGTCCACCGACTCGGGTCCGGGCAGTCCCACCGCTGCGCTCACTATCGAGCCCGTCCCCGACCCCAGCTTCGAGGGCAGCGTCTACTACGACTTCGACGCCACCGCGAGCAGCGACGACGGCGAGATAGAGGAGTACATCTGGTACTTCGACGGCTTCAGCGGTTCCGCAGGGGCGGACCCCACGGTTCGGCGGGGCTTCGGTCGGAACGGCACCTACACCATCAGGCTCACCGTGGTGGATGACGACGGCAACTTCGGCACGGCCCAGCAGACACTGGTGGTGGACGACCTGCCGTACGACTACTGGGGAGAACCGCCAGAGCACGTCGGTACATCGGCGGACGGCGCGCCGCTCCCGGTGGAGGTCCACGATGATGGCTTCGCGATCAGCGCCGACGGCCGGTATGTGGCCTTCACCGTGGGCAGTCGCGGCGTGAGACCCGAGGTCGACCTCGTGCCTGAGGACACCAACGGCCTGGGCGACGTCTATCTCAAGGACATGGAGACCGGCGAGCTCAGGCTCGTCAGCGAGGGCGCCCCGGGCGTCTACGCCGACGGCCTGCCCGTATCCATCACCCCAGACGGCAGGTACGTCGCCTATCAATCGCGGCTCAACGAGGACGGCGCCCGTTGGCGGATCCACGTGCGCGACATGGTGACGGGGAGCCTGGAGACCGTCGAGCGCGCCGAATCGAACCTCGAACTGGGGCCCGTGTCGCTCACAGCGGACGGCCGGAAGCTCCTCTACTTCGTCCCCTGGGACGTCAACCACCCGACCGCCCGAGGCGTCTACGTGCACGACCTCGACACGGGGGACGCCGTCAAGATCGGCGCTGCCGAGCTCTCCGACACGGCGACGGCCTTCGGCATCACGCCCTCGGGCAGCCACGCCATCGCGCAGGTTTACCCGGGCATCTGGGTCGTGGACCTGGAGACGCTCGAGCTCACGCGCGCGGACACGGACGATGCGGGGGTCCCGGCCGACCGCAGCGCCTCCGTCGCAGGGCAGGCGCTTAGCGCCGACGGTCGCTACGTCGTGTTCACCTCCGACGCCACGAACCTCGTCGACCAGGCCACGACAGAGTTCCGTGACCACGTCTACCTGAAGGACCTCGAGACCGGCGAGGTCAGGCTCGTGAGCCGGAACCCGAGCACTGGGGCGGAAGGGAGCAACAGCTCTAGGGACGCCGCGATCAGCGCGGACGGCAGGTTCGTCTACTTCCGAACCTACGCCGCGAACCTGGTCCCGTACGGGCAGAGGACGGGACCCGAACCCGACGGTTGCTCCCTCGACCTGTGCCCCAACGGCAGCATCGTCGTCTACGACGTCGACACGGATCGCCTCGCGTTGGCCGAGGTGGGCTTCGCCCACACGACCTCGTGCTGCTACACGGGCTCCGGGCCCATCGCCGTCGGGGACGCCCACTTCACGTTCACCAGCTACAACGCGCGGCTGGTGGAGGCGGGCCCGGACGACTTCATGCGGGTGTTCAGGTCGGTCAACCCGCTGGCGGAGCCTTGAGGGACCGGCGCCCACTGGCGGCAGCGCCCGGCATGGGCGCCTCCAAAGCGCCCCGGGTGAGAGGGTGGCGGTTAGCCGTCACCCTCCTCGTCGCTGCGGCGTTGGGGTCATGTGGCGACCCTACTTCGCCTGGCCCATCCGTTCCCGATGGACTTCCCAGCGCGTCCGGGCCCCTGGCCCTCTCGCCGGACGGCAGCGCCCTTTGGGTGGTCAACCCCGACGCGGGTAGCGTTACGGCCGTCGACACGAGAACGTTGCGAGCAGCTGCGCCCCGGCCGGTCGGCGCGGAGCCCTGGTCCATCGCGATCACCCCGACAGGGGACGTCCTCGTCGCCAACAAGGCGAGCGGCAGCCTCTCGGTCCTATCGGACGGGCGTCGCACAGACCTGGCGCTAGGGGCGGAGCCGGCGGGCCTCGCCCTCTCACCCACCGGCCGCTACGCCTTCGTGGCGCTCGTGACGAGCGAGGCGGTAGCCGTCATCGACTTGGGGCGCCTCGAGGTGCTCGGCCTCGTGTCCGTGGGACCCTGGCCCTGGGCGATCGCCGTGACCGACGACGGCGACGCCGACGATCTGGACGAGTCCGTGGTGGTCGCACACCGGCTCGCTCGCCTGCGTCCCGGTGGCGCGGAGGGTCGTGACGACGGCAAAGAGGGCTGGGTCACCCGGGTGCCGTTGAGCGACCTGGCGGAGGCGGCCGCCAAGCATGACGACCTGCCGGCGAGCGCCACGACCGCCTCCATAGGCCCGTACGACTTCGGCCACGCGAACGGGCTCGACGGCCTGGCCGTCTATGGTGACCGGCTCTACGTGGCCCACCTGCTGAACTCGCCCGAGTTCCCTCGCGACTTCGAGACCACGGTGTCGGCGGCGATCACGTCGGTCCCGTTGGTTGATGACCCGGCAGGAGGCGGCGGGCTCAGGCTCCACCTCAATGACGAGTCGTTCTCCACGCCGGTGAACCACCCGACGGGCGTCGCGGTCTCTCCAGACGGGCTCAGCCTCTACGTCACGCTGGGCGGCAGCGACGCCGTCATGGGCATAGACCTCTCCGCTCCCGGCGGGCCTGAACTGATCGGCTTCTGGCCGACGGGCTCGAACCCGCGCGGCATCGTCCTCAGCCCGGACGGCTCGCGCGCCTACGTCATGAACTACCTCTCTCGCGACGTGAGCGTGCTCGACCTCAACGACCGCGTAGGCCGGAGCGAGCTCGCGCGGGTCCCGGTCGTAGGCGAGACGCTGCAGCCCGCCGAGCTGCGTGGCAAGGTCCTCTTCCACAACGCCGCCAGTGCCCGCCTGTCTCGGCTCGGCTGGATCGCCTGCGCGACCTGCCATCTGGGAGGCGGCAGCGACGGCACGACGTGGCAGACCCCGGACGGTCCGCGCCAGACGATGCCGCTGTGGGAGCTCGCGGGCACGGCCCCGTTCCACGCCTCGGCGACTCGGGACGAGGTGCAGGACTTCGAGCGCGACATCGAGGAGCTCATGGCTGGCAGCGGGCTGGCGCCCGGAGCGTACCGGGTCGAGCTGGGAGAGCCCAACGGCGGCCTGTCCGCCGACCTGGACGCGCTGGCGGAGTACGTGCTGCACGGGATCCGGGTGCCCGCGGCTCCGCCGGTCGCCGAGGACCTGGCCGTTGCGGGCCGAGTGCTGTTCGCTGACCTGGGATGCGCTGCTTGCCACGGCGGCTCCAACTGGACCATCAGCCGGTTGCCCGGTCCGGTAGGCTCCCTGGGCACGGACGGGGTCCAAGTGACCTCGGCGCTGCGGGACGTAGGCACCTACGACGCCACAGCCGACGTCCTCGGTGCGGACGGCTTCGACGTGCCAACGCTACTGGGCCTGCACGCGACGGCACCCTACCTACACGACGGGTCCGCGCACGCGCTGGCGGACGTCCTTGGCGACGCCAAGCACGTCGGCCGTGATCTTGACGCAGCCGAGACCGAGGCCCTCTCGGCGTTCCTGCTCAGCATCGACACCGCGACGACTCCCTTCTGAGGCTCCCTCCCGCGCTAGCCTGTCGCGATGACGGACCCGCCTCCCGCAGAGATCCTGACCACCAGGGCACTGGAGAGAAGGGTCAAGAGGTGGTTGCTGTCCGCGCCCTTCGACTGCTTCGTCCAGGTCGCGCCTGGGCTCGAGCACGTCCTGCTGGAGGAGCTCACGGCGCTGGGTCTCGCGTCCCCCGATGGGGACGCTCGTGTCGAACGCGGCGGGGTCGCCTTGAGGCTGGACGTAGACGGGATCATGGCGGCGAACCTGGCGCTACGCACGGCATCGCGGGTGCTCCTCAGGCTGGGTTCGTTCCCCGCCTCGTCGGCCGCGATGCTCCACGACCAGGCACGCCGGCTGCCTTGGGAGGTGCACATCGGGTTCGCCCCCGGCTACGCGCTGAGGATGTCCTCGCGCCGCTCGCGGCTGCAGGCGGGAGCGGAGCTGGCGGGCGCCATCACCGGGGCCGTGGCGCGGCGCATGGGCTCCTTCGGGCTGAGACCGCAGCCGGACCCGGAGTCGCCGCTGGAGGTGCACGTGCGCCTGGACCACGACCGTTGCACGCTCAGCTTGAACACCTCGGGCGAACACCTGCACAGGCGAGGCATACGGACGCACGTGGGCGCCGCCCCCGCCCGCGAGACCCTGGCGGCCGGCGTCGCCCTGCTGGGGCTGAGCAGCGCCCCAGCGCCGGATGTGGTCGTGGACCCCTTCTGTGGCTCCGGAGCACTGCTGATCGAGGCCGCGGACCTACTGACCGGGCTCCAGCCCGGGCGCGCCAGGACGTTCGCCTTCGAGCACGTCGGCTGGTTCCGCCCCGGCCGCTGGCGCGACGTCCGACGGCGCCTTGCCGCCGATGAGCCGCCTCGGCCGGTAGGGACGCGGTTCCTGGGCATCGACAGCGACGTCGCGGTGGCCGCCGCGGCGAGCGCCAACCTGGCCGTCGCGGGTCACGCGGGCGCGACCGTACACGTCGGCGACAGCCTGGACTTCGACTTCGGCGCGCTGGGCGCGGCCAACGGCGTGATCCTCAGCAACCTGCCGTACGGCGTGCGGCTCGGCGACACCAAGCAAGCAGACGCGCTCACGCGTCGTTTCCTCAGCAGGTTGGGCGAGGGGAGCACGCGCTGGCGCTTCGCACTGCTCGTCAACGACCCCGAACGAGTGACCGGGCACCCGGACACGACCATCGACGGCGTGCTCCGGACGAAGAGCGGTGGGCGTGAGGTAGCCGTCGTGACCGGCTCCGTGGGGGGGTAGCGTCAGCCGGTAGGAACGGTGCGGACAGGGGGTTAGTCTGACCGCCGGATGAGCCGGATCTTCGTCGTGGAGGACGAGCCCAAGCTCGCGGCCGCGCTGAGGACGCACCTCACCCGCTACGGGCACGAGGTAGTTGTCGCCCAGCGCTTCGGTGACCTCAAGTCGGAGTTCGTCGAGGTCGCACCGGACCTCGTCCTGCTTGACGTGAACCTCCCCTGGTACGACGGCTTCTACTGGTGCCGGCAGTTCCGCACCGTCTCGAACGCACCGATAGTGTTCATCACCGCTCGGTCCGGCGACATGGACCAGGTCTTGGCGCTCGAGAACGGCGCCGACGACTACATCGTCAAGCCCTTCAGCCTGGAGCTCGTCACCGCCAAGGTGCGAGCGGCGTTGAGGCGCGCCTACGGCGAGTACAGCGCGCGCTCGGGTGCGGACATCGCCGTCGAGCACGCTGGGCTGTCGTACTCGCCGCAGCGGCTCCAAGCGACGCTGGACGGGCGGCGTGTCGAGCTCTCCCGCAACGAGGGCTTGCTCCTCGAGGCGCTGCTGCGCGCCGGTGGCGCGGTGGTCCGGCGGGAGTCCCTGCTGCAGGCACTCTGGGACGACGAGGAGTTCGTGGACGACAACACGCTCACGGTCAACGTCAACCGGTTGCGCCGCAAGCTTTCTGACCTCGGCGCCGGTGACGTCATCCGGACGGTAAGGGGCGAAGGTTACGCGGTAGCGGCTCCAGGTCCGGCCGGTGACGGCAGGGACGGATGAGGGCGTTAGACGTCCTCCTCGATCACCTGCCGCTCGTCCTCGGCTTCGCCCTGGCCGTGACTTTCCTGCTCCTGGTCGTGCACGTCGGCGTCGCCCCCTTGACCCTCGGCGTCGCCGGCTACGTGCTGCTGCTGGCCATGGTGACGCTGGCCGTCCTGCTGGGCGTCGACGCCCTGCGGAAGTCCGCCTTCCGTAGGGAGCTCGCCAGGCGCCTCGACTCGGGCGAGGTGTCCACGCCCGCGAGCCTCCCCCACCCCGCCTCGCGCGAGCAGCGCGCCATGGCGAGGCTCCTCGAACGCTCCCAGGCGGAGGCCGCGGAGCGCGCCGCTAGCCTGCGGCGGCTCGCCGAGGAGCACCGCACGTTCGTGGACCTGTGGGTGCACCAGATGAAGACGCCGCTCAACGTCATACAGCTGGCCGCCGAGCGCAGGGACGAAGGCGCCTGGGACGACGTAGCACACGAGGCGGCCAGGCTCGCCGCGGGGCTCGACCTCATGCTCGCCACCGCGCGCCTGGAGCGGTTCGAACTGGACTACGCGCCGGCGGAGACCGACCTAGGGACGGCGGTCAAGGCCCTCCTGAACGAGCTGCGCGGCGTCTTCATCCGCGCTGGTGTCTACCCCAAGGTGACCGGCGAGCAGGGCGTGGCGGCCGTGACCGACCCGAAGTGGCTGCAGGTGGTGCTGAGGCAGCTGTTCACCAACGCGGTCAAGTACTCGCCGCCAGGAGGGCAGGTCGAGGTGAGGGTCGAGCGCTGGGGCGCAGGCGCCAGGGTCGTCGTGCGGGACGAGGGACCGGGCATCCCGCCAGAGGACCTGCCGCGCGTCTTCGACAGGTACTTCACGGGCGCCAACGGGCGCCGGTACGGAGCCTCCACCGGCATGGGACTGCACCTGGCGGCGGAGATCTGCCGACGCCTGGGCCACGAGCTGACGCTCGAGTCCTCTGGCCGGGACGGCACCACGG
>JBDZWC010000118.1:0-8419 GCA_040256005.1 Deinococcaceae bacterium | reverse complement strand
CACAACATGCTAAAACCTCAGGATCTTGTCTTGGTCGCGTGGCTTGCGACGTGGCGCCGGGACACGTGGACGTATCAAGAGCTTTCCGTCGACCTCGCTCTTAGCGTGTCAGAAGTACACGCCGCGGCGAAGCGTGCTCGGCAGGCACGCCTCCTGGTCGACAGGCATCCCGTGAAATCCAGCCTCCTAGCGCTGCTGAAACACGCGTTACGTCACGTCTACTTCGCCCAAAAGGGTCGCGAGGCTCGTGGAGTGCCAACGGGTGCATGTGCTTCGCCACTCAACCGATACTTTCCCGAGACCGACTGCAGCGTGTGGCCTGACCCTGAGGGATTCGCCCGCGGCCAAAGCCTCACGCCCCTATACAAGAACGCTCCCAAGGCAGCCAAGAGAGACCAGCGGATCTACGGGCTACTCGTTCTACTGGACGGGTTGAGAGATGAGAGTACAAGGGTGCGGGGCATCGCGTTCGACCTCATAGAAAGCGAGATTCAGGAAAGGCGACGTTTTGAGTGATATTCCAGCGAATGTGCTGACGGTTGCGCGTGCACTCCGCGACATAGGCATAGTCGACCTGACCTACGTTGGAGGCGCAGTCGTTCCACTGCTTCTGACCGATCCGGCCGCCCCCCGTCCGCGCGTAACGCTCGATGTTGATGTAGTGATCGATGTCGCCCCTCGCCATCGTTTCAACGAGATTGAGGACAACTTGAGGGCGGCTGGCCACACTCAGCCACCGGATGGCCCGATTTGCCGCTGGCTCGTTCACGGTATCCTTGTCGATTTCATGCCTGTGGAAGCTGAAGTGCTGGGTTTCTCTAATCCCTGGTATCGATACCTTGAACACTCATATGACATCGTCGATATTGGCGGGGGACAATCGCTTAGGGTAGCCAGCCCGGCAGTTTGGTTGGCGACCAAGCTTCAGGCATTCCTTGATCGAGGCAAAGACGATCTCATCTCCAGTCAGGACCTAGAGGACGTAGTCATATTGGTAGATGGAAGGCCAGAACTGTCGAAAGAGATCGAAGGTGCCGATGCCGACGTCCGAGCGTTCATAGTGAGTGTGTTCAGGTCGCTCCTCGTAGAAGAAGAGCTGAGAGTAGCGGTACAAGCTCATCTACCGCCGGACGACGCCAGTCAAGCACGGGCTGCGGTTATCTTGTCAAGCATAGAAGAGATCGCCGAGCTAAGTTGAACTCATGGTGCGCCAAGCGCTCACCCGACGGCGCGATTCGCCTCGGTGAGCGCTTCGTATGCCTCGACGACGGCGGCCACGTCAGGCAACGCCGAGACGTGTGACACGACGGCCTTGACCTCGAGCACTGCGTCGGCCGGCGCGAAGCTCACGCCGCACGTCTCCAGCCACGGTGCATCACCCATGCTGTCGCCGATGCCGGCCACCTGCTCGGGCGGCACGCCGATCTCCTGGCACAGCCAGGCGAACCCCGTGGCCTTGTCGACGCCGGGCACCAGCACGTTGACGCAGTCGGTGGACGGGTCCAGCTCGAGCTCGAGCCCCAGGCGCTCCAACATGCCTCCCAGCTCCGCAGCCAGGTCGTCCAGGTCGCGGCTCGCCTCCTTGGGGAAGACGCTGAGGCTGGCGACCTTCCCGGGCTGCAGCGTGAGGTGGTCGGTGGCCTCCACCGCCGCGGCGAAGCGCCTCAGCGGCCCCCTTCCCTCCTCGGCCCGCGGGTCCAGCCAGTAGCGGTATGGGTGTCGCGTCGCCAGTCCGACGCCGTTCTCGAAAGACATCGGCAGGGCGATGGCCAGCGCCTGGGACAGCGCGTCGACGTACCCGTGCGGCCTGCCGGTCACGAGCGTGAGACCCGGCACAGTGTCGTCGCGAGCCGAGAGTCGGTTGAGCTCTGCCAGGCGGGTGAAGGCCTCGAGGTCGTAGTCGGCGTGCCCGGCCGCGGCCAGACAGCCGTCGATGTCGCAGGCGAACACGCGGATGGGCGCGGGGAGGTCCAACCGCAGGTTCTCGGGCGCCGTCACTCCGCTGGTAGCAGCCAGAGCCCGGAAGGGTCGAAGGTGACCTCCACCTCGTCGCCGGGCGACACGTCGGTGGGCCCGCCCCCCGAGATCGTGGCGAAGAGCTCCTGCCCGTCCAGCTCGAACCTGTACTCGGAGTGATGGCCGAGGTAAGCGCCCAGCCGGTAGATGGCCCGCAGCCCGGCCCTGCCCGGCGTGGCGAACGCGATCGCCTCGGGCCTCACCATCAGCGTGACGGGGCCAGCTGGCATGTCCTGCTCGTGGGGTAGGCGGTAACCCATCACCTCGACAACGGAGCCGTCGTAGTGGGCCGGGAGGAAGTTGGCCGAGCCGATGAAGTCGGCCACGAACCTCGTAGCCGGCCGCGCGTAGAGCTCACGAGGCGTCCCCTGCTGCTCGATCGTGCCCTCGCGCATCACCACGACCCTGTCGCTGATCGCCAGCGCCTCCTCCTGGTCGTGGGTGACGTACACAGACGTGATGTTCAGGCGCTGTTGCAGCTCCCTGATGTCGTCTCGCACTCGCTTGCGCAGCTTGGCGTCGAGGTTGGACAGCGGCTCGTCGAAGAGCAGCACGCGCGGCTCGATGACCAGCGCCCGCGCCAACGCCACGCGCTGCTGCTGCCCGCCGGAGAGAGCCGTCGAGGCCCTGTCGCCCAGGTGCCCGAGCCCGACCATCTCGAGGGCGGCCGCCACCCTGGCCCTCGTCTCCTCGGCCGGTCTGCGCCCGACCTTGAGCCCGTAGGCGACGTTCTCGTAGACGCTCATGTGGGGGAAGAGCGCGTAGCTCTGGAACACCATGGTGACGTCCCTGAGGTAGGCGGGCAGGCGGGTGACGTCGTCGTCGTCCAGCCTGATCTCGCCCTCGGTGGGACGCTCCAGCCCGGCGATCATCCGCAGGATCGTCGTCTTGCCGCAGCCCGACGGGCCCAGCAACGTGAGCAGTTCTCCCTTCGCCACGTCGAGGTCGACATGGTCGACGGCCAGGACGTCGCGTCCGAAACGTTTGACGAGGCCCTTCAGCTTGACGCTGGCCGCCCCCCGCCCCGAGACCTGGGGGGTCGCCGTCGGCGCGCTCACGCTCACGCTGTCACCTCCACCATCCGCGAGCCTACCCGTCGGGCCAGCGCCAGCACCAGCAGGATCACGAGCAGCATCGAGAAGATGAGGACCGTGCCCATGGCGGCCGCCCGTCCCAGCTGCCCCTGCTCGACCCAACCCAGCAGGAGCACGGTGGCGAGCTGGTTGCCGGGGCTCACGAGGAAGATCACCTGGCTCACGGCCGTCACGGCACGCACGAAGGCGTAGACCAGTCCGGTCACGACGACGTTGATGAGCAGCGGGAAGAGTATGCGCCGCAGCGTCGTCCAGGACCGCGCACGCAGCATCGTCGAGGCCTCCTCGAGGGACGGCTCTATCTGCGACAGCCCGGCGACCGCCGAGCGGATCGCCACCGGCATGTTCCTGAACACGAGCGCGAGGATGATGATCGTCGCCGTTGAGGTCATCAACCAGGGCCCCGTGTTGAAGGCGAATATGTAGGCGACCCCCATGACGGTCCCGGGCGTGGCGAACGAGAGCAGTGAGCCGAACTCGATGAAGCGGCGGCCGAAGAAGCGCTGCCTGGCGACGAGGTAGGCGACGAGTAGCCCGAGTAGCATCGCCGGCACGGCGCTGATTGCGGCGACCCTCAGCGTGTAGAGGAAGACGGGCCACCCGGCCGTCATGAAGTCCTGATAGTGCCCGATGGTGAGCGTGTAGTTCACGCCCCACAGTTGCGTGAACGAGCCCAGGACTATGGACAGGTAGAGCGCCGCCACGAACACCGCCCACAGGGCCAGCAGCACGTTCAGCGCGACCTCGAAAGCGCGCGGCAGGCGGGCGAGGGCGCCGGCGGTGGGCTTACCGGTGACCGTAATGAACGAGGCTCCGCCCAGCCACCAGCGCTGCAGGAAGAAGGCCAGGAGGACCAGCGCCAGCAGGGCCACGCCGTAGACGGCGGCCTCGCGCGGGTTGAAGCGCCCGGTCAGCGACAGGTAGACCTCCTTGGCGAGGTAACGCCTGTTGCCACCCAGTACCACCGGGTTGCCGAAGTCCGCCAGCGACTCGATCATCGAGAGCAGGAACGCCGCTGCCAGGCCGGGCCGGAGGAGCGGCCACGTGATGGTCCGCAGCGTGACGGCAGGTCTGGCGCCCAGCGTCTGCGCGGCCTCCTCGAGCGCCGGGTTGAGCGAGCCGATCGAGCCGCGCAGCAGCAGGTAGGCGACCGGCGTGAACGCCAAGATCTGCGCGATGGCGACGCCGGGTATGCCGTATATCCAACTGGAAGATATGCCCAGCACGTTGTAGGTGAAGATCCCGCGCCTGCCGGCGAGGAAGACCATCGCGAACGCCAGGATGAAGGGCGGCGTGATGATGGGCAGGACGCTGATGACGCCCAGCGAGCGCCTCACGATCCCTGACCGAGCGCGCTGACCGAGCAGAGCGAACGCCAGGCCCAGCAGCGTGCAGGTGGGGGCGACGATCAACACCACGGCGAGGCTCGTGGGCAGGGCCCCGCGCCCGTACACCAGCACCCCCAAGAGGAAGCCGGCGAACGCCAGACCGATCGTCATGAGGGCGACGCGCGCAGGCCGGGACCGCCTCAACAGGCTCCACACCAACCCGATGCCCGCGCCGGCGAGGCCGTAACGCAACGTCATGGCGCCCTCGTCGACGGGCGTGGCGGCGTTGTCGAGGACGAAGAACAGGGGATGCCGCAGCGTGGCGACGAGGGCGGTCAGGTCGAACCGGCCCGCCTGCCAGACGGCCCCCCGCAGGACCATGAAGAGCGGGTAGACGATGAAGAGCAGGACGAACGCCGAGACGAAGAGGATGCTCGCGGCGATGAACGGGTCGCCTTGAATGTGGCCGCCCTCGGACAGACCCACGCCGAGCGCCAGGGTCAGACCGACCAGCGCGACGAGCGAACCCATGCCGAAAGGTGTGGCCGTCAGCAGCAGCCAGGCCAGCAGGCTCAGGAAGGCGACCGAGGCGCTCACCAGCAGGACGTCGGCGCGACGCGCCGTCGCCAGGGGCAGGAAGCTGACCACCAGCGTCGCACCCGCGGCGACGAGCAGGATCCACATCAGCGGGCCGCCGACCGCCAGCGCGTACAGCTCCGGTTCGATCGTCAGGAAGGCACGGTCGGGCCGGCCGACGGGCAGGGCGAGCAGCCCGGCCAGGGCCAGTACGGCGGGGAGCCAGGCCGCGCTGACGCGGGCCCGAGGGCGTTCGGTGCCCGCCGCCAGCGCGCCGGCGGCTGTCAAGGGAGGGCGCCCGCTCGCGGCGGGCGCCCACTACGGCTGTCTGGTGTTGCCTGACGGTTCACTCAGGCGTGCTCCTGGACGCTATCGCTAGCGCGGCTGCGAGAAGATCTCGTTCGTCCAGCGGCCCACCAGCGCGTCGCGGACGTCGGGGCTGCCGAAGCGGTCGAAGTCGTAGTCGATGAGGTTGATCTGGTCGAGGTTGGGAGACGCCTCGGGCACCGGGGTGTTCACGTTCGAGGGCAGCTGGAACGACTCGCCCTGCTGGGCGGCGATCATCTGCGCCTCGGGCGTGAGGGCCCACTCGATGAACTGGATGGCGGCGTCGCGGTTCGGAGCGTTGGCGATGAGGCTCAGGCCGCCGATCTCGTAGCCGGTCCCTTCGGAGGGAGCGTAGACCGTGAGCGGGAAGCCCTGCAGCGCGAACTTGACGCCGTCGTGCATGAACTGGACCGCGATCGCGACCTCGCCGCGCCCGGCCAGCTGACCGGGGGCAGCGCCCGAGGTCGTGTACTGCGCGATGTTGGCGTGGATGCCGGCGAGTATCTCGAAGGCCCGCTCCTCACCGAAGATCTGGACGAGGGTCGCGATGATCGTGTACGCGGTGCCAGAGCTGTTCGGGTCCGGCATGGCGATGAGGCCCTTGTACTGAGGATCCGTGAGGTCCTCCCAGCTCTGGGGGAGCGGCAGGCCGCCCAGGGCGTCCTCGTTCACGACGAAGCCGATCGCCCCGGCGTACAGCGGGATGTAGGTGCCACCCACCTGGTCGATGAGGCTCTGGTTAAGATCGCCCCAGACCGTGGGCTCGTAGAACTCGGTGAGACCCTCGCGTGAGGCCACGAGGTGCGGGTCGCCGGTGCCGCCGAACCACACGTCGAAGACGGGGTTGGCAGCCTCGGCGCGGATCCTGGCCAGGGCGTCCTGCGAGCTCAGGCGGATGAACTCGAGGTCGATGCCGGTGGCCTCCTTGAAGGCCGGGCCCAACGCCTCGCACCAGGCGAGGTCGGGGCTGCACAGCAGGTTGACGCGTTGGGCTGCCGCTGAGCCAGCCAGTGCCAGCGCGGCGGCTAGGACGACTACGAGTCGCTTCATCACAACTCCTTCTGGCGCACGGGCCCGCTCCTCCCAAGTGCGGCGGGCGGGGCCTGCGCCGGTTCTTGTACGACGTGCAGGGAGCCTAGCAGCACCGTCTCAGACGTGTCAAACCTGCGGCGCTTCATCGTTGAGTCGGCCAGCCTCAGCCTCGTCACGGGCCCTCGGCACGCCCCGACACCGTCACAGGCCGCCGGCCGCGTCAGCCAACGCGAGCGCCTCGCCCAGCGTGGGCATGAAGTTGGCGCAGCCGTGCTTGGTCACGACGATGGCGCCGCAGGCGTTGCCGAGCCGGGCGCTCCGCCGCCAGTCCCAGCCCTCTGAGCGACCGTAGATGAGACCCGCGGCGAAGGCGTCTCCGGCACCGAGCACGTTGACGACCTCCACCGGGAAGCCGGGTGCGTCGATCATCTCGTCACCCGCAAGCACGGTGGCGCCGCGTGGGCCGCGCTTGACGACGACCGCCGCCGGCGTGCCCCTGGTCAGCAGACGCGCCAGCGCTGCCTCGAGGTCGCCGCGGATCACGGGGGCAGAGACCTGCTGGTGGGCGATCTGCACGTCGGAGCTGGACTCCAGGGCCGCCGCCCTGTACTCCTCCTCGGTCCCGATGACGACGTCGACCAGGGGCCACAGCGCCCGGACCATGACGCCGTAGGCGCGCACGTCGTGCCACTGGTCGGCGCGGAAGTCGAGGTCGAGGTACACGGTGCTGCCGGCCGACGCGGCGATCTCTACCGCCCGGAAGGTCGCGCTGCGAGACGGCTCGACGGCCAGGCCGGTGCCGGAAACCTCCAGCGCGCTCGACGAAGCGACGGGGGCGGCCATGACGTCGTCGATCGTCAGGCCCGAGTCGGCCGCGTTGTCGCGGTAGAAGACCAGTGGGAACCGGTCTTCCTCGATGCCCAACACCACCGCGCTGGTGCGCCGCCCCGGCTTGCGAGGCACGAAGCTGGTGTCGACGCCTTCACGCCTCAGGAACGCGAGCACGAAGTCCCCGACCTTGTCCTCACCGACCGCCGTCAGCAGGGCGGTGCGCAAGCCCAGCCGACGAGCGCCGACGGCGATGTTGAGCGGGCTGCCACCGACGTAGGCCGCGAAGCTCGTGATGTCCTCGAACGCGGCGCCGATGTCGTTGGAGTACAGGTCGATGGAGCTTCGCCCCATCGTCACCAGGTCGAACGCGGTGCCGGGAACATGGGTCATGGCGCACACGGGGCCGCGCCCCAGCGCTGGGCCCTCAAGCCTCGTCCTTCGCGCCAGCGCCCAGCGGCAGGCGCAGCCGGCCTTCCCCGCCCTGCCAGTCACCGCGCACCCACGCGAGGTCGGGCTCGTCGCGAGCCTCCCAGGTGGCATGCTCGCCGGCCAGGAAGTTCAGGTAGTAGCCGTCGTAGCCGGGCGCCATGGCGACCGGGTGGTAGCCGCGCCTGACCAGCACCGTGTCGCCGTCACGCACGACGACCACGTCGTCGAGCTCCCTGGCGTCGTCGTAAAGGCGCTGCAGCGCGAAGCCGCCCTGTGGCGCGATCCGGTAGTGGTAGACCTCGTCCAGGTCCACCTCCACACCCGGGACGTGCTCGTCGTGCCGGTGCGGCGGGTAGCTCGACCAGTTGCCCGACGGCGTGTAGACCTCGACGCACAGCAGGTGCTCCGCATCGCCTGGGTCGAGCACGTGCGAGATCTGCCGCGTGACGTTGTGCCCGCCGCGGATCTCGACCTTGACCGCAGAAGGCGCTATGAACCGCGGCTGCAGGCGCCCCGTGGCGGGTGCGGAGCCTACGCCGAGGACCACCTCGGTCTCGGCACGCATGCCGAACCGCGTGCCCGGCGGCGCGTACACCGCGTGCGGCAGGCCCGCGAAGACGCTGGCACGGCCCTCCACGGGCCTCTCCTCGCCGGCCAGCTCCAGCACGCCCGACCCGCTCATCACGACGACGCACGTCTCCCTGCTCGGCTCGACTCGCTCGTAGCGCTGTCCGGCCGCGAGCGTGCGGACCTCGAAACCGAGGTGCCCCCATCCCGCCGACTCCG
>JBDZWC010000117.1:0-8584 GCA_040256005.1 Deinococcaceae bacterium | reverse complement strand
CTCCAGGACGTCGGCTACACCGTCGACATGGGGGAGGCCGAACCGTACGAGATCCCGTCGACGGATGCGAGCATCGCTCCTGCCTCGCTCCGCCGCCTCTACGACATCACCGGCATCTTCGGGAAGCACGGTCTCGGACAGCTGAACGAAAGACGCTGAGCCCTCGGCGCCGCGGCTTCACGGCCGCGGCGCAGGGGAAGACGTGAAGGGGCGGCTCCGGGTTCTCGCCCGGGGCCGCTTCACATGCAGCGGCGCTTCAGTCTCTTGCGGTGGCGCCGAGGACCCGGCTCAGTCCCACTCCGCCGTCTCGAGGAGGTCGCGCAGTAGCTCTCTGACGGCCCAGAAGCCGACCGGCTCGGCGCCGCCATCGGCCCGCACGACCTTGGTCTCCGTGGGCCACTCGACCATCACGTACGAGCTCGGGTTGTCGAGGAACGGGCTGGCGTACGTGTCGTCGAACGCGGCGAACCCGATCTCCTCGGCCAGCCTCATGACCTGCCTCAGCGTCGCCAGGTCCACTCGCCCGGTATGCTCGCCCATCATCTCGACGTTCATCTCGCCGACGTACGTGAAGGTGCCGTCCGCCGAGAAGATCGCGGTGAACGCCGGGCATCCCGTGTAACAGGGCGTCATCTCCACGCCCATGCGACTGACCCTGGGTACCGGCGGCGGCGTCGGGGCGCCGGCCACGCCCGGGCCACACGGCACGCCTAGAGGTCCCTTGCAGGGCGTCACAGACTGCGCCTGCCCCGAGTCCTCGGCCAGGACGCTGTGCAGCACGGCGAGCTCACCCGCGCTGCCCGTGGCGGTCACCATCAGTGCCAGGGAGGCCGCAAGGGCCGTGAGGAAGCGGCGCGACGTCCGCCTACGGGCACCAACCAACGTGTCTCGCATGGCGTGATGTTGTCACGGTGGCGTTAGGCCACCATCGGATGACGTGAGCGGCTCTTAATCCCTCAGTAAGGTTCCCGTAAGCACGAGTGAGCGGCTCCGGCCCGGCGGGATCCTCCGGTCGGGTAGCGCAGCGTCGGACCACTGCAACGGGGCGGGGCCCATGTCCTCTGGGCTATGCTCGCTCGGTACACCGATCGGTCCCGACCTGGACGCGCTTGCCCGCGCGCAGACGAGCACCACTAGCGGAGGAGAGATGTCAGACAGCATCGAGTCGGTCCTGCAAGAGTCCCGCACGTTCTCGCCTTCCGAGTCTTTCCGGTCGCGCGCGCACGTCAAGGACAGGGCCGAGTTCGAACGGATGTACCGCCAGTCCATAGACGATCCGGATGCCTTCTGGGGCTCCGCCGCCAAGGAGCTGCTGCACTGGTTCGAGCCGTGGCACAAGGTCCTGGACTGGGACGAGCCCCACGTTCAGTGGTTCGTGGGCGGCAAGACCAACCTGGCGTACAACTGCCTGGACCTCCAGGTGCAGCGTGGCCTGGCGAACAAGGTGGCCTTCTTCTGGGAGGGCGAGCCCGGCGACAAGCGGACCCTGACGTACGGCCAGCTGCTCGAAGAGGTGAGCCGCTTCGCCAACGTCCTGAAAGCCAAGGGCGTGGGTCTGGGTGATCGCGTGGCCATCTACATGCCCATGATCCCCGAGGCCATCATCGCGATGCTGGCGTGCGCCAGGCTAGGCGCCACCCATTCGGTGGTCTTCGGCGGCTTCTCCTCACACGCGTTGGCGGACCGCATCAACGACGCCAAGGCCGAGGTGGTCATCACGGCCGACGGCGGCTATCGCCGTGGCCAGGTGTTGCCACTGAAGCCCGCTGTGGACGAGGCGGTAGCGGACGCCCCCAGCGTCCGTAGCGTCATCGTCGTGAGGCGCGCCGACAACGCGATCAACATGGAGGGCGGCCGTGACGAGTGGTACCACGACCTCATGCGCGAGGCGTCCGACGACTGCCCGGCCGTGCCGGTCGACGCCGAACACCCCGCGTACATCCTCTATACCTCCGGTTCCACGGGTAGGCCCAAGGGCGTGCTCCACACCACGGGCGGCTACCAGGTGCACACGGCGCTGACCACCAAGTACGTCTTCGACCTCGAACCGGACGACGTCTACTGGTGCACCGCCGACGTAGGTTGGGTGACCGGCCACAGCTACATCGTCTACGGGCCCATGGCGCTCGGCGCCACCCAGGTCATGTACGAAGGCAACCCTGTCTACCCCGGCCCGGACCGGCTATGGGAGATGGTCGCCCGCTACAACGTCACGGTCTTCTACACGGCTCCCACCGCCATCCGCACGTTCGTGAAACTGGGCGCGGAGCATCCTCGCAGGCACGACCTCACCACGCTCAGGCTCATCGGCACGGTGGGCGAGCCCATCAACCCCGAGGCCTGGATGTGGTACCGCCGCGTCATCGGCGGCGATCGCTGCCCCGTGGTCGATACCTGGTGGCAAACCGAGACCGGCGGCATCATGATCTCCACCATCCCTGGCGTCCACGAGACCAAGCCGGGCTCGGCCGGCGTGCCGCTGTTCGGCGTAGACGCGGCGGTGGTCGACTCGGACGGCAACGAGGTCGCTCCCAACCAAGGCGGCTACCTCGTCGTGAAACGCCCGTGGCCGGGCATGCTCCGCACCGTCTACGGCGACGACGACCGGTACCGCAACCAGTACTGGGGCGAGGTGCCGCACGTGTACTTCTCCGGTGACGGAGCGCGTCGCGACGAGGACGGCTACTTCTGGATCATGGGCCGCGTCGACGACGTCGTGAACGTCTCCGGGCACAGGCTCGGGACCATGGAGATCGAGTCGGCGCTGGTGTCTCACCCCAAGGTCGCCGAGGCGGCCGTCGTGGGACGGCCAGACGAGCTCCGCGGTCAGGCGATCGTCGCGTTCGTCACCCTCGAGCAGGGCTTCGAGCCGTCCGACGACCTGCGCAACGAGCTCAAGCGGCACGTCGTCGGCGAGATCGGGGCGATCGCGCGGCCCGAGGAGATCAGGTTCGCCGACTCCCTGCCCAAGACGCGCTCCGGCAAGATCATGCGCCGCCTGCTCCGGAACGTCGCCACCGGCCAGGAGCTGACGGGCGACGTCAGTACGCTCGAGGACAAGAACGTCGTCGACAAGCTGCGGGCGTCCGGCGATTGACCGGTAGCGGCCGAGGGGTGAATCTCCCTGTGCGTGGCGCCCTAGCGCTCGCCGTCTACCGGCTCGTCGCCTGACAGCGCCTCACGCCAAGTAGTACCGGCGCCGGGCGGCCTCAGCTCCCCATCCGGGAGCAGCGGGGCAGTCTCCCCGGCGTGTGGCACGGCGCGCGTGTGCTCGACCTGGCTGTAGACGATCGCGGCCACGAGCAACACGCCACCCACGATCCCGCGCCAGCCCAGCTCCTCGCCCAGGAGCGCGTAGGCGAAGGCCGCCGCGAACACCGGTTCGAGGCCGAACACGAGCGCCGCCAGCTGAGCGGGCACGACGCGTTGAGCGTGCACCTGCAACACCGCCACGCCCGCGGTCGCGACGATCGCCAGGAACGCCACCGCCATCCACGTGGACGCGGGCACGGAGGCGATCTCGGCTATCCCCGGAGCCGCCCAGCCCCAGGCCAAGAGCGCCATGGGCACGTGCTGCATGAAAGCCAGCGAGTTCGCGTTGACGTCGCGACCCACCTCGCCGAGGTAGACGATGAACACGGCGTACGCGACGGCCGTGATCAGGATGAGCAGGTCACCCGCGTTCACCGCCGACAGGCCGTCGCGAGTGGCGATGATGGTCAGGCCGACGAAGCCCACCATGGCGGCGATGTAGTCGCGGCGCAGCAGCGGCCGGCGCCAGAACACCGCCGCCACGACGGGGGTGAGCACGACGGAGAGACCGGTGATGAACGCCGCGTTCGACGCGCTGGTGATGCCCAGTCCGACGGTCTGCGTCGCGAAGCCGACGAAGCCCAACAGCCCGAGCCACAGTGCCGGCCTCACGGCCCGCCTGTCGAAGCCCACCCACGCCAGCGCGAAGGCCGCCAACGTGAAGCGCACGGCCAGCAGCAGCGACGGCGCGATCGTGTCGAGAGCGTCCTTGACGATCACGAACGTCGATCCCCACACGACGGTGATGAGCACCAGAGACGCGAGGCCGAGACTGAACGACATCCGGCCGATTCTCACACGTCGCCGAGCCTGGTTAGCATGCGGGGGATGAACGGCCGAGACCCGGGCCGCTACCGCGTTGGCTGCGGCGAGGATGCTCACCGCCTGGGGCCGGGCGAGCGCCTCGTGCTGGGCGGCGTCGAGATCCCGGGCGCCCCCAGGGGGCCTCTAGCCCACTCGGACGGCGACGCGTTGCTTCACGCCGTCACGGACGCCGTCCTCTCGGCCTTCGCGCTGGGCGATATCGGCCACCACTTCCCACCGGGCGAACCAGAGACGTCGGGTATCGATAGCCGCGACATCTTGCGCCGCGCGCTCGAGCTCGTCGACGCGCGTGTGTCGCGTGCCGTGGTGGTCAACTGCGCGGCGGTCGTCACGCTCGACGAGCCGAAGCTCGGTGCCCACCGGAACGCGATCGCGGCGTCCTGCGCCGACCTCCTCGGCATCGAGCCTGAACGCTTCGGGCTCACCTTCAAGACGTCCGAAGGACTGGCGACCGAGCACGTCCAGGCCCGAGCGACGGTGCTGTTCGAGCTCGGCGGGTAGCGCGACCCTTCGCGTTCGCTGGGAGACCCGCGATATCTCAGCCCTTGAGTGGGATGGCCACGTACGTCCACGTCCCGCTGCCTTCCGGCCGGACCAGTGGACCCTTGAACGTCTCCATGGCCATCGAGGGCCAGCTTAGCGGCCCGGCTATCGCGCGGCCCCGCTTCGCCGCGCGGGGCGAACCGGGCAAGGGATCCCAGGTCACGGCGCCTCCGCCTGCCGGGACATAGGTTGCGAAAGTGGTCGCACCTTCGGTGCCTCCCACACGTGAGGAGGGACCATGAACGTCAACCTCGAGAACAGGCGCGCACTCGTCACCGGAGCGAACTCCGGCCTGGGCAGAGCCATCGCGCTCGCGCTCGGCGCCGCAGGCGCGCGGGTGGCGATCGACTACGTCTCGGACCCGGGGGCGGCCGAGGAGGTGGCGGACGCGCTCCGCGCCGACGGCACCGACGCGATGACGTTCCGCGCGGACGTGTCCGCCAAGGACCAGGTCGAGGCCATGTTCGCCGCGCTGGACGCCAGGTGGGGCGGCATCGACGTGCTCGTCAACAACGCTGGTGTCGACGGCGAGCGGGCCATGGGCTGGGAGGTGTCACCGGACGATTGGTGGCACGTGCTGGCGATCGACCTTCTGGGACCGTTCCTATGCGCCCGCGAGGCGTTGCGGAGGATGGTGCCGCAGGGCTCGGGCGTGATCATCAACGTCACGAGCGTCCACGAGGTGATCCCTTGGACCGGCTACAGCGCTTACACCGCGGCCAAGGCCGGGCTGAGCATGCTGACGAAGACGTTGGCGCAGGAGGCCGGGCCACATGGCGTCCGCGTCCTGGCACTGGCGCCGGGCGCGATACGAACACCGATCAACGAGGCCGTCTGGTCCGACCCGGACTCGCTCGCTGACCTTCTGACCAAGGTCCCCATGAACCGCCTGGGCACGCCGGAGGAGATCGGAGCCATGGCTGCCGTGCTGGCCTCCGATGCGGCGACCTACGTCTCGGGGTCGACGGTCTTCGTCGACGGTGCCATGACCGCCTACCCGGCCTTCGCGCACGGCGGTTGAGCTCGGGGACGGCGTGCCCTCGAAGCGACTCTGCCGCTTCTTTGCCTAGGCCTTCGAGGTCCCGGCGGCGCCGGCTGGCGACCGCTCGAAGCTCACCGTCATGGGCACGCCGCCCTTGAGAGTCTGGTACACGACACAGAAGCGCTCGGTCAACTCGACCAGCCTGGCGAGCTTCTCGTCGGCCGCGGGCGACTCGATCGCGAAGTGCAGGCCGATGTCCACGAAGCCCACCGGCGCCTGCTTGTCGACGGCCAGGGTGCCGCGGAAGTCCAGCCGTCCCTCGGCGGTGACGGTGCCGGACACGACCTCAACCTCGATCGCGGTGGCGACCGACTTCATCGTCACGCCGGCGCACGCCACGAGCGCCTCTAACAGCATGTCGCCCGAGCAGGCCAGGACGCCGTCACCGCCGGTGGCGGGATGCAGTCCGGCCTCCACCAGAGCGCGACCGGTCTGGACGCTGCAGGCGATGCCCTCCGAGAGGCTGCCCTGCGCGCGGAGCGTGAGGATCGCCGTCTCCGGGGCCTCCCTGTACCTCTGCTTGAGAGGAGCCTGCAGCGCTCGCAGTGCCTCGGAATCCAGTTTCACGGCGTCGCGACTGTAGCACGGGCCTGGCGTGGGGCCCGCCCCACGGTGGCGGAGACCGACCTATCGTTCCTGCAGGCTGACCATCACCCGGCCGTCACGCTCGAACGCCGTGAAGAGCTGGATCTTCTTCACGGCCGGCAGCGTCGGCCGACCGGTCCGGAGGTCGAAGGTGGCGCCATGGTGCACGCACCGGATCTTCCCGGCCAGCATCTCGCCGTCGCTGAGCGGGTAGCGCTGATGGGTGCACTGGTCGGGCAGGGCGTAGAACTCGCCCTCCTGCCTGATGAGGACGATCTCCGTGCCGGCCACGACGAGGGGCGTGATGCTGTCCTCCTCGTAGGCTTCCACGGGCCCGCAGTCGAACACGCCCTCCCCCGCCTCCGGGACCTCGACGGGCTCCGGGGCGGGGGCGGCGAACATGTCCGCGTTGGCGTCTGTCGTCATGCGAGCGGCTCGGGGTAGAAGCCGGCTGGTCGTGGCGCTCGCGCGGCGCTCACAGCTTCTCTTTGACGCCCGGCACGCCCAGCTTGGCCTGAACGACGCGTTCCACGTACTCGGCCACCTTGGGCAGCGTCACGCGGCTCATGACCTCATAGAGGAACCCGGTGACGAGCAGGTGCTCGGCGACCTCGGGCTTCAGCCCACGGCTCATGAGGTAGAAGCGCTGGTCCTCCGGTACCGGGCCGGTCGTGGAGCCGTGCGAGCACTTGACGTCGTTGGCCGCGATCTCGAGCTGCGGGATCGACACGGCCTGCGAGTCGCGGTCGAGGAGCAGGTTGCGGTTCGTCTGGTAGGCGTCCGTCTTCTGAGCACCGGGGTCGACGATGATGATGCCCGAGTAGACGACGTTGCTGGCGTCGCGCACCGCGCCCTTGAAGAGCACGTCCGAGAACGCGCGCGGCGAGGCGTGGTGCTGCACGGTGTACTGGTTGAAGTGCTGGCCCTCGTCGGCGAAGTACAGCCCCAGCATCTCGCTCTCGGCACCCGGCCCGGTGAGCTCGCTCTCGATCTCCACCCGGCCGGCGTCGCCGCCCAGGCTCACGGTCAGCGACTCCAACCTGGCGTCACGACCGACGTCAGCCCGCTGCTTGTGCAGGTGCACGACGTTGCGGCTCCAGTTCTGGAGGCTGACGTAGCGCAGCTTCGCACCGTCCTTGAGAACGATCTCCGTAGCGGCGTCGTAGAACAGCCGATCCTCGAACGGCTCGCTCGTGAACTCGTCGATGAAGGTCAGCTTGGCGTTGACATCCACGACGATCAGCGTGCGCCCCGCGCCGATGCCGCCGCGGTCGGCCGTCGTGAAGGTGCCCAGCGGCAGCTCGACCTCCACGTCCTTGGGGACGTAGACGAAGGTTCCGTTCGTCCACAGCGCGGAGTTGAGCGCCGTGTACTTGGTCTGCGTGGCGTTGACAGTGGTGAACAGGTGGGCGCGAACCAGGTCCTCGTGATCGCGCACGGCCGTGCGCAGGTCCGTGAAGACCACGCCCGACTCGCGCAGCTTGGCCTGCCGTTCCACGAGCTTGCCGTTCTTGATGACCTGGATGCCCTCGGCGTCGGAGTCACCGGCGCGCATGGTGATGCGCTCGGGGACGACGTCGGAGAGCGGCCCGTCAACGAGGTTCAGGCCCTCCATGGTGAAGCGCTTCAGCTCGCTGTAGCGCCACTGCTCGTCGCGGGCCGTGGGGAACGGCGTCGCCTCGTACGTGCGGAACGCCGCCCTACGCTCGTCGGCCAACCAACTCGGCTCGTCGAGGCGCGCGATCAGCTCCTCCACGGCGGCCGCGCTGACCGCCGGGTTGCCTACGAGCGCCTGCATCAGCCGACGCTCCCTTCCATCTCTAGTTCGATGAGGCGGTTCAGTTCCACGGCGTACTCCAGCGGCAGCTCCTTGGCGACCGGGTCGAGGAAGCCGCGGACGATGAGCGCCATGGCCTCGTCCTCGGCCAGACCGCGGGTCTGCAGGTAGAAGATCTGTTCCTCGTCGAGCTTGCTGACCGTGGCCTCGTGGCCGATGTGGGCCGTCTTCTCGTTGATCTCGATGTAGGGGTAGGTGTCGGTGCGGGCCTGGTCGTCGAGGAGCAGAGCGTCGCATTCGACGTTGGACCGCGCGTACTCGGCGCCTTCGTGGATCTGCACTAGGCCGCGGTAGCTCGACCGCCCCGTCCCCTTGGATATCGACTTGCTGACGATGCTGCTGGTCGTGTGCGGCGCCGCGTGTATGACCTTGCCGCCGGCGTCCTGATGCTGGCCGTCGGTGGCGAAGGCGATCGAGAGGATCTCGCCGTGGGCGTGCTC
>JBDZWC010000013.1:27701-36774 GCA_040256005.1 Deinococcaceae bacterium | reverse complement strand
TCACCGAGATCGCCAGGGCCCTGGACCTGCCGGTCTCGACGGCCAACCTCCACGTTGGGACGCTGGAGGAGGCGGGGCTGCTCCTGACGGAGCACCGGCCTGCCAGCCGTGGGCTCCAGAAGGTCTGCACCCGGGCGTACGACAGGGTCGTGCTCAGGTTGCCGGGGCCGGCGGAGGTGCGCACCGCGGGCGAGGTCATCGAGGTGGCCATGCCCATCGGTGCGTACGTGGACTGCTCGGCGACGCCGTCGTGCGGGCTGGCAAGCGAGCTCGGCATCATCGGGATGCTCGACGACCCGGGGGCGTTCTTCGACCCGGACCGGGTCCACGCCCAGTTGATCTGGTTCCATCAGGGTCAGCTCACGTACCGGTTCCCCAACCGCCTACCCCCGCGCGCGGAGCTGGTCAGCCTCACCGTGAGCTGCGAGGTCTGCAGCGAGGCGCCCCTTCACCACGACGACTGGCCCTCCGACATCACCCTCTCCGTCAACGGCGTGGACCTCGGCACCTGGACGAGCCCGTCCGACTTCGGTGGCCAGCGCGGGAGCCTCACGCCGGAGTGGTGGGAGGCGCACAACTCCCAGTACGGCATGCTCAAGGTCTGGCGCGTCACCGAGGACGGCTCGTGGATCGATGGGGTCCGCGGGACGTCAGCCTCGCTGGCCGATCTGGGACTGGTCACAGGCAAGACGATCGACGTCACCATCCGGGTCGATGAGGACGCCACCCATGTGGGCGGCCTCAACCTGTTCGGACGCCGTTTCGGGAACTACCCGCAGGACCTGGTGCTGCGCATGCGCTACCGCGGTCCCGACGACTCTGACCGGAGGAAGAGGTCGTGACCGACTCTGGCACCGGCTCGACTCCAGCGACGGTCTCCGCCTTCGATCCCGCGTTGCACCCGCACCGGCGCCACGACCCGTTGGCCGACAAGTGGGTACTGGTGTCGCCGCAACGCACACAGCGACCCTGGCAGGGGCAAGTCGAGCGTGTCGCCGAGGAGCGCAAGCCCAGCTACGACCCGTCCTGTTACCTGTGCCCGGGCAACGAGCGTGCCGGCGGCGCCGTCAACCCTCGCTACGAGCGCACGTACGTGTTCACCAACGACTACCCCGCGCTGCTGCCACACGTGCCGGCGCCGCCCATCGGCGACGACCTGTTCAGGAGCAGGGGGGCGGCAGGTACCTGCCGCGTGCTGTGTTTCTCGCCGCGGCACGACCTCACGTTCGCGGAGCTCAACGCGGCGGCGCTGCGGGGCGTCGTGGACCTGTGGGCGGAACAGACAGCAGAGCTCTCGCGCACGTACAGATGGGTGCAGGTGTTCGAGAACAAGGGCGCCGCGATGGGCGCCTCCAACCCCCACCCGCACGGTCAGGTGTGGGCCTTGGATGCCCTTCCTACCGAGGCGGAAAGGGAGCTGCGCACGCAGGCGGACTACCTGGCCCGGCACGGCGCGCCCCTGCTGCTCGACTACGCCGCGGCGGAGGCCGAGAAGGACGAGCGCGTGGTGGCCCGCACGGAGCACTGGCTCGCGCTGGTCCCGTTCTGGGCCACGTGGCCGTTCGAGCTGCTCATCCTGCCATCCCGCCGGCGGGTCGCGAGCCTGCCAGAGCTCACGGACGAGGAGCGCGACGACCTGGCGAGCCTGTGCGGTGAGGTGTTCACTCGGCTCGACAACCTCTTCGAGACCAGCTTCCCCTACTCGTTCGGCTGGCACGGCGCGCCGAGCCGCACCGAGGGCACGGCGGGATGGCAGCTCCACGCCCACGTCTACCCGCCCCTGCTCCGCTCGGCGACGGTCCGCAAGTTCATGGTCGGCTTCGAGCTCCTGTCCGAGGCTCAACGCGACATCACCCCAGAGCAGGCGGCGGAGCGCCTCAGGGCGTTGCCGTCCACCCACTTCCGCCATCGCGGCGCGCCGTGACTGGGTCACGAGACCGGGCAGTGCTTGCCTTCGAGGAGCGCTTCGGCGCCGCGCCCACTCACCTCGCCTGGGGCCCGGGCAGGGTCAACCTGATCGGCGAGCACACGGACTACAACGACGGCTTCGTTCTACCGCTGGCTCTCGAGCGCCGGGCCTGGCTGGCCCTTACCCCCCGCGATGACGGCGTCGTGCGCCTCGTGGCGGAGGACCTGGGTGAGGAGGGCGAGTTCCGACTGGGAGACCTGGGGCCCGAGACGCCTGCCAGGGCGTCTGCCGCGGCCGGCCCCGGCCAAGCGACCGGCTGGCTCGAGTACCCCCGCGGCGTCGCCTGGTCTCTCTCGCTCGAAGGCGCCTTCCGCGATCGGCTGCAAGGCTTCGACGGCGTGATGGCCTCGGACGTGCCGCGTGGCGCCGGCCTCTCGTCCTCCGCCGCGGTCGAGCTGGCCGTGGCGGCGGCGCTGCTCCTGCCCGGTCAGGCGGGCTCCGGTTGGGATCCCGGTGTCATCGCCCGCGCCGCCCAACGCGCCGAGAACGAGTGGGTAGGCGTGGCCAGCGGCATCATGGACCAGCTGATAGGTGCGGCGGCGACTCGGGGCCATGCCGTGCTCATCGACTGCCGCGACCTGACGCTGAAGCCGGTGCCGGTGCCCCCGGACGTAGCCGTCGTCGTGCTCGACACCGGCACGCGGCGGGGCCTGGCCGGCAGCGCCTACAACGACAGGCGCGCCGCCTGCGAGCGGGTGGCGCGAGCGTTGGGCGTAACGGCGCTGCGCGAGGCTGGGGTCTCGGACCTCGACGGTCTGGTAGGGAAGGTGGACGCGACCGACCTGGCTAGGGCGCGGCACGTGGTCGAGGAGAACGCCCGCACCTTGGCGGCGGCGGGGGCCCTGGCCCGTGGCGACAACGCGGCCGTCGGCGAACTCATGCGGGCCAGTCACGCCAGCCTGCGCGACCTCTACGAGGTCTCCTCACCGGCGCTCGACGCCATGGTCGAGGCCGCGGAGGGCGCGCCGGGCTGCCTCGGGGCGCGCATGACGGGCGCGGGCTTCGGCGGCTGCGCCGTCGCGCTGGTGAGGGCCAGCGAGGCTGAACGCTTCTCCGCTGCGACGCGCGCGGGTTACGAGAGAGGCACGGGCCGAGCCGCGCAGGCGTACGTCAGCGCCGCCGGCCCTGGTGCGGGCTCGGCGGCGCTGTAGTTGCCATCTCTGGCTGGTGACAGGCGTCAGTCGACCATCTCGTCGGGAAGCGTGAACACGTACATCGTGGAACCGGGACGCGAGTAGCGACTGGAGGCGTCCGGCGGCTCGTCGTAGGCGACCTCGCGGGACGACGGCGCCGAGCTCGAGATGATCGCGATGTACTGCTTGCCGTCGGGGCCCAGGAAGCTTATCGCGCTGTTGCGGAACCCCGAGCCGGCCCGGAACTGCCACAGCAGCTCGCCCGAGGTCGAGTCGTAGAAGTCCACGGTGCCCAACTGTGAGCCCTGTATCAGGAGGTCGCCGCCCGTGGTGAAGACGGGGCGCTTGTTGCCGGCCTGGAGCATGTCCACGCTCCATACCTCTTCGCCGGTGGCGGGGTCCACTGCCCAGAGCTTCCCTGGGTTGCCCATGGTGGTGAACCCGCCGGAGACGAACAGGGTCCAGTTCTGCCCGGGCACGTACTCGCCCTTGCGCATGCCGTAGTTCTCGCCGCACGAGTTGTGGCCGGTGAAGTAGAAGAGGCCCGTCTCCGGCGAGTAGGACTGCTGCTCCCAGTTGCCGCCCGAGAACGGGCACAGCAGGTCGACGTTCCCGCCCGTGTAGGCGATGGCCTCGGGGCGGAACTCGGGTCGACCCGTCTTCATGTCGATGCCGTCGGCCCAGGTCACGTTGGTCCATGCCCACGGTTCGACGAGGATCTCGCCCGTGAGGCGGTCGAACACGTACACGAAGCCGTTGCGGTTCTGGTGCACGAGGGCGTGCCTCTGCTGGCCGTCGATCTCGAGGTCGACGATCAGGAACCCGGCCGGAGAGTCGTAGTCCCACTGGTCCTGCGGCGTGAGAGAGTACGCCCAGACGAGCTCTCCGGTCGTGGCGTCGCGCGCCAGCACCGACGCGCAGTACTTGTTCGTGTACACGTCGAGGCCCGGCGCCGTGGCCGGATCGCGGCGGTAGTCGGGGTTCCAGGGAGCGCAGTTGCCCGTGCCGTAGTAGAAGAGGTCAGAGTCCGGGTCGTAGGTGAACCAACCCCAGATGGAGGCGCCGCCGCGCTTCCAGGAGTCGCCGTACCAGGTGCTCACGCCCACGTCCTCGACGCGGTCGTCCGGGTAGAACGGCTTGAACCTCTCGGTGATGAGCATGTCCTCGTCGGGTCCGATGTTGTAGCCGCGCCACAGCAACTCGCCGTCGTCGAGCGCGTAGGCGGTGACGTGGCCCCTGATCGCGTACTCGGCGCCGGCCACGCCGACGATGACGTGATCGTGCACGACCAGCGGCGCTGTGGTCATGGTCTCGCCGATCGACAGGTCAGCGTTCTGGACCTTCCACACCTCCTCGCCGGTCTCGGCGTCGAGGGCGATGACCTGGCCGTCGAGCGTGTTGAAGATGACCTTGCCCTCGGCGTACGCCAGGCCCCTCGTCTGGGCGCCGCAGCACGCCCTGGAGATAGCCGTCTGCAGCTCGGGCTGGTCGGCGATGTAGCTCCACTTGATGCGACCGCTGTCGCCCAGGTCGAGCGCGTAGATCGTGTTCGGCTTCGGGGTGGCGATGTACATCGTGTCGTCGACGACCAGAGGTTCGGCCTCGTGGTTGTCGAGGATCCCGGTCTGGAACGTCCACGCCACCTGGAGGCTCGAGACGTTCGAAGTGTTGATCTGGTCGAGCGGGCTGTAGTTCCAGCCGGCGTAGTTACCGTTGTTGATCGCCCACTGACCCGGGTCCTGCTGCAGCCTCAACAGGTCTTCGTTCGCGAACGCCCACGCCGATAGGCATACGGCGGCCGCGGTGAGCCACACGAGTCGCCTGCCTCCTGCGCGCCCACGGTTCACTACCTTCTCACTCGTCATGCTCTCACTTCCAAAGCAGTCGCTTGCCCGCGGCGAGCCCGGTAGGCCCGGCGCAGCTCCTCGTGGCATCGCTACCTCGTCGCGGCCGCTCATCGCCTCGCCGCCACGTCTGCGGCCCGCACAGGGCCGAACGAGTTGGTCCAGGAGTTCCTGACAAACGTCGCCACCGCGGCGACCTCGTCGTCGTCCAGCGCCCCGCCGAAAGGCGGCATGCCGTGGTCTTCCCGACCGAACAGGATCGTCGCGACGACGACCTCCACGTCACCCACGTTGGGGTTGCCGTCCAGGGCCGGCCCCACCAAGCCCTGCCCTTCCGTGCCGTGGCAGCTGGAGCAGTTGGCGGCGAAGAGGTCGCCTCCCAGCTGCATCACGGCCGTGTCGGGCTCCGTGGCCTGAGCTGGGGCGGCCTCTGCCTCTTCGTCCTCCTCCTCCGGCAGGTCGGTGGGCAGGCGGACCCCGCTGGGGCTGATCAGGAAGAAGACGTCGCCGAGCGTCTGCCCGTAGGTGTCGCCCGGTTCAGTATCCCTGGCGTGGTAGTACAGCGGCCAGCCGGCGAAGGTCACCTGATAGCTCCCGTCCCGTCTGGCGGTGGTGCCCAACAGCGAGCCCACGACACCGGGGCCGGCGGCCACGTCCCGCGACGGGACGGTGTAGGGCGGCCAGTTGACCTCGCACTGCCCGTAGCAGGTGCTCACGTTGGCGGCGTCACGCAGGTAGATGTAGAGGCTCATGCCGGCCGGGTCCGTGAGGTAGTCGGCGCGCGTGGCGACCATCACGGCCGGCCCACCCGCCTCCTGTGCCAGACCGATCGCGGCGATCGCACACACGGCTAGCGTCAACAACGTCTGTCTCGAGATCGCGACCAACTCCTCTCGAGGTCGCTCGCGCGACCGATGGCTGATGGTCGGGCGCCGGATCGAGAAGGCGTCCGCGGGCCGAGACTAGCACCGAGCCTCATGAAGCTCTACCGCGGCGTTGACCCAGGACCCCAACGTCCGGCGCGCCGCTCGGTTCAGCGGGACTGGCAGGACGGGCCGGCACTCGCGGGCTCGACACCCGGATCGGGAGCCAAGACCGCTGCCACCCGCGCGAGCGAGGTGAGCCGGGAGAGCTCGACGCCGTAGGCCGCTTCCGGGTCCGGGGCCACCAGGTACAGGTCCTGCCGTAACTGGTGGTCGTCATCGAAGCGAGCTCCCGGCTTGCCCAGGCTCTCCATGTGCGACAGGGCCGGGGTACCGTCGGCCCCGAACCCCTCTGCCGCGATCAGCACGGCCGCGAAGGCGGCCCAACCGCTTGACTCCAGCGGCGCGCCCCAGCGGCCGCCGAACCTCTCGTTGACCGCGCCGGCCGCACCCTCGTCAAGGCTCGGGTCCCACAGCGCCACGCGCGCCAGGCCCGCTCCCGTGAGGTTCGCCTCCGCCGCCAGGAACTCGCGGGTCTGCGTGACCTGGTGGGGGAACGGCACGACCATTAGTCCGGGAGCGGAGCCGCTCGTCTGGGCCACGAACGGGATCTGGTCGCGAGGCCCCAGAAGCAGCATGATCGCGGTGGCGCCGGCGCTGCGGGCGGTCTCGACCACGTCCCGGTACAGGGCCTGCCCGGGCTCCGTGGCGGCATCGCCCACCACCTCGGCGCCGGTCGCGCTCAGGACCTCGAGCGCGAGTCCTCGCAGGGCGCGACCGGCGCCGGATTCCTCGTGGACGACGAACCAACGCTGCTGGCCGGCACCCTCTACCATCGCTCCGAGGTACATAGCGGCGCTCGCCTCCACGTTGTAGGTGTTCGGGAAGCATGCCGGTGAGCGCAGCGACTGCGCGCTCGAGCCGATGTTCAGGAACGGGACGCCGCTGCGGCGGGCGATCTCCGCCAGGGCCACAGCCTGGTCGTCGTTGATCCCGCCCACCAGGGCGTTCACACCGCCGGCGATCAAGCGCCGGGCGGCGCGCTCGGCCGACTCAACGCTGGGAGCGCTGGCCACGGCCACGGCAACGGGGTCCTCGGCACCGGCGGCCAGCAGGCTCTCGGCCAGGAGGGCCCCGCGCCTGGCGGACTCGCCCACCAGCTCGTAGAGCGCCGCCTCTAGGGTGGGGACGCCCAGGCGCGTGGGAGTCACCACGCCCACCCTGACCGCGTCGGCTGGTGCCTCGCTCACCACTGGCTCCGCGCTGGGCAACAAGGGCACGCCGTGCTCTTCGAGCACGCCCTGGATCTCCTCCCAGCGCGCGGCTATGGCCATGTCAAGGGCGTCTCGGAGCGAGGTGTCGCCGGGTCTGACGGCCATGGTTATGGGCAGGACCATGGACCCGAACGGCAGATCCACCTCGGGTTCCACCGGCGTCATCTTCAGGGGCGTGCTCGACTGGGCGGCGTAGTACGCGGCCACCGGCCCCCAGACCACTCCCACGTCGACGTCACCCGCCGCTACCGCGGCCACCACCAGGCCGTGCTCGGTGAGCGGCGGCGCGAGCACCACGTTGGCAGCCAGCCCGCGGCCCAGCAGCGCGTTGTGCGGGGGGATGCCCACGTTCTGTACGCCTATGCGCAGCGTGGACAGGCGTGGGTCGTCGAGCGACGCGATGTCGAGGCCGCTCTCGGCCCTCTCGACGAACACGTAGGGGCTGCGGTAGTAGGTCACGGTGTTGAGGAGCTCCTCGAAGCCGTCCGGGACGCCGAGCAAGACGTCGCAGCGGCCCTCGCCCAGCTGCGAAGACACCATCGTCGCGTCCTGGTACCACCAGTCGTAGGTCAGGTCGGCTCCCAGTTCGTCCGCGACGATCTCGGCGATCCGGTTCTCGAAGCCGGCCCCGCTCTCGTCGGCGAACGGGAGGCTGTCCCCGTAGCCGCACACACGCAGCTCCCACGCTCCTGCCTTCACCTGGCTACCCAACGCGAACGCGGCCACGGCCGCCATGACCGTGACCGCGCGAAGCGCGACCCTCGCACCGCCGCACCAGCTGACCGAGCGAGGGCCCACGTCCTAGTCCTCCATCAGTCCAGGAAGTCGCGCAGCTTGCGTGTGCGGCTCTCGTGGTACTTGAGCTTGCGCAGCGCCTTGTTCTCGATCTGGCGGATGCGCTCGCGGGTGACGCCGAAGTGGCTGCCTACCTCCTCGAGCGTGTGCTCGCGGCCGTCCACCAGGCCCTTGCGGAGCTTGAGGACCATGGCCTCGCGCTCGTTGAGCTTGTTGAGCGCCTCTTCCAGCTCCTCGGAGAGGATGATCTTGCTGGCCTCGTCGACCGGCGACTCTATGTTCTCGTCGGGGATGAAGTCGCCGTAGAAGCTGTCTTCCTCGTCGCCGATGGGCGTCTCGAGGGAGAACGGCTCACGCGTGAGCTTGAACGCCTCCTCCACCTTCTCGGCGTTCCAGTCCGGTCCCATGGCGTCGGCGATCTCGGCGTAGGTGGGCTCACGCGAGAGCTCCTGCTGCAGCCGGCGGCTGGCGCGGGTGAGCTTGTTGATCGTCTCGACCATGTGCACGGGGATGCGGATCGTGCGCGACTGGTCGGCGATGGCCCGGTTGATGGCCTGACGGATCCACCAGGTGGCGTAGGTCGAGAACTTGTAGCGCCGGCGGTACTCGAACTTCTCGACGGCCCGGATCAGGCCCTGGTTGCCCTCCTGGATGAGGTCCAGGAAGCTCATGCCGCGGCCGTTGTACTTCTTCGCGATGGAGACGACCAGGCGCAGGTTCGCCTCGATGAGGTGCCTGCGGGCCAGCTCCCCGTCCTCGACGATGCGCTGCTGCCGGCGGCGCTCCCGCTCTTCCAGCTGATCGCCATGCTCCTCGAGGCGCTTCTTGGCGGCCTCGCCCTCTTCGATGCGCCTAGCGAGGTCTATCTCCTCTTCCAGGGTCAACAGCTTGACGCGACCGATCTCCTGCAGGTACTGCCTGACGGGGTCGTTGGTCTTGACGCGGGCGTCCGCCATCGCCTCGGCACGCGCCTCGAGCTCCTCGCGGTCAAGCTCCTCGCCGTCCTCGAGGTCCTCCTCGTCCAGCTCCTCGTCGTCGAGCATCTCGTCGTCGGCCAGATCGGCGACGAGGATGCCGCGCTTCTCGAGGGCCTCCATCAGGTCCTCGAAGTTCTGCTCCTCCGGGTCCAGCTCCA
>JBDZWC010000013.1:0-27601 GCA_040256005.1 Deinococcaceae bacterium | reverse complement strand
TCGGCGGCAGCCGCTGCTACGGAGGCCTCTTCGAGCCTGGTCTCGCTGGTCTTCGCCACCTGTTCTCCTCTGCACGTGAAAGCGACCGCCCTCCACCGAGGCGGCGCGACTGCTTGGTCCCCAGGCCCGGCACACCCGGACCCGATCTCGGCGCTCACTCAGCGGGGGACTTAGCGTGTGCCGTGGCCCAGCGGGCCCTGCCCCGGGAAGCGCGCAAAGAAGGATATTAGCACGTCGTGCCGGGGTAGTGGGGAGCTGGGCATACCCCAGTAGCCCTCCCAGCGAGGTGTCGAGCGTGCCGAGGTCCGATTTCCCAGCGCCGGCAGCCTGCCCCTTGGGTCGTCTGACCCACCTCGGTATGCCTGTCAAAGAGGCATATCCGGGGCCGGATCGACAAGACCACGGCTCCCGTATGTCGCGCATGGACGCGGTCTCGGATATATGCTGCGCATCTCCAGGTCAGTTAGGTCCTTTTCGGGTTGCCTGGGACAAACGTCCCGATATACGATTCGGCCGTCGCTGCTCCGGGCTCCGCGATCGGCACGATCGGAGGAACCCGTCAAGCACGACAGCCGCCGAGATGAGTGGCCTGAAGGCCACTCGAGCGTAGTCAATCAACGTCGACTGCGTCCGCCTAACACCTCAGCGCGCCTACTCGAAAGGCGGAGACAACTTGAAGACCGCATCGTCTCGAACCCTCGCCCTCGCGGCCGCCCTCACAGCACTGGTGGCGGGGTACGTCCTAGCCCAAGCCGCGGCCGCGACGCTCGGCCTCGCCCATGACGAGAGGTGGGGCGACCATCTCGTCGACGCCAACGGCAACAGCCTCTACCTCTACGTCCTCGACGAAGAGGGCGCCAGCGCATGCGTCGACGCTTGCACCAACAACTGGCCACCCTTGACCGTGGACGCCGGCAGCGAACCCAGCGTCGGGGACAGGCTCGACGCCGCGCTCGTAGGCACGGTCGAGCGTCCGGACGGCACCGTTCAGGTCACCTACGGCGGCCACCCGCTCTACACCTTCAGGCGCGACGCGGAGGCCGGCCAAACTAGGGGCCAGCGCCTCGGGGACCAGTTCTACCTGGTCTCACCCGCCGGTCAAGCGATCACCGAAGAGGTGGCGGCTGACGTCGTCACTCTTCCCGAGGAGCAGATGGCGGCGGTCATGGAGGCGGGGCATCAAGTCTTCTCTTCCAACTGCGCCGTCTGTCACGGCGCCGAGGGCCAGGGCCTGATCGGACCTCGCTTCGCCGGCAACACCGCGCTCGCAGACGAGGACTACGTGGTGGGGCGCGTGCTGAACGGGTTCATCGAGCACGGCATGCCGCCGTTCAAGGACGTCCTCTCGGACGACCAGATCTCGGCGGTCATCACCTTCGTCCGCAACTCCTGGGGAAATGAGTTCGGCGCGGTTCTCGCAGAGGAGGTAGCCGCAGCGCGCTGAGTCCCGGGGGATCGGGAGTGGCGACTAGTCCGAGCCGCCATGCATTTGCAGGTCGTCTATTCGGAAAGGTAGGGATCGAACCACGATGCAACCACGCTCACGTCGCACATGGCGCAACGTCTTGCTCGGCACTGTCACAGTCGCCCTGCTGGGCACCGCCATGGCCAACCAAGACCTATTGCGGATCCAGCAGGACCCGGGACAGGTCCCGATGGCCAACGTCAACTACCAGGGAACGAACTTCAGCCCCCTCGACAGGATCAACACGTACAACGTGCGGAACCTGCAGGTGCAGTGGACGTTCCAGCTGGGCGTCACCGACTCGCTCGAGGCACCGCCCATCGTGGTCGGCGACACGATGTACATCCTCACGCCCAAGCCCAACACCGTCTACGCGATCGACCTGGTCAACCCCGGCGTCCTCAAGTGGTCCTTCCGGCCCGAGATGCCGGGTCTCGAGCAGGCCACGGCGTGCTGCGGCGCTCAGTCGCGTGGCCTGACCTATGCCGAGGGCAAGATCATCTTCAACACCCTCGACGGCCAGCTCTTCGCTCTTGACGCGGACACCGGCGAAGAGGTCTGGCACAACGATTCAGTCGTCGACCTGAGCATCACCGAGACCACGACCAACGCCCCGCTCGTCGTCGGTGACAACATCATCATCGGCAACGAAGGTGGCGAGCGCGGGATCCGCGGTTGGGTCGCGGCCTTCGACCTCAACACCGGCGAACAGAAGTGGAAGTTCTACAACACCGGCCCGAACGACGAGATGGGCATCGGCGACCGCTGGAACCCGTTCTACGCGGCCGACCAGGTCGAAGACCCCGGTGTGAGCACCTGGTACGGCGACTCCTGGCGCCTGGGTGGCGGCACGGCCTGGGGCTACTTCACGTACGACCCCATGTCGAACCTCTTCTACTACGGCACCGCGAACTGCGCGCCGTGGAACCCGGACTACCGCCGCGATCCCGCGACGGCGCCGGGCTTCGAGGAGTACCCCACCAAGTACTGCGCGTCGATCATCGCGCGTGACGCCACGACCGGCGAGATGGTCTGGGCCTACCAGACCACGCCCCAGGACGCCTGGGACTTCGACGAGCCCGGCCAGAACCCCCTCGCTGACATCGTCATCGACGGAGAGCTGCGCCACGTCATCGTCAAGGCCGCCCGCAACGGCATGTTCTACGTGTTCGATCGCCTCACCGGCGAGATCCTCAACGATCCGAAGCCGTACACGACGGTCACCTGGAACAACGGCGTGGACCCCGAGACCGGCCTCGTCGATTTCAACCCGGACACGGTCGTCTACACCGACACGCCGACCCCGGAAGCCGTGTGCCCGTTCATCGCCGGCAACAACTGGTACAACGACGCCTTCTCGCCGGTGACCGGCCTGCTCTACTTCCAGGCCGAGAACCGCTGCGCCACGTTCACTGGCCAGGAAGGCGAGTACACCCCCGGCGAGAGCTACGTCCTGATGAGGTTCACGGACACGCACACCGGCCCGGGCGGCTGGTCCGGCGAGCTGCAGGCTTGGGACCCCGTCAAGAACGAGAAGGTCTGGGGCCTGAAGTCCGCCGTCGGCTCTGACAACAAGCCGGTCATGGTCACCGGCGGCAACCTGATCTTCGGCGGCACCGACTCCGGCCTGTTCCGCGCCGTCGATGCCCGCAACGGCGAGGTCGTCTGGAGCTTCCGCACCGGCGGCGACTTCCGCGGTTCGCCCATCGCCTTCAACGGGCCCGATGGCCGCCAGTACATCGCGGTCGTCACCTCGAAGGCCCCGAGCGACCCACAGGTCGGTCAGGACACGGCCGCAGACAACGCCGGCCGCTACCGGCGCGCCGGGACCACGCTGTACGTCTTCGGGCTCCCCTGAGCTCGGGACCCGAACCCCGGGCCAAAGGGCCCTCAAACGTGCGGAGGGCTGTCACCAGCCCTCCGCACGAAATCTTGTGTAGCTCTCTATCGACTGGAGCAACGATGCACGTCCCAAGCAGTGAACCGCAGCGGGGCCGCCCGGCGACCCTCCTATCCGCAGCGCTGTCGGCGCTGGCCCTGACCCTCACCGTCGCGACGGCGCAGCCCGCGACGGAGCAGTGGGAGCTGCGAGCCTGCGCCCCACCCCAGTCCCTGCCGTTCTCCGACACCGACCAAGCCGGCTACGAGAACCGGATCATAGAAACGCTCGCCGAGGAGATGGGGGCCAGGGTCACCTACGAATGGGTGAACTTCACCGAGGACCTCGTCAACCTCCACTTCGCCGAGGGCCTCTGCGACGTCATCCTGGGCATACCGGACGGGTTCGAGAAGGGCCTCAACACCCTGAGCTACTACACGAGCCCCTACGTGATGGTGTACAGGGCCGACTCCGGCCTCGCTATCGACTCGCTCGACGATCCCAAGCTCCGCTCGCTCAGGCTCGGCATCCACGGTGCCGGCACCCCGCCGCACGTCGCGCTCTCGAGCCGCGGACTGCTGGCCAACATCACTCGTCTCTACGGCGGCACGGCCGGCTCCGATGACCGCCTGAGCGTGCTCGTGAAGGCCGTGGCCGCCGGCGACATCGACGTCGGGTTCGGGTGGGGACCAGGTACCGCCTATTGGGCGGACAGGGCCTCAGCCGACCTGGTCGTGAAGCCCATCGAGCCGCAGTTCGAGCCGCCCAGCACCTTCCAGGTCCAGCCCATGACCATGGCGGTAAGGCGCGAGGACAGCTCCCTCCAGGCTCTCCTGAACCGGGCTCTGGTCGCGCGTTGGGACGAGGTCCAGGCGATCCTGGCGGAGTACTCCGTGCCGGTCCTGGAAGCCCCGAAACCGTTCGCGGGTGACGTGATCCGGCCTCAGGTCGGCACCGTCGTGGACGTCGGCATCGTGCTGCCGGTGCCCACGGGCGGCAGGACGTACTTCGCGGCGATCAACGACCTCACCGGCATCGCCGCGCTGCGTGGTGCCCAGATCGCGGAGGGCCTGATCGATTCCCAGGAAGCGTCTACGGACGTCGCGCTCGTCTTCCACTACGCGACCTCGCCCAGCCCGGAGGCCGCCAGGCGCGCTGCTGAGCGCCTGGTCCTGGCGGACGGCGTGGACGTACTGGTCGGCGGCGTCGGGAAGGGCCAGTCCGACGCCCTGGCGGAGGTGGCCACGCAGCACGGCGTGCTGTTCCTGGACGTCGGCTCCAGCGATCCCGCGGCGGCGCGAGGCGAGGCGCGCTGGAACGTCTTCCACGTGGCGCCGTCGCCCGAGGCGTACGTGACGGCCATGACCCGCGCCGTCCGGGAACGGGCCGGCGACCAGCCTCTGGACTGGTTCGTGGTGCACCTCGACGAGCCTGCCGGCGAGGAGCTGGGGCGCGCCGCCGTCAACACCCTGTTCGACCTCGGGGAGAGGGTCGTCGACGGCATGGCCGTCGCCAGCGGAGACCCCACTTTCGAGGGCGCCTTCCGGCGGCTGGCCGAGTCGGGTGCCAACGCGGTCATGGTGCTCCTGCCGCCCACCGAGCAGCTCGTGTTCATGGGCGGCTACCGGGACCGCGGTGGCCAGGCCTTCCTCAGCCCCTACCCCTTCGATGCGGCCCAGACCCGGAACTTCCTCGCCGCCAGCGCAGAGTACGGCGTCGCCTTCGATGCACCGCGGGTGCTGGCCTGGGAGACGACGCTGTCCGACGGCCGCGCCGGCGACTTCAACAGGCGGTTCACCTCACGGTTCGGTCAGCCAGCGGACCCGACCGCCTGGACCACGTACGAGGCCCTGATGTTGGTCCGGCGGGCGGCGGAGAAGGCGAGGACCGACGCACCACGGGCCCTGGCCGACGTCTTCGCGAGCGGGACGCCGCTTCGGACCGCCAAAGGCACCCTCGCCTTCGGACCGAACCACCAGCTCACGGGCCAGACCCTCTACTCGGTGGCGATCAACGAGGACGCCAAGTGGGGACCGACCCTCAGCGAACAGGTCGCCGCCGCCATGCTCAGCCGAACAATGGGTCCGGCCGCTCCGCCCAGGCAGTGAGCGCTGGCGGCTGACCGGTCCCCTGCGCCCGCCTCCCGACGGCGCGCCGACGTCTAGTTGAGCGTGTGGTTGGTCTCGTCGCCCAGCAGCATGAGGTCGTCGAAGCCCGTGTAGGCGGCGGGCTCCGGCGAGGGCTCGAGCTGGGGCAGAACGTCCGTATCGAGGTGTAGCTGCTGGGCGGCGGGCTGCTCCGGCGGGCGAGCTGAGTTGCGCTCGCGCAGCTTGCGCTCGCGCGCCGCGTCCTCGGTGATGCGACGCAGCACCTTCTCGGCCTCCGAGGCCGGCATGGGCCGGGCGAAGAAGTAGCCCTGCGCGTAGTCGACGCCCAGACGGCGCAGGAAGTCGCGCTGGTAGGCCGTCTCGATGCCCTCGGCCACCACGTGCTTGCCCAACTTGTGGGCCATCGCGCAGATGGCCTCGACGATCGGGAAGGTGCTGGCCGGGACGTTGCCCCCGTCGTAGAGGTTCGCGGCGATCTCGGTCCAGGCGCCGGCGTGCATGCCGGTGTGGCGCCTCAGGCCGGCGTCGGTGCTCAGGGCCCGCTTGGGGTTCGTGACGTTGACGGCCTGATCGACGACCTGGGGCGCCAGGCCCTGCACGAACGAGCGGTCGATCTTGAGCGTCTTGATGGGGAGCCTTTGCAGGTAGGCGAGAGACGAGTAGCCGGTGCCGAAGTCGTCGAGCGCCGTGGGGACCCCCAGCCGCTCCAGCCGCAGCAGGGTGCGCAGCGCCAGGTCGTAGTCGCGTACGAGGACGCTCTCCGTGACCTCGATCTCCAGCAGCTCGGGCGGGATGCCGGAGTCGTTGAGCGCGCCCTTGACGGTGTCGATGAACGACTTCTGGTGGAACTGCATCGTGGAGACGTTGAGGGCCAGCTTCACGGGGTCGTAGCCCGCCTTCAGCCAGTCGCGCAGCTGCATGGCGACGTCGCGCACCAGCCAGTGGCCTATGGGGGTTATCAGGCCCGCTTCCTCGGCGACCGGGATGAACTCGCCGGGCGACACGATGCCGAGCTCGCTGCTGTGCCACCTCAGTAGGGCCTCGAACCCAATCAAACTGTTGTCCGATAGACGCACCTGCGGCTGGTAGACGACCTCGAACTCGTTGTCGTGCAACGCCTGCCGGAGCTGGCGTTCCAGCTCCAGGCGACGACTCAGGCGCGTGCGGACCTCGACGGTGGAGAAGTAGTAGGAGTTCTTACCGCCCTCCTTGACCTCGTACATCGCGGCGTCCGCGCTCTTGAGCAGCGTCTCGGGGGACTGGCCGTCGCGCGGCGCCATGGCGATGCCGATGGACGCCGACACCTGCAGGTCGCGTCCGTCTATGCGGATGGGCGCGTTGAGCTCCCGCACGAGGCTGCGAGCGACCGAGGCGGCCGCCTTCTCCTCCTTCACGCCGAGGAGGGCAACGGTGAACTCGTCACCGCCGACACGGCCCACCAGGTCCAACCCGCGCACGCTGTCGCGCAGGATCCGTCCTACCTCGCGCAGGAGCTTGTCGCCGGTCTCGTGACCGTAGGTGTCGTTGACGAACTTGAAGCGGTCGAGGTCGACGAACAGCAGCGCGAGCCCGTCGTCGGGCAAGGCCGTCACCTTCTCGATCGCGGTGGTCAGCCGCTCCTCGAAGGCGCCGCGCGTGAGCGCGCCCGTGAGCGGGTCGACCTGCGCCCGCCGGGCAGCCAGGCGCTCCTGCGCGATCGCGTCGCGGAAGCGCCTGATGAACGCCATGCAGACGCCGGTGCCCACGAAGGCGAGTAGCTCGTAGGTCTGAGAGCCGTGGAAGGTGTAGGTGACCAGCCACTGGTAGAAGGTCAGGTCCGACTGCAGGAACCGCACCCCGGCGAAGCCGACCAGTCCCATGATCGCGCCGCCGGCGATGCCCCACACCCAGGCGCTCGCTGCGACCGGCAGCAACGCCACCATGCCCGCGTACTGGCCGAGCGTCATCTCGAGGTACGGATGCCCGAGGACGTAGCCAGCCCAGGCGATCAACGGCGCGATGCTGCGTAGCCGGTCTCTCATCTCCATGGGAAGTTAGCCAACGAAGGGTTACGGCCTTCTTACTCGGGTTATGGCGCAGGGAACGCTGCCGCGCGTAACATGGCGTATCGGCTCTGCACTCCCGACATGGAGGAACAGGATGGAACAGACCAAGCGGTCCCTCTCACGTCGGTCTATCGCCTTCGCACTGGCGGCTGCCCTGACAGGCATGCTCCTGGGCACCGCGACGGCGCAGACCATAACCATGGCGATGGCCGCCCAGCCGGACACCCTGGATCCTCAGGTGACCTCGGCGACCGCGGCGTTCCAGGTCTCTAAGTCCATCTACGACACGCTGGTGGAGGTGGACAGGGACGGGAACATCGTCCCTGCGCTGGCCGAGTCGTACGAGGTGGGCGAAGACTCGCTCTCGTACACGTTCCACCTGGCCGAGGCCACGTTCCACGACGGCACGCCGTTCGACGCGCAGGACGTCGTGGCCACGCTGCAGCGCATGCTCGACCCGGCGACGGCCTCTCCGAAGCTCTCCGAGTTCGCGGCCATCACCGGCGTCGAGGCCACTGATGACAGCACCGTCGTCGTCTCCCTCAGCCAGCCCGCGCCCGCCCTGCTCGCCTCCCTGGCCTCCGGCTGGGGCGCGATGTTGCCTTCCGAGAAGATCGAGTCTGGCCACGACTTCGGCAACCAGCCCGTGGGCACGGGGCCGTTCACCTTCGTCGAGTGGCAGCGCGACAACGCCGTCACGCTCGACGCCTTCGCCGACTACTACCAGGGCGCGCCGCAGGTCGACCAGGTGGTCATCCGCTTCGTTCCCGACAGCGCCGTCCAGCTCCAGGGGCTCCTCACCGGCGAGTTCGACGTCATAGACACCGTCGCGGCCGCTGACCAGGAGACAATCGAATCGAACGCCGACCTAGCGTTGGTGCGCGACCCGTCCGGCCTGGCCCTCGTCGCCGCAATAAACACACGGCGCGACGCCCTCTCCGACCCGCGCGTGAGGCAGGCCTTCAACTACGCCGTCGACAGCCAGACCGTGCTGGACGTCGCCTACGGCGGCGGCACCCCCATCGGCACGTTCATGGAGGCGGGCAGCCCGTGGATGCCCGACTCGGTGCAGCCCTACGCTTACGACCCGGAGCAGGCGCAGGAACTCCTGGCCGAGGCGGGGGCTTCCGACCTGACGCTCGACATGGCGCTGCCACAGCCGTACGAGAACCACATCCAAGCCGGGCAGATGATCCAGGACTACCTCCGCGACGTGGGCGTGAACGCCGAGATACGCATCGTCGAGTGGGGCGTGTGGCTCTCTGACGTCTACGGCGGAGCCCACGACTACGACATCACGGTCATCGGGCACACCGGCAAGCTCGACCCCACCGGCCGTCTGGACGGGTACGGCACGGAGGCCAGCAACTACCCGGGCTTCGACGATCCGGAGATGGCCATGTGGCTCGAGGCTGGCTCGCAGGAGACCGACCTTGACGCCAGGCGCCAGATCTACGGGAACGTCCTGCAGCGCATGCATGACGGCGCGCCGTTCATCTACATCGGCACGCCCGACCGCGTCCACGCCCGCAAGGCGAACCTCGAGGGGTTCTGGATCACGCCGATGCTGGACTCGTTCGACTTCAGGACGGCGCACTTCGAGTGAAGTCCGGCTAGGACGGTAAGTGGCGTCCCGGGTCCGGTCAGCCGGGCCCGGGACTTCTCCTATCTTGTAGAGGCGACGTGACCCGCTATCTCGTTGGGCAGATCTTCAGCTTCCTGGTGACGCTCTGGGTCGTCCTCACGCTCGTCTTCCTGGGCATGAGGGCGCTGCCCGGCGACGCTGCCACGATCCTGGGCGGCATGGACACGAGCTCGGAGCAGATCGCTGCGATCCGCGAGCGCCTCGGCCTGGCCGGCTCGCTCGCCGTCCAGTACAAGGACTTCATCTCTGGCGTGGTGCAGGGCGACCTGGGGGACTCGCTGCGCGAGCGCCGCCCGGTCACCGCGGTGCTCCTCGACCGGCTGCCGGTGACCCTCGCGCTGGCCGGGCTTGCGTTCGTGCTGTCTCTCGTCATCGGCATCGGTCTGGGGCTGCTGGCAGGGCTGGCACCAGGCGGGCCCATGGACCGCTTCACGACCCTTTTCGCTACCGCCGCACTGGCCCTGCCGGAGTTCTGGTTCGGTTTCCTGCTGATACTGCTGTTCGCGGTGAACCTGGGCTGGTTCCCGGTACTGGGCCTGCCGCCGACCGGGCTCAGCTGGCAGGCGGCCTGGCACCTCCTGCTACCGGCGCTGACGCTGGCACTGCCGCGGTCGGCGCAGGTGGCCAGGCTCACGCGCGCTCAGGTGCTGGAGCAGAGGACCTCCGACTACGTGCGCACCGCCCGCAGCAAGGGCCTGTCGCCCAGGGGCATCACGCGTCACATCGCCTCGAACGCTCTGCCGGGCGTGTTGCCGCTGCTGGCCCTGGAGCTCGGCGGTCTGCTGACCGGCACGATCGTGGTGGAGCAGGTCTTCGGGCTGCCCGGGCTGGGAGCCACGATCCTGGGCGGCATCTCGGCGCGCGACTACCCGGTCGTGCAGGGCATCACGGTGCTGGCTGTCGTCGTCTACATCGGCGTGAACTGGCTGGCGGACCTGCTCCAGGCCGCCGCCGACCCGCGCCTGAGGACGGCTTGATGGGCAGGGTGCGGTTCGGGGCGGTCCTGTTCGTGATCGTGCTCTTGGGTACCGTGTTCACCCCCATGATCAGGCCCGTGGACCCGCTTGAGCCGAACTACCGAGCCACCTACGCGGGTATCAGCGCCGAGCACCCACTCGGCACCGATCGGTTGGGTCGCGACGTCCTGTCGCGCGCCCTGGCCGGAGGTCGCGTGTCGCTCTCCATCGCGCTGTCGGCGACGGCCCTCACGATCCTGCTCGGCGGCACGCTCGGGTCCGTCGCGGCCAGCTTGGGTGGCGCCGTCGACACCGGTCTGTCTCGGTTGTTCGATGCCCTGTTGGCGTTCCCTGGCTTCCTGCTGGTCCTACTGGTGGTGGCGATCCTGGGCGGCGGCGCGGCGCAGACCGTGCTGGCGATGGGGTTGGCCGGCTCGCCCGTCTACTTCAGGTTGGCGCGCTCCTACGCCCGGAGCGAGCTGAGGTCGGAGTACGTCATGGCGGCGTTCGCGTTGGGCGCCTCGCGGCCACGGCAGATGATGCGCCACGCCCTCCCTAACTTCATCGGCAGCATCCTCGTCCAGGGGGCCAGCACGGCAGCCACGTTCCTACTCGTCGAGGCCTCCCTGTCCTACCTCGGTCTCGGCGTCCCGCTGCCCACCCCCAGCTGGGGCAACGTCCTGCAGGAGTCCAGGTCGTTCCTCACCCGGCAGCCGTGGGCGGCCGTGGGCCCGGGTATCTTCCTGGCCGCCGCGTCGCTCTCATTCCAGTTCGTGGCCGACGGCATGCGCGACAGGCTCGACCGCAGGTCCTGACGGGTATCATCTGTGACCTCCGGGCGGGTCGCATCCCGCCCCGGTGAGGGAGCAAAGCCATGTGGGTATGGACGCTCGACGATCGACTCGTGAACCTAGACGTCGTTGAGAGCCTCGAGGTGATCGAGGTCTATCCCGACGACGTGGACCCGGCGCAGCTGGAGGCGGGCGCGGTGGAGCCGGACCTCTACGAGCTCGTCGCCGTGTCGACGGGTGGGGTCGAGTACGTGCTGTACGACTCGGAGGACCCGGAGTCGCTCTACCAGGTGTTCCAGGCCCTGGCCCAGACCGTCGCGGGCGGCGTCTCGAAACGGCCCCCCGGGCCCGTGTGGGCGGCTGACCTGGTGGGCGGCGGCCAGGGCAGCGTCAAGAACTAGCGGACCGAGGCCAAGGTAGGCACCGGGTGGTTAGCATCGGCCCATGAACACCGATGAGGGAAAGTTGACGGGCAGCGCCTACGGGCGCGTCGCCACGCGGCCCGCGGAGGCGAGCACGCCACCGGTGCTGGAGGTCGTGCCCGGCGACATCACCCAGTGGAGCGGGGACGCGGTCGTCGTCAACCTGTTCGAGGGCGTCGCCGCGCCGGGCGGCGCGACCGGCGCCGTCGACAGGGCCATGGGCGGCGAGCTGAGCGAGCTGATCGCGGCGGGTGACGTCACCGGCAGGGCCGGCCATGTGACGGTGCTGTGGTCGCGCGGCCGGCTGGCGGCCAAGCGGGTGATCGTCGTCGGCCTCGGGAGCCGAGAGGGGTTCGACGCCGAGGGGGCCAGGCGAGCCTCCGCCGCCGCCTTAAGGCGGGCGAACGACCTGGGCGCCAGGGACGTCGCCACCATCGCGCACGGCGCGGGGATCGGGGGGCTAGCGCCGCTCGACGCCGCCAGAGCCACCCTCGAGGGCGCCGGGCTGGCTTCGTATGACTTCCGCGGCTGGAAGAGCTCCGCCGGCGAGAGCAGGCGCAAGGTCGCTACGGTGACGCTGCTGGAGTCCGACGCAGGCAAGCTCCCGCCGTTCGAGGAAGCGGCGCGGTGGGCGCGTGCCGCCCTACGCGGTGCCTACCTGGCCCGCGACCTCGTCAACACGCCTGCCAACGTGGCGACGCCGGAGTTCCTGGCCGAGACGGCGCGGACGCTGGCGGGCTCGAACCTGACCGTAAGCGCGGAGGACCAGGACTGGGCGGCCGCCCAGGGCATGGGCGCGCTCCTGGCCGTAGCGAAGGGCTCCGTGAACCCGCTGCGGTTCATCGTCATGGAGCACGGGGCCGCGGCGAGCGGGGCACCCACGATCGTGCTCGTCGGCAAGGGCGTCACCTTCGACACTGGCGGCTTCTCCCTCAAGACGCGGGACGGCATGGTGCCAATGAAGGGTGACATGGCGGGCGCTGCCGCGGTGATCGGCACCATGGCCGCCGTGGCGGAGCTCGACCTGCCCGTTCGGGTCGTCGGTCTATGCCCCTGCGTGGAGAACATGGCCGACGCCGAGGCGTACCGTCCGTCGGACGTGTTGGTGGCCAGAGGCGGCACCAGCATCGAGGTCATCAGCACGGACGCCGAGGGCAGGCTCGCCCTGGCCGACGCCCTGTCGTACGCGGCGACCTTCGAGCCGACAGCGGTAGTCGACATCGCCACGCTGACGGGCTCGAGCATCGTGGCGCTGGGAGCCGGCGTCAGCGCCTCACTCTTCGCGAACGATGACGCGCTGGCAGCGCGTGTCGAGGCCGCCAGCGGTTCGACCGGCGAGCGCGTCTGGCGCATGCCTCTCTTCGACGAGTACCGCAAGACGATCGAGAGCCAAGTGGCCGACATGAAGAACTCCGGCGGAGCGCGCGGCGGGGTGGGTACGGCGGCGGTGTTCCTCGAGCGGTTCGTGAACTACCCGTGGGCCCACATAGACATGGCGGGCCTGGAACTCGTCGACAAGGCGGGGCCGCGTCACTACCTGCAGCCCGGCGCCAGCGGCTACGGGGTACGTCTGCTCCTCGAGCTGGTTCGGTCGTGGGGAACCTGAGAACGGTCTCCCGGCGGTCCTACCATGTAGCGTTGGGTAGTGTGGACGGAGGTCCAAAGTGGAAGGTCAACGCAGAACCGAGACAGCCATCCTCGCGGGCGGCTGCTTCTGGTGCCTGGAAGCGGTGTTCGTCGAGCTCGACGGGGTGAGCAGCGTCAAGTCCGGTTACATCGGCGGGAACAGGCCCAACCCCACGTACGAGCAGGTCTGCACCGGCGCCACCGGCCACGCCGAGGCCGTAAAGATCGAGTACGACCCCGAGGTCATCACCTACGATGACCTGCTCGACGTCTTCTTCAGCATCCATGATCCGACCACGCTGAACCGGCAGGGTCACGACGTGGGCACGCAGTACCGCTCGGCGATCTTCCCCTTGGACGAGGACCAGGAGCGCAGGGCGCGCGCGGCCATCGACCGGGTCCAGAACCTGGGCGTCTTCGACGCCCCGCTGGTGACCCAGATCGAGACGGCCAACGACTTCTACCCTGCCGAGGGGTACCACGACGACTACTTCGCCAGGAACCCTAACCAGCCGTACTGCATGGCCGTCATCGCGCCCAAGGTCGCCAAGTTCCGCAAGCAGCACCTCGAGCGGCTGAGGCGCCCCCAGTCGCTGGCCTAGCTATGAAGCCCGGTTAGCGCTGCCTGACCAGGTGGATGAGCTGGCCTTCCAGGTCGACCTTGTCCACCTTCCAGCCGGCGGAAATCCATGCCAACGCCTGGGAGTGTGACTCCGTGTTCGCCCACCACGCCCTGTGGTCGTAGGCCGACTGCGGTAACTTGGCGCCCATTATCGTCGCGATCTCGTCGAAGCTGAGCTCGTAGGTCTTCTTGTCCTTGGCGACGCCCTTCAGGTGATCGTGCAGCGGGGCGTAGCGGCTGGAGCTGGCCAGCTTGAGCCCTTCAGGGCGACGCCGACGCCGTCCACGACGAGAAGCGGCGTCCTCTTGCTCGACCGATTCTCCGCCCATCCAGTTGCCGACAAGACGGTAGAACTCGGCCACCCGCTCCTCGGGGATGAGTACCAGTACTTCTGTAAGCGCCATGCTTGTCTCCCGTCGCCCCCACTCCTGGTTTCAGATTGTAACGCGATGTGCGACGGTGCGGTGGGTACCTCGGGTAGTACCAAAGCGAACCTAGGCGAACTTCCCTTAAATGCGCAGGCAGCCTCGGCTCCGGTCGGGGGGTCGAGGCTGCCTGCCGGTCGCGGCCCGGTGGTCGCGACGGACGGTGGTTTACGCCGCCGCCTGCTCGGTCTCGATGGTGCGCACGGGCTCGGCGGTGGCGGCGCCGTTGACGGCGATCTTCCTGGCCATCGCCTCGGGCGCCTTGGGCATCTTGAGCGTCAGGACGCCCTGCTCCACCGAGGCTTCGATGGCGTCGGCGTCGATACCGCTCGGCACCGTCACGGTGCGGCTGAAATCGCCACGCAGCATGCCCCGGAGCCAGTAGCGCCGGCCGTCGGCATCGTCCTCACGCAGCGCACCGCGGATCGTGACCTGCCTGCCTTCGATGCTGATGTCGAGGTCCTCGGTGCGGACACCCGGTACGGCCATCTGCAGCACCACGGCGTCGTCGGTCTCGTACAGGTCGATGGGCTGGTAGACGCCCACGCTGCCACGGCTCAACTCGCTGAGCGGCTGGAACAGCTGTTCGACCTCCTGGAAGAGGTCACCGAAGGACGAGTTGGGTGCCCAGCGCAAGGAGCGCGGCCTGCTGAACCTTGTCAGTGTCATCTCTTCACCTCCCTGGGTCTGGTCTCACTTGCCCGGGGTACCGGCCGGAGTCAAGCTCCGCGAACGGCGCCCCGAACCGTTGACTTCATTATGAAACCTGAGCGCCTCCATGTCAAGTTTGCTAATGGCTTCGGCAACAGCGAACCTGCGGGTCAATTGGCCATACGTCGATCCTGTGACCCCAGTCCTGACGCCACGAGAGGCGTCAGCCAGGGCGGCACGACGCCCAGCCTCGTGGCTGGATCCCGCCGCGGAGAGATGGGACCGAATGACTCTAGGGACTAGCTAAGCAGCGCTGCTAACAGTATCGAAGCCACACCCAGGACAGCCAGGAGCGCCAGCGCCCGAGCGACGTAGTGGATGCGCTCGCGGCCCAACAGCCACTCGAACAGGTAGTCGTGGCCGCCCTCGTCGCCGAGGTTGCGCGCCAGGATCGTGAGCGGGCAGGCGCGACCGAAAGAGGCGTACACCAGCGCCTCGACCCCGATCATGGCCAGCGAGAGCACCGTGAAGACGTTCCTGGTGCCGGTCAGTGCGCAGTACACCAGGTAGAGCGAGGCGGAGGCCATGGCCAGCACCGCGAGGCTGTGGCCTGCCTTCACGACGACGCGCCAGAAGGTCGTCAGCGGGCCCGCCTCAGGGCGAGGCAACAGTCGATGCGCGAGCGCGAACCCGCGTCCCCTGCCCAGCGGCGGCACGTGATCGCCCACGGGATGAGACTCCGTGACGGTCACGGCGGAGGTGGCCTCGTTGGACGGCTTCATCGGCCGCCAAGGATAGCAGTTATCTTCTCCGGGTGAGTCCCAGAGAACCCGCCCGCGCCTTCCAGCTCGACGTCGACGGGATCACCGTCGAGGTCGTGAGGAAGCGCGTGAAGCACGTCAACCTGAAGGTGTACCCGCCCGACGGCCAGGTGCGTGTCAGCGCGCCCGTCAGGATGCCTGACGGGCTGGTCGCAGCAGCCGTGCGGGAACGCATCGGCTGGATCGAGAGGCACCGCGCCCGGTTCGCCGCCGTCCCGCTCAGGCGGCGCCTGGCTTACCTCTCCGGCGAGAGGGTGTCGGTCCTCGGGACGCCCCATACGCTGCGGTTCGCGGTGGTCCCGCTCGACGCCAACGGGACCCGGCCTGATCGGCCGGATGCGGACCTCGCCACGCCCGAGCTGACCCTCGTCGTACCGGCCCACGCCGGCGTCGCGGAGCGCCGCAAGGCCCTCGAGGCGCGGCTGCGGCAGATCGCCAAGGAGGCCTTCGCCGCGGAGGCGCAGCGCTGGGCCCTGACGATGGGGGTGCGTACGCCCACGGTGCATGTGCGCCGCATGCGTTCACGCTGGGGAACGTGCCACGTAAGGGCCGGGAAGGTCTACCTGAACCTGGCGCTCGTCACGAGACCGCACGAGTGCCTGACGTACGTCGTGGTGCACGAGCTGGCCCACTTGATCGTTCCAGACCATAGCCGCCGCTTCTGGCTGACCGTTGAGCGCTACCTGCCGAACTGGCGGGATGGCGAACGCAGGCTGGCTCGCGAGCCGCTGTGGGCCGATCCGGTGTGGGGCGATAGGGACTGAGCCGCTAGAGCTCTGTGACGTCGAAGAGGCCCGAGAGGGCAGCAGCGTCTCCGACAGCAGCCGCCGCGGCCTCTCTCCCGAGTATCGACCCCACGACGTTCCCCGTGCCGTTGTAACCACCGATCGCGACCACCCCTCCCCGTACGCGGGCGAAGACCGGCAGGACCCCTCGCGTGAAGCCGACCCTCGCGGCCCACCGGTGAGTGACCGGTGCGCTGACACCTATGACCTCGCGCAGGTAGGCCTCCAGTCGGTCCTGGACCGCAGCGTGCGGCGAGGCGTCGAGCGTCCACTCACCGTCGCCCGCGCGGTCTCGGAACCCGCCAACGGTGATCCGGCCGCTCGGCAGCTGCTGGTAGTACTCGTAGCCGTAGCGGCGGTACACGGGTCGCGGCAGAGCGACCTCATCGGTCGGCGCCGTCGCCACCATCTGGAGCCTGGCGGTTCGTACGAGGGCGCGCAACTCCGGCAGGAGCGCCTCCAACCCGCCGTCCACGGCGACGATCACGACCCCGCAAGCGATGCGCCCTCGGTCCGTGAGGACCTCGTCGGCGGCGACGGTGAGCGCCTTGGTGCGAGCGGAGAGGCGTGCGCCACCGGCGACGGCCCGCCTGGCCAGCTCACGGCAGCGGGCCAACGGATCGAGAACGCAGTCGTGGGGGAACAGCAGCCCGTCGCCCTCGGGCCCGGCGTAGCTTTCGACGTCCAGCTCGTCCGCACGCATGGCCGCGAGTTGCGACCGACAGTCCTCGAGCTCCTCCGCGGAGTCGGCGATCCGCAGCGAGCCCACCCGCCGGGCATGGTCGGGGGTATCCCGGGCCATCGCCTCCACCTCGGCCAAGGTCAGGCGATACAGGGCGGCGGCACGCTCGCGACCCAGCGCCGCGACCGCGTCGTGATGGAACGCGGCACAGCCCGCGAGCAGGAAGCCGCCGTTGCGCCCCGCGGCGCCCGAAGCGACCTCCCCCGCGTCGACGCCGACCACGTCGAGACCCCGCGCCAAGGCGGCGTGCACCGCCGAGAGCCCGCTGCCACCCAGGCCTACGACGCACACGTCGCACCTGGTGTCCGCGCCCAGGGCTCCGAGCCGGAACGAGCCGCCCTCGTCCCACACGGGGCCGGTGTCCCGCAGGTAACCTTCCCCGCCGCCGCTCACGCCCGAGAACATAACCGTACGCGGTTCACACACGCTGGATTCACGCCTCACACGGGACTCGGAGCCACCATCGAAACCTGACCGGCACTGCCGGCCGCATCACGAGGCACGCGGGGAGGAGGGCCAGAGCATGCCGTACGACAAGGTGAGCGAGCTGCCCGACAGCGTCAAGGACAACCTGCCGAAGCACGCCCAGGAGATCTACAAGGAGGCGTTCAACAGCGCCTGGGACCAGTACGACGAGCCCGAGGAGCGCAGGGGCGACGACTCGCGCGAGGAGGTCGCCCACAAGGTCGCGTGGAGCGCCGTCAAGCAGAAGTACGAGAAGAACGGCGACGGCGACTGGGTGAAGAAGGACTGAAGTGAGGTCCAGCGAACTGCCCCGACACAGTGAGAACGCCGCCCGGTGCGCACATCCGCGACTGGTTGGGACGGGTGCCGACTCCTGGCCGGTCGCGGACGTGACGGCCCTCGCCCCACCGCTGCGCCGGCGTGGCTAACATCGAGGGCGTGGCTGAGAGCGCGGACGGTACCGCAACCCTGACAGAAGTCCAGGAACGTAGGCCCCGCACGTCAAGGGCGCTTCCCCTCGAGCCGTGGCCGAGCTACACCGACGAGGAGATAAGCGCCGTGACCGGCGTGATGCGCTCGGGCCGCGTCAACCAGTGGACGGGCGAGTTGGTACGGGCCTTCGAGGCCGACTACGCCGCGCACCTGGGGCGAGCCCACGCGATCGCGCTCATGAACGGCAGCGTCGCTCTCGAGCTGGCCCTGCGCGTGGCGGGCATCGGGCCGGGCGACGACGTGGTCACGACGCCACGCACCTTCATCGCGTCGGCCGGCGCGGCCGTGTTGCAAGGCGCGCGCCCCGTGCTGGCAGACGTAGACAGGGACAGCGGCGCGATCACCGCAGCGAGCGTCGAGGCCGAGCTGACGCCGGCCACCAAGGCGGTCATCGTCGTGCACCTGGGCGGCTGGCCAGCCGAGGTGGGGCCCATCCGCGCGTTGGGCAGGGAACGCGGGTTCCTGGTCATCGAGGACTGCGCGCAGGCGCACGGGGCCCTGGTCGACGGCCGGCCCGTGGGCGCGCTGGGTGACATGGCGGCCTTCTCCTTCTGCCAGGACAAGATCATCACCACGGGCGGCGAAGGCGGTCTGCTCGCCCTGGACGACGAGGGTTGGTTCAAGACGGCCTGGGCCTTCAAGGACCACGGCAAGGGTTACGACACCGTCTACAACACCGAGCACCCTCCCGGTTACCGGTGGCTGCACGATGGCTTCGGCACCAACTGGCGCATGACCGAGATGCAGGCTGCCATCGGTCGCATCCAGCTGCGCGACCTCGAGGAGACGGTCGCGGCCAGAACACGCAACGCGCGGCGCTGGCAGGAACGGCTCGGGGCCCTGGACGGCTTGAGGATCCCGGAGCCGAGACCTGGCCTCAGGCACGCCTACTACCGCCTGTACGCCTACGTGAGGCCGGAGGCCATGCGCCCGGGCTGGGACAGGGACCGTATCCAGGAAGAGGTCGTGGCGGCCGGTTTCCCGCTCATGGTGGGCAGTTGCGGCGAGATCTTCCGCGAGAGAGCGTTCGCGGACGCTGGCCTGGTCCCGACGCATCCGTTGCCCGTCGCCGCGGAATTGGCTGTGACCTCCTTGGCCTTCCCCGTACACCCCACGCTCAGCGAGCCCGTCATAGACGCTGCGGCCGACGTGGTGGTGGACGTGGTGCGCCGCGCCACTCGCTGACGTCGGTACCTCAGGCCGGCTCCAAGACGAGGTGCACGAGCTCCGCCGGGCAGTCGTAGCGGAACGGCACGCCGGTGACGCCCAACCCGCGGGACACGAACGCCGGCATGGGAGCCCTGACCCAGCCGTCCAGGTAGCGTCTGCCGTAGCGCGAAGACGTGACGACGGCGCCGATGAGGGGCAACCGCACCTGACCGCCGTGCGTGTGGCCGGCCAGCAGGAGGTCGGGCGAGCGCGGCATCTCGGGGATCACGTCGGGGTTGTGCGACAGGAACACCAGCGCGGGATCGCCCTCGGTTCCGGCGGCACCCAACTCCTCGGCGCTACCGAGGGCAGCCTGGACATCGGGACGCCCCACGCGCAGGTCGTCGATCCCTGCGAGCACCAGGTCCTCCCTGACGCGTTCGGAGCCGTTGAGCAGAAGCCTCACCCCGGCCGCATCCAGCGCTTCGAGCAGCGGGTCGAGCCGCCTGAAGCGGCTGTGATCGTGGTTGCCGAGGACGGCGTGGACACCCAACGGGGCGGTCAGCCTCGACAGCTGCCTGACCAGCCCAGTCAGGTCGCCTCGGTACCGCGAGTCGACGATGTCCCCACCCAACAGGACCAGGTCCGGCTCGAGGTCTATGGCGCTGCTCACCCACCTGGCGAGGTCCTCCGCGTCCAGGTAGGGGCCCAGATGAAGGTCCGTCAGGAACGCGGCGCGCGTACGCTGCCTCAGCCCACGAACCGGTCGCACGTGCTCCGTCACCTGGTAGAGGCGTGGCGGCTGGAAGCCCTTCGCGGTCAGCAGGACCGTGGCCACGCCCACAGCGCCGGCGGAGCGCACGAAGTCGCGCCGGGAGATGAGGTTCCCTCTGTCGGCCGTCCCTGCCTCGCCCACGGGCACGCAGCGTACCGCGGCGGCGCGTGGTTTCCAGGGTAGCGTTGGCGGCGTGAGCGGCGTCCTCGATGGGCTCAAAACGTTCATGCTCCAGCTCGTCGAGACGCTCGGGTACGCGGGTCTCGCCCTGCTCTCGCTGGTGGAGAACCTGATCCCTCCCATCCCCTCCGAGTTCGTGCTGCCCTTCGCCGGTTTCCTGGTAGCGGAGGGGCGCCTGAACGTGGTCGGGGTGCTGCTCTTCACCACCGTCGGCGGGTTCGCCGGCACCGCCTTCTTCTTCTGGTTGGGGCGCCGCCTCGGCGACGCCCGCGTGCGCTCCTTCATCCGGCGGTTCGGCAGGTACGTCCTGCTCCGCGAGTCGGACTACGACGAGGCCTTGGGGTTCTTCCAGCGGCACGACACCAAGGTCATCTTCTGGGGGCGGTTCATGCCCGGGGTGCGCAGCCTCATCTCACTGCCCGCCGGCGTGGCGCGGATGGGTTTCGCTCGCTTCTGCCTCTATACGCTCCTCGGGACGGTGCTGTGGAACGCGTTCCTCGTCACGGCCGGCTGGGTGCTGGGCGAGCGCTGGGAGGCCGTCCTCGCCGTGGTCGACCGGCTGGAGAGCGTCCTATGGGTACTGCTCGGTGCCGCCGTGATCGGCTGGTTCGTCTGGCAGCGCCTCCGTCGCAGGCGCGAGGCGCGGGTCGAGTAGCGGCCTAGCGCGTGCTCTCGTTCGCGGCCGGACCGCGTAGCGCTTCGAAGTTGACGATGTCGTACTCCTCGCCGTCCTCGGTCACGTAGCGGCCGGAGCTGGTGACCCGCACCTCTTCCGACACCTCGCGGACGTCGCCGTCGCCGACATGGAGGGGACCGACGTAGGTGAACACGGAGCCGACCTGGTAGCGGTCGTTCAGCCTGGCGCCTCCCGTGGGCCGCCAGGTGCCGGGCATGCCGACGGCTCCACCATCCGCGCTGCGCACCACGCGCATCACGCCCAGGCCCTGCTCGCCGTCGAACGTGGCCGGATGCGTGTCGAGCAGTCCCTCCTGCTCCCAGCCGGCCCCGGCACGCTCCTTGATGATCGCGTCCTCGACCGACACCTCCTCGGCGTCCGGCTCCACCGCGTGACCCTCCAGCGGCTCTACGCCGGCCAGCGGTCCCGGGTAGATACGGGCGCGCTCGTCCTCGAAGTCGTCCAACGTATCGTTCGGTGAGAGCGGCTCTCGGCTACGCTCGTCGAACCCGGCGGGGTCGTTCTCTGGGTACGTGTCTCGGTTGATCCTGGCGTCGTGCAGGCGTCTCTCATCGGTGGGCATGTCGTGCCTCCTCTGCTTCTAGCGAGGCTAAGGAGGGCAGCATGACGAGGGTACGCGTGCCCATGAGTACCGTGAGGGCCGGCACGACCCGCCCCCAGGCCCGTGAAGGCTAAGCTTTGCCCGGTGACGCCGCGAACCGCCTTCCACCTGAGCGGCACGACCCTCGCGGTTCTCCTGTTCGTCACTCACTTCTGCAACGACTTCTTCGCCGGCACGCTGTCCGCCCTACTCCCCACGTTCCAGGAGAGGTTCGGGGCCGGCGAGCTGACGCTGGCGCTGTTCGTGGCCACGCTGTCGTTCAGCTCGTCGGTGCTCCAGCCGCTGTTCGGGGCCGTGGCAGACCGTCTCGGTCGCCGTGTCGTCGCGGCCGGCGGCGTCGTCCTCAGCTCGGCCGTGCTCTCCTCGATGGCGGTGATCCCCGCGCCCATCCTCTTGGTGCCCTTGCTGTTCTTCGGGGGTCTCGGGTCGGCCGCGTTCCATCCGGCGGGCACGAGCCTGGCGCGCTCGGCGGCCAGGCAGAAGGGAGGCCTGGCGTTGGGCGTGTTCTCGGCGGGCGGCACCGCCGGCATGAGCCTGGGCCCCCTCGTCATCGGCCTGTTCGTCATCGAGGGCTGGCTGCGGTTCACGCCACTGCTCATGGTGCCCGGCGTGATCTGCGGTCTGCTCGTCTACCTCCTCGTGCCGCCCCAACCGCGCGACGCCCAGGCGCGGGGCGCCAAGGTCTTCGACATCGACCTGTTCAGGGGGCCCGTCGGCCGCCTGTGCCTGGCCGGCGTGCTGCGCTCGATGGCGTGGACCGCGATCATCAACGGCGCGCCTCTGTGGCTCGTGAACTCGCGGGGGCTCTCCGCGACGGACCCTGTCGTCTTCTGGACGATCACCGTGTTCACGCTCTCGGGTGCGGCGGGCGGGATACTGGCGGGCCTCGTCGAGCAGCGCTTCACCCGCACCCAGCTGGTCACGGGCACGATGCTGCTGGCCTCAGCGCCTCTCTTCCTCATGCTGGTCTCGCAGCCCGGCTCGGTGCTCTACTTCGCTCTGGTGGCAGCGTCCGGTGTGCTCGTGAACGGCGGGCTACCCATCATGGTCGTGGCGGCCCAGGACATGGCCCCGCACGCGGTCGCCACCGCCTCCGGGATGATGATGGGGTTGACCTGGGGCACCGCCGGCGTGCTCTACCTGGGTATCGGGGCGCTGCAGGAGGCCATCGGCATGAACGCGGCCATGATCGTCTCGATCCTGCCCCTCATCCCCGGGGCGCTCGTCGCTCACCGCGTGTTGGGAGCCAGGACCACCTCGGTCTCCCCCGCTCCCATGAACGCTCCGTAGGCTGCCGCCGCCTCCCGGAGCCACGTCTGCTCATCGGTCGCCAGCGGCCGGTTGAGGTCGAACGTGAGCACAAGCGTCTTCTTACGCCTGTCGTGTCGCCACCGCCCCAGCAATCGGTCCCCATCCACGACCACATGCATCATCTTGCTGAACCCGATCTGGAGGACGGGCCCGAACTCGCCGTCGGCATCGAGGAGGTCGCGTGTCTCCGAGTAGCCCACGAACAGCTCGTCGAAGACCTGCAGGAGCTCGAGGGAAACGCCGTCCTCCGCCGCCTGTTCCGGTGGGTCGCTACCTAGCCACAGGTACTCGCGCCGGCCGATGGTCTCCTTCGCAACGGCATCGCCGAGCGCGTCCACCGCTCTGCGCAGGTCGGTGACCTTCAGCCCGGACCACCACCTGAGGTCTTTGAGCGTCGCCGGCGCGTGACCAGCCAGGTAGCGCCTCACCAGTCGCGCGGTCGCCTCCTCCGGGGCCAGCTCCTGGCCCGGCGGCAACCGTTCGTCGACGAGGGCGTACGTGTGCTTGCCGTCCTTCAGAGGGCCCGAGCAGACGACCGTCTTGAGCTCGAGGTCGAACATCAGTGCCGTCATGCGCTGCCCGGAGGCGTCCAGCCCGGTCGCGGCCACGGCGGCTCTCAGCTCGTCGCGGGTCAGGTGCCCGCCGCCCGCCAGCGCGTTCTCCACCACGGCTCGCCCCGCATTCAGGAACGCGTCGTCGACGCCGTTGTTCCGGTACCAGCCGGCGCTGGAGCGCAGCACGCGCGGCCCTGTCAGCGCCTGTATCCAGCGCAGGTCCTCGCCCCTGAGGTAGTGCCAGGTCGGCCTCAGAGCATGCACCCGGACGATCGCAGCGGTCGCCAGCGCTTCCGCCATGGCCGGCTCGTCCGGCTTTGGGGTCCTCTGGGCGACCGACCAGCGGGAGAAGGCGGGCTCCTGCGCCTGGACAGCCATGAGGTGCGCGACGACCTCGGTAGGCGAGCCCAGCCGCCTTGGTCCCAACAGCACGTTGCGCACTCGAGCGGCGGCCAGCACTCGCTCGGCAGGGTCCATGCGGCATGCTATCCGCGGCTGTTCGACGGGGCTTGCAGTTGACGTAGCGTCAACTCGTATCCTCTGTCCCGGCCCTGGAGCGAGCGCCTCGGTCGTTTCCCGGCGCTCGACTCATCAGAAGGCCAAGGAAAGGAGCTGGAACTGATCCGGTCGATAGACGAGGTCGTGCGCCTGACCGGCGTGACGTCGCGGACCCTGCGGCATTACGACGCGATCGGGCTGCTGTCGCCCGCGTCCACCTCGGAAGGGGGACGCCGGCTGTACGGCGACGCCGAACTCTCGCGCTTGCAGGAGATCCTCCTGCTCAAGGAGCTGGGATTGAGCCTAAGAGACATCGCCGCGGTGCTGGCCAGCCGCGCGGAGGACGACAGAATCCACGTCCTGAGGCGTCACAGGCGTCAACTCATCAAGGAGCGGGAGCGTCTGGACCGGCTCATCAGGACGGTCGACAAGACCGTGACCAGCCTGGAAGAAGGTGTGAGCATGCCAACAGAAGAGATGTTCGACGGGCTCATCCAGAACCCGTACGAGCAGGAAGCCAGGGAGAAGTGGGGCGACGCGACCGTCGACGACTCGTACGCGCGCATCCGCCGCCTGCCCAAGGAACAGCGCGAGAGGTTCCTCTCCGGAGTGGCCTGGGGCGAAGTGCACGCGCGGTTCGCGGAGCTGGCCGAGTCTGGCGCCAAGCCCGAAGACCCGGCCGTCCAGGAGGCCGTCGCCCAGCACATCGCGCTGGTGCGGGTCGCCTGGGACCCCGACCGCGAGGCCTACGAGGCCTTGGCCGACGGGTACGTGGCCGACAGACGGTTCGCCACTGCCATCGGCAACGACGCCACCGTCGGTCTCCTCACCGCCGCGATGAAGGTGTACGCGGCGCGGAACCTGAAGTGAGCGCGGGGGGCCCCTTCTAAGGGGCCCGCTCGCCTACCTGCTCACCGCGACAGGCAGCTAAGCTCGGGCATGCCGGAGATGCGTAGGAGACCCATCGGCAGCCTCAGCGCCTCGGTGGTGGGCCTGGGCTGCAACAACTTCGGTGGCCGACTCGACGAGTCCGCCACCAGGTCCGTCGTCGACGCGGCGCTGGATGCTGGTGTCGACTTCTTCGACACCGCTGACACCTACGGCGCCACCAACAGCGAGACGTTCCTCGGGCGGGTGCTCGAGGGCAGGCGCGACAAGGTCGTGCTGGCGACGAAGTTCGGCAGCAAGGTCGCAGAGGGCAAGCAGGGCGCGCGACCCGACTACGTCAAGCAGGCGCTGCACGACAGCCTCAGGCGGCTCAGGACCGATCACGTAGACCTCTATCAACTGCATAGGCCGGACCCCGAGACGCCCATCGCCGACACGTTGGGCGCGCTGGCCGAACTCGTCCAGGAAGGCTCGGTGCGCGAGATCGGCTGCTCGAACTTCAGCGCCGAGCAGATCCTCGAGGCCGAGGCTGCGGTGGCCACCGGCGCCCCCAGGTTCGTCAGCGTGCAGAACGAGCTGAGCCTCCTGAGGCGTGAGGCCGAGGAGAACGTCCTCCCCACCTGCCGCCGGCTCGGCCTGGCGTTCCTGCCCTACTTCCCGCTCTTCAGCGGGCTCTTGACCGGCAAGTACCGGCGCGGCGCTCCCCTGCCACAGGGCACCCGCATCACGGGCAACGAGCGCTGGGAACGTCACTTGACCGACGCGAACTTCGACCTTATCGAGCGCCTGGAGGCGTTCGCCCGCGAGCGTGGCAAGGAGCTCATCGACCTCGCCTTCGCCTGGCTGCTCGCCAAGCCCGAGGTGGCCAGCGTCATTGCCGGCGCCACCTCTCCCGCTCAAGTGGTCAGGAACGCAGAAGCCGGGCGTCGGGAGCTGAGCGCGGAGGACGCCAGGCTGGTAGACGAGATCCTGGCGAGAGCCTGAGGGTCAGAACCCGGTCGCCGAGAACGTGTCGCAGGCGTTCGGGTCGCCGCCCCGGATGCCGGTCGAGAACCAGGTCATGCGCTGTTCCGAGGAGCCGTGTGTGAACGTCTCCTGGTTCGCGGTGCGACCGGCCATGCCGCTCAAGCGGTCGTCACCCACCGCAGCCGCCGCGTTGAGGCCCTCCTGCACGTCGCCGGGCTCGAGTATGCCCCTGGCCTCCGCCGAAGCCGCCCACACGCCGGCGTAGCAGTCGGCCTGCAGCTCGAGCGCCACCGAGAGCTGGTTGGCTATGCCGGGGTTGGCCTGCTGCGCCTCGTGCACCTGCGGCAGCGTGCCCGTAATGTTCTGGATGTGGTGACCGATCTCGTGGGCCAGCACGTACGCCTGCGCGAAGTCGCCCGGGGCACCGAAGCGCTGCCGCAGCGTGTCGTAGAACGACAGGTCGACGTAGACGCTGGTGTCGAGCGGGCAGTAGAAGGGCCCGGCGGCCGCCGGGGCGACCCCGCAACCCGACTCGACGGCGTCCCGGTAGAGCACCAGCGTCGCCTCGGGGTACTGACCCTCGACCATCTGCGACCAGGTGGCCTGCAGGTCGTCGAGCACGAACGACACGAACCGCACCTGACCCTCCTCGGCGTTCAGCTCTTCCTGGGTGGGAGGCGAGGTGCTCACCTGGGACGGCCCGCCACCCAGTATGGACGTGAGGTCTATGCCGGTGACGAGGCTGATCACGTACACCAGCAACACCCCGCCGATACCCAACGGTATGCCCATCCGGGCCGGACCGGCGGCTCGTCTGTCCTCGAGGTTGCGGCTGCGACCGCGGTCTTCCCATTTCACTTGAGGTGTCCTCCGTGGCGTGGACCGTAGCACCTCTTCTCATGTGAGAAGCGAGACCTCGCCTCTATGGCACTACGCGTCAACGAGGCCGTCGGGATACCATCGAGCGATGTCTGCACTTGCTCTTGGCCCACACGACGCGAGGTTCCTGCCCCTCGAGGGCACGCTGAACACCAGGGACCTGGGCGGGCTGCCGGCGGCCGGCGGCCGCGTCACGCAACCCGGGAGGGTGCTGCGCTCCGACGGACCGGCCAGCCTCACCGACGCCGACCTGACACTTCTCTCCCAGCTGCCCCTGACCACGGTCGTCGACCTGCGCGGCAAGCGCGAGTGCGAGCGTGAGCCCAGCCGGTTCCTCGCCAACCCGGGCGTGCACGTGCACAACGTCGAGGTCTGGTCGCACATCGACGCCGCGGGCCAGCACCCGGCCGACCGGTTCGATATCACCGCTTTCTACCTGGCCGCGCTCGACCACGCCGGACCGGCCTTCGCAGAAGCCGTCCGGTTGATCGCGGACGCCCCGGGCGCCTCGTTGTTCCACTGCTCGGCCGGCAAGGACAGGACCGGCCTGCTGGCCGCGCTGTTGCTGGAGGCAGTGGGCGTCGACCGCGCCACCGTCCTGGAGGACTTCGCACTCACCGAGGACCGTATCGGGCCCCTCAGGCAGAGGCTCCTCGACCAGGCGGAGAGGGACGGCGTGCCGCGCGAGGAGTTCGTCCGGTTGCTGGGCGCCACCCCCGACCTCATGGAGCCGGCTCTGCATCACCTCGATGCCCGCTACGGGGGCGCCGTCCCGTACCTGGGCGGGATCGGCGTCAGCGACGACACGCTCGCCAAGCTCGAGGCCAAGCTGCTCGGCTAGGGCCGCAGGCGCTGGCCGATAGGACGGCGCCGGCTAGTCCAGCGGCTTGCCGGCTAGTCCCGCGGCTAGTCCAGCGGCTTGAGGCCGCCCACGATGCGGTCCCTGTGCGGCTCGAGGAAGGGCGGCAGGACGACCTTCTCACCCAGCGTCTCCGCGTCCTCGTCGACGCCGAAGCCAGGGCCGTCCGTCGCGATCTCGAACAGGACCCCGCCCGGCTCCCGGAAGTAGATGCTGTGGAACCAGAAGCGGTCCACCCACCCGGAGTTGGGTATCCGCATCTCGGTCAGGCGGTCCAGCCAGGCGCGGTGCGTTCTGTCGTCGG
>JBDZWC010000012.1:0-36815 GCA_040256005.1 Deinococcaceae bacterium | reverse complement strand
CCACCGCGCATCTCGAACACGTCGCAGAACATCGCGTCCAACTCGCCTCCATCCGCCCGAGACGCCCGGACGGTGCCCTCGCAGATGACGACGTCGTTCTCCTCTGTCAGCCGGACGATGTTCACGTCGGGCAGCCCCACGAAGGCGTCGTTGGTGATCTGACCGGCGAACTCCACCTTCCCGTGGACATGGAAGAAGCGGGGGATCAGCCACTCGACATCCTCGGTGAGGCAGGACAGGATCTTCTCGCGGTCACCCTGGTTGAAGCCCTCTATGTAGCGCGCCACTGTCTTCTTGTTATCGGTCATGTCGCCTCCTCGAAGCTGGCGGTGCTCCATGATGACGCTCACGCCACGGGCCTGCGGCGACGAGCTTCAGGCGCACCACTTGCACGTTCGCGGAAGGAGTCACCATGCCGGGACACGACGGACGCATCGACGAGGGGTTCATCTGCTGGGCCGACCTGGCAGCCACGGACGTCGGTGCGGCGGAGAGGTTCTACGGAGCGGTACTCGGCTGGCAGTTCCGCGCTACCGGTGAGGAGTTCGGCGGTTACCGCATCGCGACCCGCGATGGGAAGCAGGCCGCAGGAGTCGGTCCAGTGCAGGACGGAGCTCCCCCGGTATGGACCCTGTACTTCGCCGTCGACGACGTGGATGACTTCACGCGTCGCGCTCGCGACCTGGGCGGCAACGTGTTGAACGAACCGTTCGAGGTGCCCTCGCAGGGCCGCATGTCCGTCATCGCAGACCCCACGGGCGCCGCCTTCGGTGCGTGGCAGGCGATCGAGCACCACGGCTTCGGTCGCATGGAGAGCCCCGGCTTCTTCGCTTGGTGCGAGGTCAACACGACGGACGCAGCACGTGCTCGCGACTTCTACGCTCAGTTGCTGGAGGCTACCTACTCCGAGACCCCGAACCCCGCCACGACTTACTACGTGCTCGACAAGGGTGGCCACAACATCGCCGGGATACTCCAGATGACGAAGGAGTGGGCTGGCATCCCACCGCACTGGATGCCCTACTTCCAGGTCGATGACATAGATGGAGCGGTGGCTCGTGCGAAGGAGCACGGCGGCACCGTCGCGGTCGGGCCGTTCGACACTCCCTACGGCCGCATCGCGGCGGTGGGCGATCCGGCCATGGCGTACTTCAGTCTCATGCAGCCGTAGGCCCCACCCACCGTAACGGTTCCACTTCCCGGCCCGCTCTAGACGCTGCCGGGCGTCACCAGGTCCGCGTCCGGCCTGCCGTGATGGGGGTGGCCGAGCACTCGGGCCAGCGCCAGCGCCCGGCCCTTGTGGTGGAACTCGTGTGTGATGGGATGGAGGATTAACCAGCGCCGAGTAAGGGTCTCTTGCCAGCCGTCCGAGAAGGTGTGGACGAACGGCTCGTCCCAGGCATCGAAGGTGTTCAGCGCCCGTTCCACCGCGGCGTCCACACGCGCGAACGCCGCGCGCAGACTGTCGATGTCCTTGGCGTGGAGATCCGGTTCGGGCGTACCGACGCCGCCGCGTGACAGCCACAGCAGGTAGCACTCCGCGATGTGACTGAAGATCCGGCTCAGGCTCCCGAAGGCGAAGTCCTGCCGCTCGGCGTTGAGGACCTCCGGTGGCATCGTCTCGAGCCAATCGAGCACGCCTGCCCGGGTGCGCCTCACCAGGCCGTAGAAGGTCCGCAGGTCAGCGGCCATGTGGACCCAGCTTACGCACCAACGTCGGTATGGTTGCGCGAGTGCTTCGCGCGTCGTCGATCTTCGCCATCTGGCTCTTCGCGTACCTGTTGTCGTACTTCTACCGCTCTGCCAACGCGGTCATCGCCTCGGACCTCCGCGCCGACGTGGGCCTGAGCAACGAGCAGCTCGGGTTCATGACGAGCCTGTTCTACCTTGCCTTCGCGGTAACACAGCTGCCGCTCGGAGCGGCGCTGGACCGCTGGGGCCCGAGGCTCGTCACGCCTTCGCTGTTGCTGGTCGGGGCGGCCGGCTCGCTACTGTTCGCGCTCGGGGAGTCCTACCTCGTCCTCAGCGTCGCGAGAGCCCTCCTCGGCGTGGGGTTCGCCGGCGTGCTGATGGGAGCGATGAAGGCGTTCTCCTCCTGGTTCCCCTCGGCGCGGTTCGCGACCGTCTCGGGTGTCCTCGTGGGTATCGGGTCCAGTGGCGCGCTGCTGGCGGGCACGCCCCTGGCTTGGCTGGCCGGCGAACTGGGTTGGCGGGCGGTCTTCTTGTGGGGTGCCGCCATCGTCGCTCTAGCGGCGGTCGTGATAGTGGTCGGCGGCCGCAACGCGCCTCCGAACATCGCCTGGCGGACACGGGGCGCCGCGAGGGCTGGGCTCGACACCATCGTCCGGGACCACCGCTTCTGGCGCATCGCTTTCCTGAACCTCGCGACGGTGGGTGCGACGTTCGCCGTCCAAGGGTTGTGGGGAGGGCCGTACCTAACGGACCTCTACGCGTTCAGCGACCTGCAGGTGGGCAACGCCCTGGTAGCACTGGGCATAGGCGTCGTCGCCGGCAACCTGGCGTGCGGGTGGCTGGCGGACCGCTTCGGTCGCGGCTCGGTGGTCGTGATGAGCGCCACGGTGTTCGTCGCTACGCAGGTGCTCCTGGCCATAGCGCTACCGGCCGCACCCGTGGCGGTCATATACCTCGTGTTCGGGCTGTCCAGCGCCTACTTCGTCGTTCTTGCGGCCGAGGTCCGTGCGATCTTCCCGCTCAATCTCACGGGTCGCGCCCTCACCGGCGTCAACTTCTTCGGGATGGCCGGCGCCATGGTCGTCCAATGGTTGATGGGCGTCGTGATCGGCGCGGGCGACGGCGTGGCAGGATACAGGGTCGCCTTCATGGCGACAACTGCACTTTCGACCGTCGCGGTGCTCGCGTACCTACCGATGGTACGGACGCGACGGGCCCGGGCGCCGGCTCCCACGGAAGCGTGACGCAGGCGGGTTAAGAATCCCGCCCCAGACGGGCACATGAGAACCATGAGCCATCGTGTCCGCGAACGTGTTAGCTTCTTTCGCGTGGGCGACAGAGAGAGCGGACGTCCCCTCTCCGGCGAACGGTCGGTGAGGGACGGGCGACTATGCGCACGCCCCCCAGGGAGAGGCCGATGAACCAGTGGCTGGAGTCCACGTTCAAGCTGAGGGAGCTGGGCACGACCGCTCGCACCGAGCTGATTGCCGGCATCACGACCTTCCTGACGATGGCCTACATCATCATCGTCAACCCGCTCGTGCTCGGCGATGGCGGCGTGCCGGCGGACGGGGCGCTGTTCGCCACCGTGATGGTCGCAGGCCTTTCGAGCATCCTCATGGGGCTGTACGCCAACCTGCCGATCGCGTTGGCGCCCGGCATGGGCCTCAACGCCTTCTTCGCTTACACGCTCGTCCTGGGCCAGGGCCTCACGTGGCAGGAAGCGTTGGGTGCGGTCTTCGTCTCCGGCATCGTCTTCGTCCTCCTGTCGCTGCCTGGCTTCAACATCCGCGAGGCCATCGTTCGGGCCGTGCCCGCTGGCATCAGGCTCGGCGTGGCGGCCGGCATCGGGCTGTTCCTGGCCCTCATCGGCATGATCAACGCCGGCGTGATCGTGGCGAGCCCAGCCACGGTCGTCGCCTTCGGAGGGTGGAGCCCCCTCTTCGTCCTCTTCATCATCGGCCTGGTGGTCGCCGGCTGGCTCCTCGTACGCAAGGTGCATGGTGCCCTGCTCATCGCCATCGTCGTCACGACGATCGCGGCGATCATCTTCCAAGCCATCGGCTGGATCGAAGGAACGGTGTTCTACCCCTCGTCGATCGTGGCCCTGCCGTCGCTCGAGACGTTCCTGGCGCTCGACCTTGGGGGCGTCTTCACGGCCGGCATCCTCGCGCCCGTGTTCGCGCTGCTCTTCACGGACATGTTCGACTCGATCTCCACCTTCGTGGGCGTGACCAAGGTCGCCGGACTGCAGGAGCCTGACGGGACACCCAAGAACGTCGGCAAGGCCATGCTGGTGGACGGCGTCTCTACCACCCTCTCTGGCATCGTGGGAAGCTCGTCTGGCACGTCGTACATCGAGTCGGCGGCGGGCGTGAACGCGGGCGGCCGCTCGGGCTTGACCGCGGTGGTCGTCGGTCTGCTCTTCCTCCCCTTCATGTTCTTCTCCCCGCTCCTGGGGCTGATCCCCTCGGTGGCCACGGCGCCGGTACTGGTGATGGTGGGCCTGTTCATGATGGGCGCGTTGCGGGACCTGGACTGGAGCGACTACGACAACGCCATCCCGGCTTTCGTCGCGCTGATCGCGATCCCGTTCTCCTACTCGATCACCACAGGCATCGTGCTGGGCTTCATCGTCTACGTGCTGCTGAAGCTGCTCACCGGCAAGGTGTCCCAAGTGGGCCCGGTTTTGTGGGTGATCTTCGCCCTGTCCATCGTCCTGCTGCTGGTCTAGCAAACGGAACTCCAGCCCCCGGCCGCCGTGCTGTCCTCGCGGCGGCCGCGTCATACTCGACTGCGGAGGCGAACCAGGTGAACCATGCGCTCGACCTTGCCGAGAGACCCGCGCGTGACGAGGCGCCCGAGTACTTCTTCCAGTACGTCGACAAGGTCCCCGTAGGGGACATCCGCGACACGCTCGAGGCGCAGGCTGCGACGACGCTCGCCTACCTCGGGTCCATCCCGGAGGGGCGCACGCTGGACCGCTACGCGCCCGGGAAGTGGTCCGTGCGCGAGGTGGTGGGCCATATCAACGACACCGAGAGGGTGTTCGTCTTCCGCGCCTTCTGGTTCGCCCGCGGCTTGGAAGCTCCACTCCCGGGCTTCGATCAGGACGCGGCAGTGAGCGCGGCCGGCTGCGATTCACGCCCCTGGGAGAGCCTGATCGCAGAGTTCCAAGCCGTTCGTAGCGCGACCACGACGCTCTTCCGTCACCTCCCACCCGAGGCCTGGAGTCGTAAGGGCGTGGCCAGCGAGCGCACAGTGAGCGTCAGGGCGTTAGCCTTCGTGACCGCGGGCCACGTGGAACATCACCTGAGGCTGCTGAGAGAGCGCTACGGGCTCGGGTAGAAGGGAGGCGACTTGCTCACGCGAACGGACTACGAGCAGATGCTGCCAGTCGCTCTTGGGGAGGCCCGTCAGGGCCTAGCGGAGGGCGGCATCCCGATCGGCGCTGCGCTGTTCCGGGACGATGGCACGTTGTTGGGCCGAGGTCACAACCGACGGGTACAGGACGGGGACCCGAGCAGCCATGGTGAGACCGACGCCTTCCGGAACGCCGGCCGTCAGCGCAGCTACCGCAACACCATCATGGTCACGACGCTCGAGCCGTGCTGGTACTGCAGCGGCCTGGTCAAGCAGTTCGGTATCGGCACCGTCGTAGTCGGCGAGTCCCGCACCTTCCAAGGCGGCGCGAAGTGGCTGCGGGAGCAGGGCGTGAGCGTCATAGACCTCGATGACGAGGAGTGCGTCCGGATGATGACGGCGTTCATCGCCGAACATCCGGAGCTGTGGAACGAAGACATCGGCGTGGAATGAGGCCGGGGCGACCCCTGCAGGCCGCCCCGGTCATGTCCCCCCGGCGCAGGTGTAGCAAGCTCACCCCGTCCAAGGCCCGTCCAAGCAACGCAACCTAGTACCGCCTATCGCATCCGTTCGGACCGCGCCCGCGTAATTACTAGCGAGAGAGGGCAACGGCATCGCCAGCCGGCTAGCGAAGAACACCTTCCGCCGGCGCGAGAAGAGGCAAGTAGACACCTTCGGCGTCAGGCCGCACGCCTCTGCGCGGACCCTCCCTCCTCCACTTACCCGGCGGCCCTTCGGGTAGGTGGGACTCTCTAGCACCCGCCGTCCGGCTCTTTCCCCCTCCGGGCGGCGGGACCTTCGCTGGAGCGAGCTCTGGCACGGACCTTCTATCTGACGCTCGTGCCTCGCACCACCAGCCGGGTGCTCAACAGGGTGTGGCCCGTGATGCGTCCACCCGCCAGCTGAGCCAGTAGTTGCCTCGCGGCGCGGCTACCCAGCTCCTCAACGTCGGCCGCTACTACCGTGAGGTCCGCTTGCACGGCCTCGGGACCGTCGCCGAACCCCACCACAGAGACCTGGGTCGGCACCTCGACTCCCGCCCGGCGCAAGGCGCCCAGCGCCTCGATGGCCATGAGGTAGTCGGCCGCTACGATCGCGTCGAACCCCTCGCCGCTCCGGACCAGCTCCGCCACCGACTCCCGTGCCACCCCGGGCACGAAACCGCCGGCCAGGACGCGCTCCTCACCCATCTCGAGGCCCTGACGCAGGACCTCTTCCCGGAAGGCAGCCTCGCGATGCCGGCCGTCCACTTGGGTCAGGTCACCGCGGATGTAGACGAAGGACCGGCGGCCGCAGGCGACGAGATGCTCGACGAGCTGGCGCATGCCCTGAGCGTTGTCGTGAAGGACGGCCGGCACCTGCGCCCCGTCGGAGAGGTGGCTGACCAGTGTGACCGCACCCACGCGACCGCGCAGTTTGGCGAGCGCCGCCTCGTTCAGCGCCGATGCCAGTACCAGCGCGCCATCCTGCCGCGCCAGGGCCCGGGAGAGGTCAGCCGGCTGGGCCAGCGGGCCGATCTCGATGACCCGGGTAGCCCTTCCAGCGCCCGTCATCACCGCGGCCGCGCCTCGCACGACCGCGCTCTGGAACACCGCGTCCGCGTCGTTGGTGAGCACCCAGGCCGTCATCCGAACAGCAGCTCCAGCTCGCGCTGCACGGCCAGAGCCACCGCACCCATGGCGGATACCTGCTGCGTGTATACGACAGTCAGCTCGACGCCCTCCATCTGCCACACGGGCAGGCGGGCCGAGGCGCCCAGCCGTAGCAGGTCGAGGAACGGAGCGCCGAGCTCTGCCAGCGGACCACCGAGAGCGACCTGACTTGGTCTGAGGGTGGCCACCACCCAGGACAGCACCGCTCCGAGACGGCTCGCTAGCTCGCTGACGAGTTCCTTGGCGGCGTCATCCCCCCTCGCGGCTGCCGAGCGCAGCGCCAGGCAGAGGGCGCCGGGCCTCTGCTCTTCGGCAGCGCCGCTCAACGCGGCTAGGATCTCCGAGCGAATCGTGGCCCAGTCCAGCCCCGGCGCGAGCGCCCGCAGGTCGCTGCCGTAGTGCACCGTGCCGCCGGCCAGGCAGACGCCCACTTCCACGCTCTCGTCCACGACGATGCTTACCAGCGTGCCGTCTGACCCACCGCCGAACGCGAGTTGCCCGAGGGCCCCCAGCTCGGCGCGACCGGCGGCGTGCACGGGTATCTCCAACCGCCTCGACAGTCCCTCCGACATCACGCTCGCACTGAGCGGGCCCGGCAACCCGACGCCCACGCTCGCCAACCGCGCGTCCAGCTGGGCGTTCAACCCGGCCACCACCGCGAGCACGGCGGCCTCGGGGTCGTCGCCCAAGTTCGTGACGTGCATGGCGCTGACAGTACCGGCCAGGTCCGAGAGCACACCTCGCGCCTGCCCGTCACCCACGCTCACGCCTACCACCTGCCTGGCGCCGGTCTCGAACCTGAGCAGTGTGGGTCGCTTGCCGCCCCCGGCGGAAGCCTTGCCCGGCCCCTGCTCCGTGACCAGCCCCTCGTCCATCAGCTCGCTGACCAGCGTGGATACGGTCGGCTTGGTCAGGCCGGTGACAAGTGCCAGTTCGCTGCGCGAGCTCGCCTCGCCCCGGTAGAGGGCCCTCAGCACCGCGCGGAGGTTGTTCCGCCGAAGGCCCTCCATGCTCGCCGGCTTGCCCAGCGCCAGGCTCATCGGCCCACCGCGCACTGTGCCGGACGCGCCTTCCGCAGGAAGTCCCACACAGCGGGGTCCTCTCCGCCCAGGCCCCAGATCGCCACGCCGCCCACGCCCAGCCCCTCCAGAGCTTCGAGTCGGCCTCTCAGCGTTTCGCCGTCGTTGACGTAGATGACCTGTCGCGGCAGTCCCCGCACGTCCAGGTCGATCACAAGCTCCCCGCTGCTCGGGTCCCGCTCCGGCGCCAGGCCGAACTGCCGCACCAGTCGGTCGGACGCCTCCCAAGTCGTCGCCCGCGCCGGTGGCCTGGCCCTCGTCCAGCTATAGCCGTAGAAGGGCAAGCCCACTCGCACGTCGGCCACATCGGTGACGGTGGCGGCGTAGCTCACGACGTCTGAGACCCAAGCGACGTCCGCGACGGGCCCTGGCGGCTCGTTGCGGTTCGTGAAGTCGTACGTCATCAGGTTGAAGATATCCGCGGCCGCGGCCAGACGCCTCCAGTCCTGCGCGGCCGCTCCCTCGTACGGCGGGGTCTCCTCTGTCTTGGCGTGCACGGTGACACTCAGGAGCTTCCCGATCGCATGGAGCGCCTCTGCCAGGTCCTCCACGAACGCGGAGAACGACTCGCGCGTGGCGAGCGGGAACCCCTCGTAGTCGATGTCGATGCCGTCGAAGCCGCGCTCGTTCACGAGGTTCACGATCGCCCTCACATGGTCGTGCCTCAGGTCATCCGCCAGGAACCCGGCGTGCCCGCTGAAGACGCTGGGCAGAACCAGCAGCCCTGACTCCTGCCAGGTACGCACCTGGTCCGCGGCGTTGGCGCCGCCCTGATCCAGGAGCTCGCCCTCGGCATCCGGCGTGAACCAGAACGGATGCACGACGTCGATGACGTCCAGGTTCTCGGCGATGGACTGGGCTCCACCCGGATGCTCGGAGGAGGGGTACCAGACGGCGACGCACCAAGAGGCCTGGGCGACCGCGACACCGAGCAGCGCGAGCACGAGTGCCACGCTCGCCGTCAGTGCTAAGCGGTGGATCCAGCCCGAAACGGCACGCGTCTGCTTAGCCGCGCGCTCGGGACGTTCCCTCGACCGCCAGGGAATCATCCTCGCTGCACGTCCGCTACGTCGACAGGTGTTCCCATGCGCACGGGCAACCGGCCGCTGGGCCGGACCTCGCCGAAGAGCACCGCCACCGCGGCAGCTACCTGGTCCTCTCGCCGCCCGTAGGTGCACAGGGCGACGGGGCTTCCTGCCAACGTGGTCACATCGAGCGGGTTGCGCAGAGCCATGACGATGGGGTCGTGCCTCCGCGCCAGCAGCGTGGCGAACAGCTTCTGCTGTCCCTCGTCAGCCACGGCGTCGACCGTCGCCAGCAGGACCGAACGCGCCCCGGAAGCGGCCTCCAGGACGTCCCGGATCGCGGCTTCGCGCGCACCAGCCCTGGAGCCGAAGGCGAACCGAACCGACACTACGTTCGCGTGGCGCCGCCTGACCTCGGCGGCCAGGTCCACGGTGCCGTGCCCGACCGTCTCGGCCGGTGTCAGGTTCCCTGCCGAGACGGTCACGACGCACATGCGATCGCCTGGATCCAGCTCCAGAGGCAGCCGGTCCACGCCACGGACGACGGTGATCGCGGCTGCGGCCATCTCCTTCGCCATGACCGCGTGCCCCGCCCAGTCGACCGCCGGTCTCACCGCTCGCGGGGCGTACGCGGGCAACGCAGCGCGCACCGCCGTCACCCGCTCGAGCGACTCCGGCGACCACAGGTCCGCCAGGTCGGCGACGATCTCCTCCTGACGCGGCAGGTGCCCGAGGATCGCGAGGTCGGCGCCTGCCTCCAGCGCCGTCCTGGCGCGGTCGGGGCCGGGCACCTGGGCCAAGGCGTGCATGTCCAGAGCGTCTGTTACGGTCAGGCCGGTGAACCCGAGGTGACCCCGCAAGACGTCCTGCAGCACCTTGGGTGAGAACGTGGCGGGCAGGTCCTCCAGCCGCGGGTAATGCACGTGCGCTGCCATCACGGCGCCGACGCCAGCCGCGAAGGCTGCCTCGAACGGGATCAGTTCGAGGCTCCGCAGCTCCTCGAGCGTCCGATCGACGCTCGCCACCGCGTGATGCGAATCGATGGCCGTGTTGCCGTGGCCCGGGAAGTGCTTGGCGCAGGCAAGCACACCGGCCCCCTGCATCCCCTGGATCATGGCCACGCCCAGTCGGGCGACCGATCCCGGATCGTCTCCGAAGGAACGCAGGCCCACGACGGGGTTCTCGGGGCGGCTCGCTAGGTCCAGCACCGGCGCGAGGTTCATGTTCACGCCCAGGTCGGCGAGCTCAGCGCCGAGGATGCGACCCGCCTCGCGCGCGAGCTTAGGCGACCGCGAGGCTCCCAGCGCCATGTTGCCTGGCAGCTCAGTGGCACCACCCTCGACTGCCATGAGCTGGCCGCCCTCCTGGTCGATCGCGACGATGGGGGGCAGTTGTCCGCCCTCGGCGGCCGCCTCATGCAGGGAACGGGTCAGCGCCTGGAACTGACCCAGGCTCGCGAAGTTGAACGCGAACAGGCACACGCCGGGTACCCGGCCGTCGCGCAGGGCGGCGAGCACCCAATCGGGCGCTTCGAGGCCGCGGAAGCTGACGAGGCAGTGACCCACGCCGCTAGCCCTTCGATCCCGTGAGGGTGATGCCCTCGACGAAGTAGCGCTGGGTGAGCAGGAACACGACGAGGACCGGGATCACGAACAGGACGCTGGCGGCCATGATGTCCTGCCAGGGGATGGGCGACTCCTGCAGGTTGTGTTTCTGGGCCACGTAGATCGGCATGGTGAAGAGCTCGGCCTTCTGCAGGTAGAGGAGCGGCTGGACCAGGTTGTTCCACTGGGCCACGAACAGGAAGACGGTCACCGTCGCCACGGCCGGGCGGGACAGCGGCAGGACCACGTGCCAGAACAGCTGCAGGGGGTTGGCGCCGTCGATCTCGGCGGCTTCGTCCAGCTCGGTGGGCAGCGTCATCATGAACTGCCTCAGCAGGAACACGAGGGCCGCCCCGCCCGCGAAGAAGCCGGGCAGCGTGATCGGGTTGAACGTCCGCAGCCAGCCCAGCTCGAAGAACATCACGTACTGGGGCACGAGCGTCGCCTGCACCGGCAGCATGAGGGTGCCGAGCATGATCGCGAAGACGACGTTGCGGCCCGGCCACCGCAGGCGGGAGAACGCGAAGGCCACGACCGCCAGGCTGGACACGGTGCCCAGCAGCACCACGATCGTGATGAAGATGCTGTTGCCGTAGGCCCTGAAGAAGTTCTTCTCGGCGACCAGGTCAGTGTAGTTGGACCACTGGGGGTCCTCGGGGATCAACGACAGCTGCGGTTGCTGGACCTGCTCCACCGTCTTGAGCGAGGTGCCGGTCATCCACGCCATGGGGAACAGGAAGAAGGCCGCCGCGCACAGGAGGACGAGGTAGAGGAGGATGGTGCCGAGGCCGCGTCTCATCCGTAGTGCACCCATCGGCTGTAGCGGAACTGTGCGGCCGTTAGCAGCACGATGATGACGGCGAGGATCCAGCTCGCCGCAGCGCCCTGCCCGATCTCGAGCTGGTTGAACGTCCGCACGAAGAGGAAGTAGGCCGCCGAAGCCAGGCTCTGCTCCGTCTGTGTCGTCTGGATGAGGTAGACGGCCTCGAACGTCTGCAGGGCGGCGATGAGGCCGATCACGACGTTGTAGAAGAGCGCCGGCGTGATGAGTGGGAGCGTGACGCGCCAGAACCGCTGCCAGGCTCCGGCGCCGTCCACCTCGGCCGCCTCGTAGAGCACCCGTGGAACGCCCTTGAGCGCTGCCAGGAAGATGAGCATGGCCGCGCCGCTGCTCCAGACGGTGATGAGCACCAGCGACGGCTTCGACCACAGCTCGTTGGACAGCCACAGCGGCACCCGGTTGGGGCCGGGCCAGCTGGCGCTGACCTGCCTGAACAGCGCGAAGTGGTGGTGCACCTGGCCGGTGTCGGCGGCGGCCACGTCGAACGCACGGAAGTACGCGGCGCCGTCGAGAGAGGCGCCCACGAACAGCAGGGCAGCCACGGCCGCCACCACCCCGGGCACCCAGCGAGACCAGCCTGATCTAGGCCGGCCACCCGCCACGAGGGCGGCCACGAGCGCCAGCACGAACAGCAGCCACAACGGAGAAGGCGCGTGCTGCAAGAAGCCGTTGGTCAGGTAGTCGAGGTCACCTGGCGCGCGCAGGGAGGAGCGGAACGTGGCCAGCTCGAACCAGGTGCGCAGCCTCTCCCAGCCCAGCTTCAGAGGCGAGAGCCTGCCCAGCTCGCCGATGATGGCCAGCCGCAGCACGACCACGCCGAGCACGCCGGCCGTGATCTCGAGGACCGTGCGCGCCATCCGCCGCGCCCCGTCCCTGGGCAGCAGCGCGAACGCCAGGGAGATCCCGGCCAACAGCCCAGCCGGGAACACGTACATGAGTGGTCCTACGGGATCGCCGCGGGAGGCGGCGGCGTAGAAGGCGTTGAACGACTCGGTCAGATAGATGAAGCCGCGATAGATGGTGTCGAAGAAGGGTATGGCCTGCGCGGCGGACTGCAGGCTCACGTTCACGAAGCCGCCGTTGCTGGCCAGCATGTAGCGCCAGGCGAGCAGGATCGCGGGGCCGCCGGCCAGGATCACCGGTACGTAGAAGATGAGGCGGAAGACGCTCATGCCGGGGAGCGGCCGCGACAACAGCATGGCCATCAGCAGCGCCGTCACGATCTGCAGCGGCACGCCCACGACGGCGTAGTAGAACGAGTTCGCCATCGCCTGCATGAACCGCCTGCCGTGGGCCCCGGCACCCGCCAGAAGGGTCTGGTAGTTCTCCAGGCCGATCCATTCCAGCGGTCGTCCCAGCCGGTAGTCGGTGAACGAGTAGTAGAGCGAAGCCAGGGAAGGGCCCAACACGAAGATCACGAAGCCGAGGATCCAGGGCGACGCCATCGCGTAGCCCCAGAAGGTCCGGCGCTGGAGTGTGGCGCTGGCGCCTCTGACGCTGGCGATGAGCCGGGCCAGGTAACCGACGCCTGCGCTGCCGACGACGATGAACGCGACCGTGCCGACCGACCAGTAGAGGTTGTGAAGCCTGGCAGCGACGGCCGCGTCCATCTCGTCCTTCCCAGCGCCCGATCAGCAGTTGCTCGAGGGACGTCTGGCGGTCGCCGGCCCGCCCCCACGGGCTTTTCGGCGACCGCCAGCCTCTCAGTGGGTCAGAGGTAACCCATGTCCTCGAGGATCGCGTCGTACTCCTCCTTGAGGAAGGTCTGCGTGTCCTCGAGGCTCTGCTGGTCGGTCAGGTACAGCATGACCTGCTCGACGATCAGCGGCCGCAGCTCCGCGCTGGCGCGGATGTCGGAGAACGCTCTGCCGTACTCGACGGCCATGTCGAGCATGCGGTCCCAGACCGGGTCGGCACGCAGCTCGTCCCACGCGTCGGTGCGCGTCGGCGTGAAGCCGGCGACCTGGCTGAGCGTGATCGCGTTCTCGCGGCTGGTGATGAACTTCAGGAACTCGGTGGCGAGCTCAGGGTCCTCGACGTAGGCGGGGACGGAGAGCCAGTCGGTGAACACCTGGATGAGCGGCTCGCCGTTGGAGCCGGCGGGGTACGGGCCGATCGCGATGTTCTCCCACAGTGGGTCGCTCGTCGGGGGCATGTTCCACATCGGGAAGATGCCGCTGACGACGAGGTTGGATGCGATAGGCGAACCCTCGATGGGCGGCAGGCCCGCCGTCATCTCGGACGGCATGACGGCGCGGCGCCTGTCGTACATGAACTTGAGGGCCTCGGCGGTCTCGGGGCTGTCGAACGCGCTGCTGCCGTCCTCGTGGTACAGCTCGCCGCCCGCGCTCCAGATGTAGCCGATGAACTCCTGGGCGTCGAAGAGGGCCGAGCCGATGTCCATGAAGCCCATCTGCGTCATGGCGTTGTCTGCGACGGCCGAGTTGGCCTGCACGAACGCCAGCGAGTCTTCGAACGTGAGCGGTGGGATCGCCGATGCGTCAGCCGCCAGGTCCGTTCGGAAGAAGACGGGCCGCGGGCTCATCAGCAGGGGCATGCCCACCAGGTGTCCGTCGTACGTCGCCACGTCGAGCGCCGCGGGGAGGAACGCATCGAGGCCGTCCCAGTCGGCGAGGTACGGGTCGAGGTTAGCGAGCAGGGGGCCGTACTGAGCCGCATACTCGGAGCCCAGGTAGACGATGTCCGGGCCGGAACCCGTCGTGATCCAGCCGGCCACGGCGGCGTCGAAGTCGCCCCAGCCGCCGGTGAGGATCTCGAGCTGCACGTCGGGATGCTGCTCCTGGAAGGCGGGGAACGCCTCCTGTTGGAACCAGTTCATGGTGTCTTCGGTGAGGCCGGTGATGTAGATCTCGAGCGTGCGCTGCGCCGTGGCCATGGACATGAGCGCGGCCAGCGCGAGCGCGCAGGCGGCTAGCAGGAGCCTTCTCTTCATCTTCCCTCCAACTGTCGGCCGTCCCGGACTTCGGGGCGCCGCTTCGGCCCGCAGCACGTGAGGTGTGCCAGCGCTCGCGGGCGACGGTTCGTCGACGTTACGGGGTCAGGCTCACCTCCTGCACCTAGCCCGGGCCTCTTCGCTTGGGCCTCCTTTGGCTAGTAAATAAGTTTTACTAACTATGTGAGCGGAGTGTAGGGCTGACGCGAAAGGCTGTCAAGCCCCGCAGTCCAACAGATCCGAGGATCTGGTACTTCCTGTGCGCCGTACAGCGAGAGACGCTAGCCTTCCATGTCCTCCAACACCAACCGCGCCTGCCGCAGGACGGCCTCGTCTACCATGGTGTCCCCGGACGTGCCGCCCCTCGTGGCGCCCGCCGCTGACGCTCTGCCCGACAGTACGGTCCTGGCCCACGCCACCTCTGCGTCGGAAGGCGTGAAGCCACTTTCGATAGACGCCACCTGCGCCGGGTGAATCGCGAACTTGCCGGTGAACCCCATCGAACGTGAGCGGCGCGCTCCCTCTTCGGCCGCCCGCACGTCGTCCAGGGCCAGCGAAGGCGTGTCGATCACCCATCGCAGTCCCCTGGCCGCAGCTGCCGTGACGAGCCGAGCGCGGGCGTTGTTCAGCACCACGCGCTTGCCGTGTGCGCTTTCCCCGTCGACTGAACCATCGCGGGCGCCGCGCAGTGCTAGTTCGGGCGGCAGCCCCAGGTCGGCGGCGAAGTCTTCGCCGCCGAAGGCAGCGCCCATCACTGTCGGATGGGCACCCAGGATATCGAAGGCCCGCTCCACTCCTATAGCGGACTCGATGATCGCGACCAGTGGCACGTGCGCGAAGCCGGCGTCCGCGAGGCGATCCGCCACCTCCCGCACCTCGGAAGCGTCACCGACCTTGGGTACGAACAGCGCCGCGAGCCGCGGGCCCAGGCACCGTAGGTCCGCTTCGAACGCGGGGTGACCCACCGCATGGCAGCGGACAGCCAGCGGGACCGGCTGCGGCGGGCCGTCAGCGGACAGGAGGTCTGAGACACGTACCCGGCCGGCGATCAGGTCCGTGACGGCCAAGCCGTCTTCCAGGTCGAGGATCGCCGCCCCCGGGCGCACCTGTGCGAGCTTGGCGACGAACCGATCGGCGCCGCCCGGCACGAAGAGCCAGCTGCGCGCCCACCGCAACCGTTCGCCGCGCTTGTCCGTCACCTGTCTACCCCCAACCGTTCACGATGCCGACCCAACCGCGTTCTACGAGCGAGCCACGGCCACGGAACCGCCGTCCTTACGGGGGTCCGATCCGCCTTTGAAGCCGGCCCCGTCTCGCAACGCCACCTGGACCTTCGCGAACGTGCGCTCGTAGTTGCGTAGCGACTGCTCGACGTTCATGCCCTTCGCACGCATAGCCTCCACCGTCCGCTGCGGGACCCGCAGCTCGCAGTACACGGGGTCACCCTCCGAGTGGAAACGCGGTGCACTCACGGCCTCGACCGGCGTCATGCCGAAGTCGATCAGGTTGCTCATGGCCTGCGACACGGCCGAGGAGATGGACCAGCCGCCCGGCGCGCCCACCACGGCCCATGGAGACCCGTCCTTCATGATCACGGAAGGCGAGATGGCGCTGGCCCTGGCTTTGCCGGGCTCGTACGAGTTCGGCCGGCCGGGGATAGGGTCCATGAGCGACACGCAGTTGTTCCAGGTGAAGCCGGTCCCTGGCACGACGATGCCGGCGCAGGTCGTGAGGGTGTGGGTTATCGAGACGCAGTTGCCGGCCTCGTCCATCACCGAGATGTGCGTCGTGAAGCCGGGCTTGTTTAGCTTCTTGCGGTCAGGAAGTTCGCCGCGGCGGATCTTGTCTGCGATCTCTGCCGCGTACTCCTTGGACAGGAGGCGCTCGGTCGGCACGTCGGCGAAAGCGGGGTCAGCGAGGTGGTTGCCACGCGTGACGCCCGCCCAGGCCAACGCCGCCGCCACGATGAACCCATGGTCGGGGCCGCTGTGCTCCAAGGCAGCGATGTCGAACTGCTCCAGCACGTTGAGGATCTGGAGCGTCAGTAGGCCGCCGCCTGGTACGGCCGAGCTGACCACCTCGAAGCCTCGGTAGGTCGTCCTCAATGGCGGTTCGACCACCGGCCGGTAAGCGGCGAGGTCTTCTCGGGTCACGAAGGCCCCGTTGGCCTCGAAGTCGGCGATGATCTCCTCGGCCAGGTCACCCGTGTAGAACTCGTCGGGGCCGCTGGCGGCGAGGCGCTCGAGCGACCGCGCCTGGTCAGGGTTGCGGTAGGGATGGCCGGTCTCGAGCATGTTGCCGGTGGGCCCATGGAACAGGGCACGGGCCGCGTCGTTGACGGCGTACTTCTCGCGCGGATGCGGCAGCTCAGGCAGCATGGGCTTGCGAACGTGCTCGGCCACGTACTCGGGCACAAGGTAGCCCTCGCGCGACATGTCGATGCTCGGTTGAAGCAACGAGGCCCAGTCTCGTGAGGCATAGCGACGATGCAGTTCGCCGAAGCCGGCGACCGTGCCCGGCGTCATGATCGAGGTGTAGCCGCGCAGCGCCCGGTGATCGTCGAACAACGGGAAGCGCCACAGGTCGGTGAAGCCCTTGACGTCGTCGACCCAGATGTCCGGACGCATCTTCGACCCTATGCGCGGCCAGAAACCTATGTGCTCGAAGGTCCCCGTGTTCGCCTGGTAGACGGTCGCAGATCCCCAGCCGCCCAGACCGCACATGAACGGGTCCGAGACCATCTGCACGAACCCAGCGGCGATCGCAGCGTCGAACGCGTTGCCGCCGTCCTCCATCACCTTCGCGCCCAGCTCCACTGCCGCAGGCTGGGGCGCCACCACGATCCCTCTCAACAGACCTCACCTCTCACGTGCAGTACACCTCCATGCCGCCCGGAGCCAGTGGCAGCGCTCACGCCACTACCCCCCGACTCAGCAACTCTTGAAGCTCGGCTTCCGAGACGCCCGCCAGGCCGCGCAGCAGGTCCGACGTGTCCGCTCCCAACGCGGGACCAGGTAGCGGGTCCGCGCGCTCGCCGAACGTCTGAACCGGGCCCGCCACCTGCTTGACTCGACCGAACTCGGGGTGGTCGTACTCGACGATCAGGCCTAGAGCGTCCACCTGCGGGTCGGCCAACGCTTGCACCAGGTCGTTGACCGGCGCAACGGGCACGCCGCCCTCGAGCCGGGCCAACCAGTCGGCGACGTTGTGCTGCTTGAACTCTCGCTCCAGCCGCGTCAGCAGTTCGTCCTTGTGCTTCAGCCGACCGGCCATGTCCGCGAAGCGTGCGTCCGCTGCGACGTCACTAAGGTCCATGCGCTGCACCAGCTCATGGAAGAACGCGTCCGTCTGGCACATGACCATGACCCAGCCGTCGGCGGTCTCGAACAACTGCGACGGCACGATCGATGGATGGGCTCCTCGCGGCTGTCGCCGAGGGTGGTAGCCGCGCGTCATTGTCCAGCTCGCCAGGTAGTTCGTCAGGTTCAGGGCGGTCGCGAAGAGGCTCGTGTCTATGTCGCACCCCCGGCCGGTGGCGCGCGCCCGGTGCAGGCCGGCCAGCATGGCGACAGCGGCAGCCAGGCCGGCAGAGAAGTCGACGACACTCACGCCCGCCCGCACAGGCGGTCCGTCGGGCTCACCTCCCATGGCTGCCATGCCGGACATGGCCTGCACTATGTAGTCGTACGCCGGCTGGTCTGCGCGCGGGCCCCTCCGACCGAACCCGGTGAGGAACGCGCACACGACGGCAGGGTTGTGGCGTTTGAGTTGCTCGTAGGTGATGCCGAGTCGCTCCGGTGAGGTGCCCCGAGCGTTCGAGAACACCACGTCGGATCGCGCCACCAGGCGGCCGAAGAGGGCCTTGCCGTCCGGGTGTTTCAGGTCGATCGCGACGCTCTTCTTGCCCCTGTTCAGGCTCTGGAAGAAGAGGCTGTCGTCGTCCACGGTCCATGGCGGTACGCGGCGCCCGATGTCCCCACCGTCCGGCGGTTCGATCTTGATGACCTCGGCGCCGAGGTCCGCGAGGACCATCGTCGCGAACGGGCCGGCTCCGTACTGCTCGACTGCCAGGATCCGAACCCCGGCCAGCGGCGAATCGGCCCCTGGCGGTACTCCGCTCTCCACTTCATCCCCTCCGCAGGCGCGGGTCCATCGCGTCTCGTAACCCGTCGCCGATCATGTTCACGGCCAGTACCGTCAACGACAGCACCGCACCGGGGAAGATCGTCATCCAGGGGGCCTGGCGCATCAGCAGTCGGCCCTCCGCCAACATGACGCCCCAACTAGGAACGTTCGGCGGCGCGCCCGCCCCGAGGAACGAGAGCGACGCCTCCAGCAGCACGGCCGTGGCGAACACGTAGGTGGCCTGAACGATGACCGGGGTCAGCGTTCCCGGCAGTATGTGGCGCCACATGATCGCCCGGTCCGCCGCGCCGAGGGCGCTGGCTGCCTCCACGTAGACGTGCTCCCGCACGACGAGTACGGCAGACCTGGCCACCCTGGCGCAGCGCGGTAGGTAGACCAGGGTGAGCGCCAGGACGATGTTGCTCACCTTCGGGCCCACCGCCGCCATGATCGCGATGGCCAGTAGCACGCCGGGAAGCGCCATCAAACCGTCCAGCACGCGCATCACGATCTCGTCGAGCCACCGGTAGAAGCCGGCGACGAGGGCCACGAGCGTACCGAGCGCTGCACTTAGCAACGCGGTGGCGAAACCTACTGTCAGGGACAACCTGGCCCCGAAAGCCACCCGCGACCACACGTCCCTGCCGAGGTCGTCGGTGCCCATCGGGTGGGCCGCGGTCGGCGGCGCCAACCTGCCGAGGATGTCGAGGTCGTTGGGACCAGATGTCGTGATGTACGGAGCCATGAGTGCCATGGTCAACACCAGCAACAGGACTGCCCCGCCGAAGGCCACGGGTGGGCGCCGGAACGTCTTGAGACCGCGCCGAGAGGAACCAGTGCGGGCTGGCAGGGCGACGGCGCTCACGAGTAGCGCACCCGCGGGTCGAGCGCCAGATAGCTCAGGTCGACGAGCAGGTTGATGAACGCGTACACGAGCGCGACGACGATGACCGCGCCCTGTAGTACCGGGTAGTCGCGACGCTGCACGGACTCGATGACGAGGCGACCCGCACCCGGGATGTTGAAGACGGTCTCGGTCACGACGACGCCGCCAGCCAGGGTGGCGATCGACAGCCCGATGACGGTGAGGACGGGCATCATCGCGTTGCGCAGAGCGTGGCGTACCACCACCCGGCGCTCGGGCAAGCCCTTGCTGCGTGCCGTTCGCACGAAGTCCTCGCGCAGGGCGTCCAGCATGCTCGCCCTGGTCATCCGCGCGATCACGGCGGCCTGGCTGAAGCCCAAGGAAGCGGCGGGCATCACCAGGTACCTGAGCGTGTCGAGCGGAGCCTGTGTTACCGACGCGTATCCGGCCGCAGGCAGCCAGTTCAGGTTCACCGCGAACAGCATGATCATCAGCAGCCCTAGCCAGAACGTCGGTAGTGACAGGCCGAGCATCGCGATGAACATGACCACGTAGTCGGCAGCCGTGTTGTGCCTGACGGCCGCCAGCGCTCCCAGGCCAACGCCCAGCGTTACCGCGACGAGGGTCGCCGCCAGCGCCAACATGGCTGTCGGTTCCAGCCGCTGCGAGATGGCCTCGATGACCGGGATGCGCATGTAGTTGCTGTTCCCTAGGTCGCCAGTCAGCACGCCACCCAGCCAGGCGACGAACTGAGCTGGTAGCGGCTGGTCCAGCTGCAGGCGCTGGCGCAGCGCCTGTATCTGTGCGGGTGTCGCGTCCTGACCAAGGAGCGCCGACGTGACATCCCCCGGCACCGAGTGGATGACGAAGAAGACGACGATGCCCACCACCAACATGGTGGCGAGCATCGATCCGAGCCGGCGGGCTACGTACGCGATCATCCGAAGAGGCGCGTGCGGCCCTGGACCTCACACCTGGTGCGGCGGGACGCACCGTCAGGCATGGTGCGCCCCGCCACCGAGCTCAGTCCTTCCAGGTGTTCCAGGCTTGGAAGAGGAAGTAGCGGGCTTCGACGTGCACGTCCGAGCCGTACGCGTTGAGGAGGAAGGCGTTCGCCATCTGAAGCGCACCGACGTCCTCGTAGAACTCCTCCTGCGCCTGCGCCCACACGGCCTGCCGCTCTGCGAGGTCGGACGTGGAGGAAAGCTGTTCCATCAGCGCGCGGTACTCCTCGCTGCCCTCGTAGTGGTTCAGGTAGTTCGGGTTGAGGTAGGCGATCATCTCCGGCTCGGGAGCGATCGTGAAGTTGCCGATGAAGATGTCCCAGGCCGTCGGGTCGGAGCGTAGCGAGACCGTAGTCGCCCAGTCGCGCACGATGATCTCGCTGTCTATGCCCACCTGGCTGACCTGATCCACGGCGATGAGCGTGCCTCGGTACTGATAGTCGTAGTCACGAGAGGTGAGCCACCGGATCGGCGTGCCGTCGTAGCCGGCCTCGGCGAGGAGTGACTTCGCCAGGTCTTGGTCCGCTACGTCGTAGTACTGCGTGCCTGCCGCGTCGTTGTACATCGCGCCGTACTCCGGAGGCACGATGCTGGCGTTCAGCGCGAACACGCCCTCGGCGCCGAACGCCCCGAGCACGAGTGGGTGTACGTCCAGCGCGGCCTGCAGCGCCCGCCTGAGCTCCAGGTTCTGCATCAGTGGTGACGCGTGGTTGATGAGCCCGATGTAGTTGTAGCCGGGGCGCATCATCCAGCCGTACATGCGGTCAGAGGACTCGATGTGCTCCAGGTCGCTGGCCGCGGCACGGTAGTTGACGTCGTACTCGCCGGACTCGAGGCCGGCCTGCCGCGTGGCGGCGTCCGAGACGACGATGAAACGGATCTCGTCGAGGTACGCATGCTTGGCGCCGGCGTCGCCAGAGGGCTCCTCGGCGCGACTTGCATACCCGTCGAAGCGCTCCAAGACGACCTCCTGGCCCCGCCGCCACTCCTTGAGCTTGTAGGGACCGGTGCCAACCGGGGCGTCTATCGGCTCGTCCCCCGCCGACTCCACGAGCGAGGCCGGGTAGATCACGGCCGCGCCCTCCGACCAACCGAGCACGGAAGTGAGCACGCCGACTGGCTCCGTGAGCGTGATGACGACCGTCTGGGGATCCGCGGCCGCAATGCTGGCATCGCCGAGGTAGTTCTTGCCCGTACCGATTCGGCGCCAGCGGTCAAGCGATGCGACGACGTCGTCAGCGTCCAGGACTTGGCCGTCGTGGAACGTGACGCCGGAGCGCAGCGGGATCGTATACGTCAGGCCGTCCGAGCTCACGTCCGGTAGAGCGCTCGCCAGCATGGGTTGGACGATCCCATCGGCATCGCGTGCGTAGAGGTACTCGGCGATGTGGGACGTGACCTCGAGCACGATCACAGCCGTGCTGGTATGGGGGTCCAACGTCGGTGGATCCCCCGTGATGGCGACCCGCAGGCTGCCGCCGTACTGCGGCTCGGCTTGGGCCGTCGCGACGCCGCCGAGGGCCAGACCGACCATCAGGACCGTGAGAGCGAGCCACTTGGAGGCCTGTCGAAGCATATGCATCTCCTCTCGGGCCCCCCGCTCTAGCGCGGCAAGCCGTCGAACCGGTTGTGAATCTTATAAGAGAGACTATATGAACTTACGCGCTCCGGTCAACTGCTGCTCGGCGACGCACGGCGTAGGGGAACGAGCACCGCGCGCTCCAGCCTCAGCACCTCAACGCCGCCCTGGTTCGCCCCGATCGTGCGGACCTTAACGATGCCCTGGCTGGGATCTGACCTCGACACCCGCTTCTCCAGGACCGTCGAACTGGCATAGAGGGTATCGCCGTTGAACACGGGGGCAGGCAGCTCCACGCTGTCGAACCCAAGGTTCGCGATAGCGGCTTGGCTGACGTCACGCACCGACATGCCCACGACGATGGAAAGCGTGAGGCAGCTGTTCACCAACGGCCTCCCGAACCGCGTACCGGCCGCGTACTCCCCATCGAAGTGCAGAGGATGCGTGTTCATCGTAAGCAGCGTGAACCAGGAGTTGTCGGCCTCGGAGATCGTGCGTCCGGGCCAGTGGCGATACACCGCGCCGACCTCGAAATCCTCGTAAAGACGCCCCGTGCTGGGTGCCGGCGCTGGCTCCATACGCTCCCCTTCCTCGGCCGCGTCGGCCCCTTCGACCGCCGCGGGCCCTCATCTCCGCGATCCCGTTGGTCAATATCTTATAAGATTGACCCAACATGGCCAACGCCACCAAGAAGGACCTGGCGTACGACTTCATCAAGCGCCGGATCCTGGAGAAGCGTCTGCTGCCGGGTCAACGGATCACGGCCAGCCAGATCGCCGAGGAGATCGGGACGAGTGTGCTGCCCGTTCGGGAGGCGCTCCTCAGCCTGGAGGCGGAGAAGCTGGTGACGATCACGCCCTACGTCGGCGCGGTCGTGGCATGGGTCTCGGCGGACGAGATCGCCGAGGTGATCGCCGTGCTCGCGGTGCTAGAAGGCTACGCGACGGGTCTGGCGGCGGAGAACGTGGGCGCTCTGAGCGCCAAGCTGCACAGCATCAACCAGCGCTTGCAAGCTGCCATGAACCAGGAGATGTGGAGCTGGTTCGTCGAGCTCAACCGCGAGTTCCACTTCACGATCTTCGAGTCTTCCGGCAACGGCCAGCTCGTCGACAACATCCGGGTCTTCTGGAGCCAGCTCGACACCATGTTGGCTGCCACGTCGTTCCACCTCGTGCCCAACCGGGCCGAGGAGGATATCGGTGAACACGACGAACTGGTGCGCCTTCTGCGCGAACGCCCGGTCGACCCGTTGGCCGTTGAGCTGCTGGCGAGGCGGCACCGCATGAGGACAGTCGCGTACTTGCGCCAGCTCACCGCTCCGGTCGGAAACTGAGCCGGTCTAAGTCATCAAGCCGGTACCGATCGCTCGTTGGCGGCCCGTATGCCGTTCACGCCAGCCATCCCAGGATCGCCGACCCCAGCCACACGAACAGCACGCCCAGCGCCGCCGCCGGTAGCTTCTCGATCAGCAGCTTGACGATGTCGGCGATGGGCACTTCAACGGCGTCCTTCGCTACCGTCTGCCGGGGAGCGAAGACGTCCCGCAGCATGGAGAACGCCTGCGCGACGCACAGCACGAGGCCCAGGACGACGAGGGTGTATCCGGTTACCTGTTCCATCTCCCACCCCTCAGGCAGCGCTCGCACGCTCGGAGTCCGTGCCGTGGCTGCTTTCGCGCGTTGGGAGGGACGCGCTGGTTCTTGGTGCGGGGTCACTATAGACGCATGACACCCATCAAGGTCTGCCTCGCCGGAGCGACCGGCTGGGCCGGCTCCGCTCTCGCTAAAGGCATCACCCGCACGGAAGACATGGAACTGAGCGCCGCCGTAACGCGTAGTCACGCTGGCCGCACGCTCGCCGCAGCGCTGGGCGAGGACGTGACCGACGCACCGGTCTATGCGAGCGTCGAGGAGGCCCTGGCCGCTCACGGGTGCGACGTGTTCGTCGAGTACACCAAGCCCGACGTCGCCAAACGCAACGTGCTTGCCGCGCTGAAGCACGGAGCCCACGTGGTCGTGGGAACGTCGGGCCTCACCGACGAGGACTACGCGGATATCGACGCGGTCGCACGAGCGGCCGGCCGGGGCGTGTTGGCCGCCGGGAACTTCGCCATCACGGTCGTGCTCATGCTCAAGTTCGCCGAGGCCGCGGCCAGGCTCATCCCTCATTGGGAGATCATCGATTACGCCCACGAAACCAAGGTGGACGCTCCGAGCGGGACTGTGCGCGAGCTGGCGGCCAGGCTCGGCCACGTTGCGGCTGCCCACCAAGAGGTTACCGTCGAGGAGACGGTGGGCGAGCGCGCGGCGAGGGGCGCCACCCTGGGAGGAGCCCAGGTCCACTCGATCAGGCTGCCTGGCTACCGCATCGGCGCTGAGGTCATCTTCGGCATGCCCGACCAGCGACTGAGCATCAGGACGGACGCCGGTTCTTCAGCCGAGCCGTACGTGGACGGTGCGCTGCTCGCCATCAGGAGAGTCCGTGAGCTCGTAGGTGTCCATCGCGGCCTGGACACGGTGCTGGACATCTGAACGGCGGCCCGGCGTTCCTGCCTGAGCCCTCTGGCCGCCCGAGCCTCACCGCATGAACAACTCGCGTGGGAAGTTCGTGATGCACTCCGCACCGTCGGCGGTGACACGGATGGTCTCCGTGCAACCCATGGCCCCGAAACCGGGCAGCTGGACCCAGGGAAGCAGGTGGAACGTCATGTTCTCCTGCAGCACGCGGCTCTCGCCCGGCTTCATGCTGAGGATGTGCCCCTCCCCCCAGTCGGGCGGCACCGCGACGCCCACCGAGTACGCGAGTCGCGACGCCTGGGTGCCACCAAAGCCTGACTCTGCGATGACCTGCCTGGCGACCTGATCCACGTCGCCAGCAGGCACGCCCGGCTTGATGGCCGCAAGCGCCGCGTCGAACGCAGCCTGCACGGCGTCGAACGCCTGCAACATGGCCTCGTCCGGCTCTCCCACCAGCACCGTCCGCATCATGGGCGCGTGGTAGCGGCTGCGACAGCCGGCTGCTTCGAGGAAGACCGAGTCGCCGTTCTTGAGCTGCCGGTGACGCCAAGTCGCGTGCCCGATGGCTCCCCGCTCGCCGGAGGACACGAACGGCACGATCGAGGGCCACTCGCTGCCCGCGCGGATCATGGCGCTGAACAGCTCGGCGGCCACGTCGTCCTCGCTAGCGTCGCAACTGACCGCGTCGATGCCGGCGCGCATGCCGGCCTCGGTGGTACGGGCGGCGGCGGTGATCTTCTCGATCTCGAGCTCGGACTTCACGACTCGGCCCTTCTCGACCACCCACGAGCAGTCCACCCACTCGACGTTGGGCATCAGCTTGAACAGCCGGTCTTGCTGGGCTGCCGTGAAGAACCAACAGTCACGCTCGAAACCCACGCGGCCCTGGTCCAGACCCATCGAGGTCATCAGCCCGGCCAGAACCTCCATGGGGTCCTGGTCGTCGCGGTAGGCGATGTTGTGGTCAGGCTCGATCCAGCTCAGGGCGTCCACGCCGCTAACTTCCAACAGGCGTGAGAGCGTCGTCGGCTCGCCGTAGAGAGGCACGATCATCCCCTGCCACCAGTAGTGACCCGGCGACTCGAACCCGGTCAGGTAGATGATGTTCTCGGGGGTCGTGCTCAGCAGCGCGACGACTCCCAGGTCGTCCATGCGCTCCCTGAGCGCGACCAGGCGCCTCTCGTACTCCTCGATAGGGAACGGCAACTGATCGTGGACCCGCATCGTGGCCTCCGGGGACGCCGAGGTTGACAGCCTGGGGGCATCCCCGTAGACTCCAACTGCGTCAGCAACTTGTATACAACCAGCGTACGAGTTGCATTCTAGTTCTCGTCGCTCGGCGCGGTCAATCGCTCCTAACCGGGGCCGCCGACCTGTTCACGCCGCTGGTCCGGTCCATCCCGAAGGGACACACGTGACCGACAACCGCAGCTTCAAGGACATCTACGAAGCGCTGCGAGAGCGCATCGCTTTGTTGGACTACCCGCCCGGCAGCCTCCTCAGCGAGAACCGTCTGGCCACCGAGTTCGGCATCAGCCGCACACCGATAAGGAAGGTCCTGCAGCGGCTGGAGTTCGACGGGCTAGTGAGCGTCGAGAGGGGCGTGGGCACCATCGTCGCGCCCATCGACATGCTCTACCTCAAGCAGGTCTACGAGCTGCGCCTGAAGCTGATCGACGTCATAGGCGAGATGGACGCCAACTGGGTGTCCGCTGAGGAGATACGCAAGTTGCGGCAGCTTCACGACGAGGTCGTGGCGATGGCGGACCTGGGTGAACCACGTGAGCTGGCGAGGGCGTACCTCCGGTTCAACGAAGCGGTCACTCGCGCCATCGGGAACCAACCGCTGAAGGACATCGCGGACAGGCTCTTCTACCTCACGGCCAGGGTCTGGCCTCAGGCGCTGCCCGCCCTGGACTGGCGCCGTGAGGTGACGATCTTCGCGGAAGAGATAAGCGCCTGCGCCACCGCGCTGGAGGAGGGAGACCTACCCGGTCTCGCCGCGACCAGAAGACGCCACATGATCGACTGCATCCACCGCATCAACGACTACCTGGGCGCGTTCGAGGTAGCCGGGGAGCCCGTGTGAGCACGCGGCGTGGCGACGACCGGGCTGGGAGCCCCGGTTGAGGGAGGACGACATGAACGAAGGAGACGCGAAGCGAGCGACCTTGGCGGTATGGGGCGGCGAAGAGGGCGACCTCATCGCCGGCGCCACGCAGGTCCCGGTGGTGAACAGCGTCGCCTTCGGGTACCAGGACGTGGACCACTGGCGCGACGTCGCGCTCGGCGACGCCGAGGGTCACATCTACGGCCGCAACACCAACCCGACGACGGCGGTATTCGAGGAGAAGATCCGTCTACTCGAGGGAGCCGAGGCCGCGACCAGCTTCTCTACAGGGATGGCGGCGATCAGCGCGACCCTGTTCACGTTGCTCGCGCCTGGCGACAGGGTCGTGTCGGTCAAGGACACCTATGGAGGCACGAACCGGCTCTTCCTCAACTACGTGCCGCGCTTCGGCATCGATGTGGCGCTGTGTGACACCGACGACCACGGCCGGATCCTCGCCGAGATCGACGAGGGCTGCACGCTGGTCTATCTCGAGACTCCGACCAACCCCACCTGCAAGATCCTCGACATAGAGGCCATCGCGACGCGAGCCAAGGCTCGGGGCGCCACGGTCGTCGTGGACAACACGTTCGCCACGCCCATCAACCAGAACCCGCTGGGCCTGGGCGCCGACCTCGTGATCCACAGCGCGACGAAGTACCTCGGGGGCCACGCGGATGCCCTGGGCGGCGCTCTCTGTGGAGCGCGCGAGCTGGTGGAACGGGTCTTCCGCTACCGGGAGGTCAACGGCGCCACACTCCACCCCGACGCGGCGTACATGCTCCTGCGCGGCCTGAAGACGCTGCAGCTCAGAGTCGAGCGCCAGAACTCCAACGCGCTCGAGGTCGCGCGGTTCCTCGACGGCCACCCGTTCGTGGAGCGCGTCTACTACCCCGGCCTCGAGAGCCACCCAAATCACGACGTCGCGAAGCGCCAGATGCGCGGCTTCGGTGGGATGCTCTCGTTCCAGCTCAAGGGCGACTTCAGCGCCGTCAAGCACCTCCTGCCAAAGCTCCGCTTCGCGCATCGGGCCGCCAACCTCGGCGCCGTGGAGACCACGGTCGCCCCGCCGCGTACGGGCAGCCACGTGGAGCTGACCGAGGCCGAGCGCGCCGCCATGGGCATCCCGGAGACGCTGGTGCGGTACTCGGCCGGTATCGAGGATGTATCCGACCTGATCAGCGACCTCGAGCAGGCTCTGCAGTTCGCGAGCCGAAGTGCGGGTGAAGTGCCAGCGTGAGGCAGGAAACCGTCCGCCATACCGACGTCATGAAGGACCGCTGAAGTCCCGGCGCTGACGGGAAGGATGGTGGTGAACGTGAGGACAGGTCACAGTGCGCACTTGACGACACCGCCGAGCTTGTTACCCTGCACGACCGAGCCAGGGGTGCCGGCGTCCCCGGGCTGCGCGGCAGCGCGTACACTACTGCCCTCAAGTCGGCACCGACAGACGCGACGCGCCACGGCCCACGCCGAGGCATCGGCGAGAGCCGAGATGCGCTGTCGCGACCGCCAGGCGCGCACGCCCCTAGTTGCGCTCCACCCGACCAGCCGAGGAGACCTGTGACCTCATCACGACCTCCCGATAGCACGGATGCCGCCGGTACCGGCGCGATGGCGACGGCCGAGGAGCCGCTGGCTCGCCGGTTCGAGGACGCCAAGCCCATGGTCCGCTTCGAGAAGGTGCGCAAGACCTACGGGGACCTCGTCGTACTCGACGACCTCGACTTCCAGGCAGCCGAGAACGAGAAGGTCGCGATCATCGGGCCGAGCGGATCAGGCAAGACGACGATCCTCAGAGTGCTCATGACCCTCGTGAAACCAGACAGCGGGAGGGTCTACGTCGACGGCAGGCCGCTGTGGCACCGAGTCGTCGACGGCAAGGAGATCCCGGCCAACGAGAGGCATCTGCATGCCGTGCGCAGCGACATCGGCATGGTCTTCCAGCATTTCAACCTCTTCCCGAACATGAGCGTGCTGCGCAACGTCACCGAGGCGCCGATCCACGTCAAGGGGATGCCGCGCGCGGAGGCCAAGGAGAGGGGTCGCGAGCTCCTGGACATGGTCGGGTTGGGCGACAAGCTCGAGCAGTTCCCAGGCCAGCTGTCCGGTGGGCAGAAGCAGAGGGTCGCCATCGCCCGGGCCTTGGCCATGGAGCCCAAGGTGATGCTCTTCGACGAGGTCACCAGCGCGTTGGACCCTGAGCTCGTGGGCGAGGTGCTCGGCATCCTCCGCAAGCTGGCCCACGAAACGCAGATGACCATGCTGATCGTCACGCACGAGATGGGCTTCGCGCGGGACGTCGCTGACCGCGTCATCTTCTTCGACAAGGGCAGCGTCGCCGAGGAGGGTCCACCCTCGAAGATCTTCTCCGACCCGGAGAACCCGAGGACCCAGGAGTTCCTCAGAGCCGTCCTGTCCCACTGACCGAAGACCCCACGACCCATCCACCGCGCGAACCACCTAGGCCACCAACCGAAGTATCGACGGAGAGGAGGGAAACATGCGAAGGCACGCGAGCCCGAGGTCTCGGGAGCGTTCGTCGGCCCGTCTCGCGGGGCCGTCCCCACCGGGATCGTCCCGCGAGTAACCACGCGCGGCAACGGAATCGTCGCGCATCGTCCAGGCACATCGGAGGTAAACCACGTGAAACGCGCACTGCGTAACGGACTTCTACTGGTCGCGACAGCGGCGCTGAGCTTCGGCTTCGCCCAGTCGGCGGTGGAAGATTTCCAACAGAACGGCATCACGATCGCCACAGCCAACGAGATCCCTTACGGCTGGGTCGAGAACGGTGAGGCTCAGGGCATCGGCCCCGACGTAGCAGAAGCCGTGCTCGCCAACATGGGCATCACCGACATCGAGTGGACGGTCACCGAGTTCGGCTCGCTGATCCCGGGTCTGATCGCCAACCGCTTCGATCTGGTCGCGGCCAGCCAGGCCGTGCTGCCGGCTCGCTGCGAGCAGGTCAGCTTCTCGAAGATCAACTCGAGCTACGGCGAGGGCTTCCTCGTGGCTGCGGGCAACCCCAAGGACATCCACTCGTACCAGGACTTCGTCGACAACCCTGATCTCAAGCTTGGCATCGTGTCTGGCGCAGACCAGCTCGACTTCGCCCAGGCGTACGGGCTCGACGAGAGCCAGATCGTGCCGCTCAACGCCAACGCCGACGCGCCCTCCGCTCTGACGGCAGGACGCATCGACGCGTACGGCGCCACCGGCCTGACGGTCGTGGGCCTCGCCGAAGGCAACGACCGCGTCGAGCCAGCCCAGCCGTTCGAAGATCCAGTGGTAGACGGTGAGCCCGTCCGCTCCTACGGGGCGTTCACGTTCAGCCAGGACGACGCCGAGTTCCTCGAGGCGTTCAACACCGAGCTCGCGGCTTTCCAGGAGACACAGGAGTACCGCGACATCTTGCACAGCCACGGGCTGACCGACACCGACATCGATGCGGCCCTGGGCGCCAGCACCGAGGCCCTCTGCGCGGCCGAATAAGCCGCTCTGGCTCGGGGGACCGGCTCGACCGGCCCCCCGGGCGCTATCTGACTCCATGGCTTAAGGAGGGCTGATGGAGGACCTGCGTCAACTCCTCGCTCCGCTGCTGCGCGGCACGGTCGTCACGGTGCAGTTGGCGCTCATATCGACCGTGCTGGGTGGCGTACTGGCCTTCGCGGCCGGGATCGGGAAGCTATCGTCCAACTGGCTCATCAAGGGCCTATCTGTCGTCTATATCGAGATATTCAGGGGCACTTCGCTGCTCGTGCAGATGTTCTGGCTGTTCTTCGCCCTCCCCCTCATCGGCATCAGCCTCGACCCGTACGTGGCAGGCGTGGCAGCGCTATCGCTGAATATCGGCGCTTACGGGGCAGAGGTCGTGCGCGGCGCGATCCAGGCGGTGCCGGTGGGTCAGTACGAGGCGGCCACGGCAGTGAACTTCACGAAGCGCTACACGCTCTGGAACGTGATCCTGCCGCAAGCTCTCGTCGAGATGATGCCGCCGTTCGGGAACCTCGTCGTTCAGAACCTCAAGGACACGGCCCTGGTCTCCCTGATCACGCTCACCGACCTGACGTTCGCAGCGCAGACGGTGAGGAACCTGACGCATGAGTCCATCCCGGCCTTCACCGCCACCCTCGTCATCTACTTCTTGCTGGCACTGGTCTTCATCGCCGCCATGCGCTGGCTCGAGCGCGTGATCGCGTACCGGGTGGGCGTCGCTCAGGAGAGGGCGCGCGGCTGATGCTCTTCGGTATCGAATGGGACACCAGCACCGACCTAGCCTTCGCGATCTCCATCTTCCCGATTCTCCTCAAGGGCCTGTGGGTGACCCTCCAGGCCACGGCGCTCGGCTTCGTGATCGCCCTCGTCCTGGGCCTGGTCTTCGCGCTGCTGCGCATGGTGCCGCTCAAGATCGTCTCTTGGCCGGTGGCCTTCTTCCTCGAGTTCGTGAGGAACACGCCGCTCCTGGTGCAGCTCTACTTCCTCTACTTCGTGCTCCCCGACTTCGGCATCGTCTTCCCAGCGTTCCTCACCGGCGCCATAGCGCTCGGCCTGCAGTACTGCGGCTACACGGCCGAGGTCTACCGCGCCGGCATCCAGGCCGTGCCACGCGGTCAATGGAACGCCGCCATCGCCCTCAACATGCCCGCACTCCTGACCTTCCGCGACGTCGTGATCCCGCAGGCGATACCTCGCATCGTGCCGGCCCTCGGCAACTACCTGGTGTCGATGCTCAAGGACACGGCCATCCTCTCGGCCGTCACCGTGATGGAGATGCTCAACGTGGCGAACATCATCGGCGACCGCACGTTCAGGTACTTCGTGCCCCTGACCATGGTCGGCGGCATGTTCCTGGTCGTGACCTTGGTCTCCTCGACGCTGGTGCGGTTCGTGGAGGCTCGCCTGCCCAAGGCTGGGATACCACTCAGATGAGGGTTCCCACGAGGCGCGTTCGAGAGGGGCGCGTGAACTGAAGGCTCCCACGCCCCGCGACGTGTGGCTGGCGCGGCGCCGCGTGACGGGCGTGGCGAGACGGGCACTCATGCGGCGGGCAGACGAACTGGGACCCGACGTCTACATCGCCGACGAGACGGTCCAGCCCACGGGCGCCTTCAAGGTGCGCGGAGCGAGCAACGCCCTCCTGTCGCTATCGTCAGAGCAGCTCTCGCGCGGAGTGGTCGCGGTGTCCACCGGCAATCATGGACGAGCCGTCGCGTACGTGGCGCGCGAGCTGGGCGCCACGGCCACCGTCTTCGTGTCGTCTCGCGTGCCAGAGGACAAGCTCGCCGCCCTTCGCGGCGTGGGGGCGAGAGTGCTTGTTCACGGCGCTTCACAGGACGAGGCCGAGGACGCGGCCAGAGAGCACGCTTCCGCGCACGACAGTTACCTGATTCCTCCTTTCGACCATCCAGACGTGATCGCCGGCCAGGGCACGCTGGGCCTGGAGATCGTCGAAGACGTGCCGGACGTACGGACCGTGCTCGTGCCGCTCTCCGGTGGCGGCCTCATCGCAGGGATCGCTCTGGCGGTCAAGTCTGCCGACCCGGCCATCCGCGTAGTCGGCGTCTCGATGGCGGCCGGTGCCGTGATGCACGCGAGCCTGCGTGCGGGCGAGCCACTCGAGATGCCGGAGGCCGATACCTTGGCCGACAGCCTGCAGGGCGGGCTGGGCCCCGACAACCGCTACACCTTGCGAGCGGTCCAGGAGCTCGTCGACGACATCGTGCTGGTCGAAGAGAGCGCGATCGCCGCCGCCATGCGCCATGCCTTCGCCCACCACCGCATGGTGTTGGAGGGCGCGGGAGCGGTCACTCTGGGCGCGTTCCTGGCGCAGGTCGCGGAGGTCGAGCAAGCCGAGAGTCTGGGACCCACGGTCCTTATCGCGTCAGGCGGGAACGTGTCCGCCGACGTCTTCGCGCGCGTGTTGCAGGGCTGGGACGGCCCAGGTCTGGCAACCCCGGGGACAGGTTCTAACTAGGACGCCCAGTAGTTGACCATCCACCTGACGCCGAAGCGGTCCGTGAAGCTCCCGTAGAGCGCCGACCACCCTGTCTTGTCCAGCGGGCTCTCCACCTGACCGCCGGCGGACAGCCCGGCGAAGAGCCGCCTCGCTTCCTCCTCCTCGCCCACGTTCAGGTTGATGTACGCGTTGGTGCCGGGTCGCAGGTTGGCCTCGGCGCGCTTGGGCACGTCACTGCCCATGAGCACGAAGGTCTCGGTGAGCCGCAGCGAGACGTGTGCGGTCCTGTCAGCGTCCTCGGGCTCGAAGCCGGAGTCGCTGCCGTAGTCCGCGTAGCGGAAGTGCTGTTCGAAGTCGCCGCCGAAGACGGACCGGTAGAACTCGAACGCCTCTTTGGCCGTGCCTGGGAAGTTGAGGTAGTTGTCTACGGAGATCATCGCTCGCCTCAGCCGTAGACGAGGTAGTGGCCGGCGGGCACCTGACGTTCGAGGTCGTCGCAAGAGCCTGGCGGGCTCTGACGGCCCGGCGGCAGGTCGGGGTCCCACACGCGGCATTCGCCGGGCGCCGGGAAATGGCCCGGCGGGATGTGGAACACCGTGCCATCGGCCCGCACGACCTCCAAGGCGCCACCGGTCCGAGGAGTGGGCACGACGACGAACAAGAACGTGCCCGTGTCCTCCGGCGTCACGACTATGGCCGCCGGTTCGATGTCGCCGTCGGTCTGGATCGTGATAGTGGGCGCGCAGGCTCCCAGGAGCACCGCGAAGAGCGCGACCGACGGAAGTACGAACCGCGCCCGGTGAACGGCTGCGACTTTCTGCTTCATGCCGGGAGTTTAGGGCTGCGCCATGAGAGCGTACAGTCCCAGGACGCTATCGCCACCACCTTCCGGCCGCCGCCCGTCCCCTGGTAAACAGTGCGAGTGTCGACACCCGGTTCGGAAGCCTTGAGCACGTCCGAGGCGCCATCACACCTCCAGGTCGCCGCTTCTCTCTATGGGATCGAGGCTTCGGAGCTCGCTTCCCTCGGCGCCTTCGAGAGCGACGTCTACCGGTACGTCGGTCCTGAGGGGCCCTCGGTACTCAAGGTCATGCCGCCTGGCCACCGCACGGTAGACCAGGTCCGGGCCGAGGTGGACTGGTTGCTGGCCCTGATCGGCGAGCACATCACCGTCTCGGAACCCATCAGGTCACGGGCAGGCGAGTGGGTGGAGGAACTGCCTAGCACGGGCCACTTGGTCATCGCGTACCGCCAGGCGCCCGGTACCACTCCGCGGCCGGCCGACTGGACGGAGCCGATGATCGAGCGGTGGGGCGAGCTCCTCGGACGGCTTCAAGCCCATGCCCGCACCTGGGCGCCCCCGGGCCCACGGCGGCACGCGCTCAGCGACCAAACCTACCTGCGCCGGCTTGGCGACATGGCCGAGGAGTTCCCCGTGTTCCATGCTGCGGCCGCCCGGCTGCTGGCCGAGGCACGGCCACTGCTGAGTGCCAGCGGCGACGACATCGGGCTCATCCACGCCGACCTGCACCACGGCAACCTTCTGCAGCACGCCGGTGCGCTCACCGCGATCGACTTCGACGACTGCGCGTACGGCTCTTACGCGTTCGACCTGGCTATGCCCCTCTATTACGCGGTCAGGTCGCAACGCGACAGGCCGGCCGAAGCGGCGATGGAGTCCTTCGTGCCGCCCTTCATGCGCGGCTTCCGTCGGTTCGCTCCGGACCCGGCGGGCGGCGCCGACGCCGTTGACCTCGCGCTGCGCTTCAGGCAGGCCGAGCTCGTGCTGGCTCTGCGGGCGAAGCTGCCGGCCGACGGCTGGACGCCTAATCTCATCGCCATCGAGGAGGACCTGCGGGCCCGTGTCGAGAACGAGGTGCCGTTCGCGGCGCCGGGGGTCCTCGAACGCTGCCTCGGCGGTTGACCGCGAGGAGCGTCGAACCCGTGAAGGTTGTGGACAGCGCGACAGCGCCGTCGGTAGAGCGGGCTAGTTCGATATGTCATAGGGCACACAGTTTCCTGGCCATTACAGTCTGACGACTCGCGACCTGGAAGGAGTTCTATGCGGCAGTTGCTCAGACTGGCCACGATCTGCAGTGTGGTCTTGCTCGCCGCCTGCGGAGGGCCCAGCGGGCCGCTCGCGCCGCAGGCCAACACCGTGTCGCCGACGATCGCGGCACGCGGAGAGACGATCACGGTCACAGGTACGCGTTTCGGCACTACGCCCGGCACGCTGAGCGTCGGCGGCGTGGACGCCGCCGTCATCGACTGGACCGACACCACGATCGAAGCCACCGTCCCGGAAGCGACGAAGAACGCCTGGCAAGACGTCACGGTCACCACCGCCGGCGGAACCTCCTCGGTACCGGACCTGTTCGTGGGCGTGGAGTTCGGCGGCACCGGGCCGGAGTTGCAAAGCTTCCTCGACGGCTTGGACCTGGGAACGGCCGTGCTGCTGGAGGCGGAAGACTACGACCTGACCGCCATGCCAGCGCGACTTATCGTCGACAACAAAGACATCTACGGCCGTGGGCAGGACGAGACCACCCTGCAGCTACCGAGCTCGCCGTCCGCGGTCGTCCTGGCTCGCTTCGGAGAAGCGGTGACGGTTGCGGACCTGACGTTGGTCGGGGACAGCATGTCCTTCCTACAAGGCACCGTCTCGGACACAGTGGTACCGGCTGCAGGCAGCCTCCCTCGGATCACGTTGGAGCGCGTAACGTTCGATCAGACCACTCCCGTGATCTGGGGCGGAGGTTTCGGGACCCCGCCCAACGTCGACGTGACTATCCGCGACTCCGTCCTCGACCTGGAGCAGGGCCTGTTCGGGATGTTGACCAACGGTGACCTGACGATCGAGCGGTCGCAGGTCACAGCCCTCGCCTTCGAGGCCGGTTCCTTCACCGGGGGAGTCGACCTGATCGATTCCGAACTGACCGGCACGGAGGGCCTCCTCGCGGCGAACACGGGCCTCAAGATACAAGGCTCCACGGTGGAGACCTCCGACGGCAACCTCCAGATCCTGGGAGCGGCGAACGCCCAGATGCTCGGTTCGGGATTGCCGGTCGGCGGGCCCATCGAGATCATCGAAAGCACCGTCCGCACCCTCGACGCGGACTTCGCCGATGGCACCGACGCCGGCCGGCTGATGATCATCACGGCCGTGGCTCCGATCAGGCTGGAGAACAATCCACTGATTCGCGCCCACGACGGCTTGGTCATCCAGACCATGGCGAGCGCCTCGGGCGAGGGCGACGTCGAGTTGACCGGCAACCAGGACATCCGTGTCGGCATCTTCGAGTCCGAGGACCCAGTCAACTACCGGCCCGCGGACCTGCTCATCTCTGTGCCAAGCACCAGCCTCCGCGACCGCATCGTCCTCACCGGCAACACGATCTCCTCGTCGCAACAGTTCGTGCTGGCCTTCGATGGTGGCGATGGCGACGTGGTGCTCCAGGCCAACACGATCTCGGCTGGCGATGTAGCGACAGGGCAGATCGTCGTCTCCGTTCCCCTGGAAGGCGTCGTAGTGGCCGAGGACAACCACTTGTCGACGAACGGCGTGATGATGGTCGTCAGCAACGATCTCGCGGGCGGAGCCCTGCGCATCGCGGGGAACACCTTCACGCACGACGCTTCGACGGCTGGGATCCTCGTCATGGGCGGCTCGGCTGGAAGTTGCGAGATCGCCGACAACCACGTCACCATGGACGACCCGAGCGACGCGAACACCAATACCGTCCTCATCGGTTGCATCTCGGATGACCCGGCACAGACCGTCGACATCGTGGGGAACGAAGTGGTTGCCACCGGGGCAGCCGGGTCAGTGATCATGTTGACCCTTTCGACCAGCGACCACATCACCGTCGCTTCGAACTCCCTGATCTCGGACGGCCTAACGAACATCACGATGGACGGCGGCACGTTGGACGTCGCTGGCAACACCTTCAAGCTCGACGGCGATGGGTTGATCATCGACGGAGACGCAGGTTCGGTGGTCGCGTTCGCGGACAACGACGTCGAGCATGTGGGCCCCAACGACAAAGCCTTCATCCTCGCGGACGTGGGAGTGGCCACCGTCACGAACAACGCCTTCACCGCGACCGGCATGGTGGGACCGGGTTCCGTCGCCCTGGCAGCCATGGTGTCCACCAACCAGATCGCCCTGACCGCCACCGGCAACACCTTCAGCGGTTACGCCAACGCCCTGTACTTCCAGGACATCAACGCCGGCGCCCTTGGCATCGACGCCGCCATCAACGACAACGTCTTCGACATGGACATCGACGCGGCCCCAGAGGTCGCCGAGCTCAACAACATCGGTAGCACCATCGACGCTGAGAACAACGTCTGGGGCACCAACACGGACCTCGCCACGCTGCAGGGCTTCGTCACCTACTCCGGAGACACGCTGGCCCAGTCCGGCGACATCGATCTGGATCCCATCA
>JBDZWC010000116.1:6008-8696 GCA_040256005.1 Deinococcaceae bacterium | reverse complement strand
ACGTCGCCTGTGATCGCGCCGGTGAGGACCGGCAGGTCCGGGGCGGGGCCCGCCAGGCTAACGGGCAGCCCGTCGAGCCGCGCCGTCACGCCCGCGGGGTCTGCCACGAGGCTCACGTCCTCGCGGTCCGAACGGGCGGTGAAGCTCCAGGCGTCGCCGTCCGTGAAGGGCACGCTCAGGGTCGCCGCCGCCGTGCCGTCCGGCGTGGCGCTAGGCCCAGCCGCGGCGTTCGCGTACTCGAGCTCGCCGTTCCAAGCGAGGCCGGCCTGGTCCAGCGCGACGACGCTTCGCGGGACCGTGACGTCGGCTCTGACGCCGCCTCCGGGCATCTCGACGTGCGTGGGCTCCATGAGCAGGTCTGCCGTGAGCGTCAACGGGTCGAGGTCGAGCGTTCCCGAGAGGCTGAGCGGGCCAAGCCTCCCGACGATGCCGGTCACCGCCCCGTCGCCCCAGGTACCGGCCAGGCTGCCCCGCAGGTCCGGACCGGCGTCGAGAGCGGTGGGCGTTACCGGCTCGTCGGCGTCGACCGAGAGGGTCAACCGAGCGCCGGTCAGGTCCGCTGGACCGGCGATGCCCAGGGTGAGGCGAGTGCTCTCCGGCAGCGTCGGCACGTCGAGGCTCGACACGGTGACACCGCCTTCGAGCCTGCCGTTGGCCAGCACGAGCGCGCCCTCCAACTGGGTTCCCGTATCGTCGCTGCCAGTCAAGAAGCCCTGCCAACCGTCCGGGTCCAGGCGTGCGTCCAGCCGCGCGTTCGCCTCGCGCCCGGCGAGCGCGCCCGACCACTCCACGGTGACGTCTCCGTCCTCACGGTCGTCCGTAGCCAAGCGCAGCCGGGCATCTGCCGAGCCCAGCTCCGCACCTAGCGGGCTCAGGTCTACGCTGGTGGCGGTCACCAGCAGCCGCTCTCCAGCGGTCCCCGGGCCCAGGTCGAACTCCACGGGGCCGCCGCCCAGCGTCGCAATGCCGTCCGCTCGAACCCGGCCGTCGCGCGGGAGGCGGAAGGAGGTGGACAGAGCTTCCAAGGACAACCCAGCCACCTCGCCACCGCCGGTGGCGCTGCCCTCGAGGGCCAGGTGGTCCCAGCCACGCAGGTTCAGCGAGACGTCGGCGCGGCCGCTCACGTCCACAGGGGGGCCGTCCGGGTAGCTGCCGCGCAGCAGCCAAGCCGCAGCCCGGTCGAGCGCCACCTCGCCCTCGGCCTCCGCCTCCCATAGCTGGGCCTCCACGTTGACGATGCCGGCCGCCGTCACCGGGCCGCCCAAGGCGTTACCGGTCACCTGCGCCGTGATCACGGGGTAGTCCAGCTCGATGGTGCCGCTCACGTCGTTCGCTTCGAGACCCACGTCGTTCACGGCCGCGTCCTGGAGCGTGAAGGTGCCGGTGATGACGCCACCGCGCACGCTGAGGTCGCCCGCCAGCTCGCCGGCGCGGATACCCTGCCACCAGTGCTTCGCGAGCGTGGCGTCGGCGTTGATCACGTGGCCGCTGAACGTGCCGGTGAGCGTCTCGAACTGGCCCGCCAGGCGTGCCTGACCGTCGGCTGTGGTGACGGTGCCCTCGAGGTCGAGCACGGTGCCCCGCTGGTCGACCTCGAGCTGCGAGATCGTGGCGTCCGGGAGGGTGAACGGGGCCTCCTCGAGCGCCACCTCCACGTCCTGCAGGGTCAGGCGCCTCAGCTGTACCGAGATGGGGCCCGCCGGACCGGCTGGACCGGCCGCGACGCCAGACAGGAGCTGGGAGAGGTTGACGGTGCCCCTGGCGCCGCTCAGGTGGACGTCGATGGGGAGCTCGCCGCCCAGCAGCGAGGGCAGGAAGTAGCCCACGCGCACCCGGTCAACCGTGGCGTCGACACCGGGGCCATCGACCGAGGCACCCTCGAGCGTGATGCCGCGCCAGGCGTTGCCCGAGCTGCTGGCGAAGTCGACGTCCGTGCCGCCGTCCCGTAGCGCCTCCACCACCCGGCCCACGAGGTAGCCCCGGACCGGCGGTAGGGCGGGGAGCAACGCGAGCAGCGCCACGACCGCCACTACGACAGCGGCGGTGAGTAGAGCTCTGCGGCGTGACATCGCTGCCTGTCGGTTCCGTTCACAGTGGTCCGGCTGTGCGTTCGCCGGGCGGGGTCCAAGTAGCGGCGAAAGCGGCAGGAATACCGTTCCCTACGCGCTTCTCATGACGCACAAATCTACCACGGGTGCATGAGAGCGCTGACCCCGATAGCATGGACGCCGCATGAAGGAAGACCCCACCACACGCGACGACACGGTGCGGTTCACCGCGCTCGTGAAGGGCCTTGTGCAGGGCGTGGGCTTCCGCATCTTCACGCGCACCCAGGCCCAAGCGCTGGGCCTGAGTGGCAGCGTCGAGAACCTCGCCGACGGCAGGGTGGAGGTCGTGGTGGAAGGTCACCGCGACGACCTGGACCTGCTCCTCGTGCGCCTCAAGAACGGCCCCGCGCACGCCGAGGTCGAGGACATCGAGGTGGCCTGGTCCGAGCCGGTCGGCCTGGTGGGCTTCCATGTCTACTGAGGGGGGCGGGACCGTGCGGGTGCCGCTGATCGACCTCGAGCCGGTGAGTCGCGCCCAGTTGGACTCGGTGCCGGGGGTCCTGGGCGAGATCGCTAGGGAGCGTGCTGCTGACTACGAAGGCCGAGTCGAGCGGCTAGACCGGTCGGTACAGGGCGGCGA
>JBDZWC010000116.1:0-5908 GCA_040256005.1 Deinococcaceae bacterium | reverse complement strand
CTGCTGACTACGAAGGCCGAGTCGAGCGGCTAGACCGGTCGGTACAGGGCGGCGAGGAGCGCCAGGCACCGCTTAGCGGCGGTCACCGCGTCACGGACCGCGCCGCGTTCACGAACGCGCTGAAGAGGGACGACGGTCGCCTCGCCGTCATCGCGGAGGTGAAGCGCTCCAGCCCCTCGCAGGGCGCGATCGCGCCCTTGGAACCGGTCGATGCCGCCCGCCAGTACGTGCGGGGAGGCGCCGCTGCGATCAGCGTGTTGACCGAGACGCGCCATTTCGGGGGCGAGCTGAGGCACCTCGAGCAGGTGGCTCGTGACCGGGCGGCCTGGGAGCGCTACGTGCCGCTGCTGCGGAAGGACTTCACGGTGCACCCGGCGCAGCTCGTCGAGGCGCGCGCGGCCGGTGCCGACGCGGTCCTGCTCATCGTCGCCGTGCTGGGCGCCGAGACGGTCCGCTTCCTGACGGCGGCACATGAGCTCGGCTTGGCCGCGCTGGTCGAGGTGCACGACGAGGTTGAGCTGGAGCTGGCACTCGCGGCGGGGGCCGAGGTGATCGGCGTCAACAACCGCGACCTCACCACGCTTAAGGTCGACCTGGCCACGGCGCCCAGGCTCCTGGACACGGCGCGGAGGGCGGGGTTCCATGGCGTCCTGGTCGCGGAGTCCGGCTACCGCGCCCGCGAGGACCTCGCGGCCGTCGAAGGGCTGGCGGACGCCGTGCTGGTGGGCACGAGCCTCGCCGGTAGCGGCGACCTGGAGGGCGCGCTGAGGAGCCTGCGCGGCGTCTAGCCGGAAGGTGTGGACGCGGCCGCCCGCCGGCCTATCACAGGCCTAGCCGCGAGCCCGCCGAGAGACCCCTGCCCCTCACACGGCGTCCAGGCGGAAGTCCGCGCGACGTCCAAGAGATCGCCGAGCCGCGGCTATACTCGCGGCCATGTCTATCGAAGACGACGCGGAGAACGTGGCGCGCCGGCCCCTTACAGCACGGCTGGAGAACGGCCTGACCCTCGTGTACGAGGCCATGCCGTGGCTGCCGTCGCTGAGCGCATCGCTGGTCATGCCGTACGGCTCCGCGACCGACCCGGAGGGGCTCGAGGGCGCCACGAACGTGCTCCAGGAGTGGATGCAGCGCGGCGCCGGCGACCTGGACTCGCGGGCCTTGTCCGACGCGCTCGAGGACCTGGGCGTCAGGTGGAGCGCCAACGCCGGTCGCGAGAGCTCCGGGATCACCGCATCGTTCCTGGCCTCCGAGCTCGACGAGGTCATGCCGCTGCTCGCGTCGGCGGTGATGAGCCCGCGCTTCGACGAACCCGAGTTCGAGGCGTCGCGGGAGGTGGCTCTGCAGGAGCTCCACTCCCTCGAGGACGCGCCCTCCACCAAGATGTTCGACCTGCTGGTCACACGCTTCGTCACCAGTCCCCAGGGGCGCAGCCCCTACGGCACGGCCGAGGGCCTCGCCGCCCTCACGCCCGACGTCGTCAGGGAGGAGGCCCACCGGAACCTTGGCCCCCAGGGTGCCGTGCTGGCTCTGGCCGGCGGCAGCGACTGGGAGGGTGTCCAGTCGGCCGTGCGCCGGGCCTTCGAGTCGTGGACGGGCGGCGGCCGTGAGACCCCGCCCGTGGAGACAGCGGCCCCAGGTCGCGACCATGTCGAGGCCGCGACCTCGCAGGTGCAGATCGGGCTCGCCTACCCGGCTCCGGCCCCGGGCACGGACGAGGCGTACGTGTACAGCGTGGCGCTGAACGTGCTGTCCGGCTCCATGGGATCGCGGCTCTTCACGGAGGTGCGCGAGAAGCGCGGCCTCGTCTACTCGGTGAGCGCGTTCACCAGGTACCTGCGCGGCTTCGGCTACACAGTCGGCTACGCGGGCACGACCCCGGAGCGGGCCGAAGAGACGCTTGACGTCTTCCTGGCGGAGCTCAGGCGCCTCGCCAAGGGCGTGAGCGCCGAGGAGCTGGAGCGCGCCAAGACCGGCATCCTCTCGGGCCTCGTCATGCAGGGCGAGTCCTCCGGGGCGACCGCCGGGCGCCTGGCGGGGGACACGTTCAACCTGGGCCGGCCGCGCACGCTGGAGGAGATCACCTCGCAGATCGAGGCCGTGACGCTGGACGACGTCAACCAGTACGTGGCGGCGAACCCCGTGCCGGAGCCGACTGTCGTGACGCTGGGCCCGGCCGGGGTCGCCGTGGGGGCGCACGCATGAGCGAGGCAGTAGTGGACGTGGAACCCCGCCTGAGGTTCGACAAGGCGATGCTCGACAACGGGCTCACGGTCATCGGCGAGCACAACGACGGCGCCGCCAGCGTGGCTGCGGGCTTCTTCGTGCACACCGGCTCTCGCGACGAGACGCCTGAAGTCTCGGGCGTCTCGCACTTCCTCGAGCACATGGTGTTCAAGGGCAACGAGCGCTTCACGGCCGAGGACATCAACCGCACCTTCGACGAGCTGGGCGCTAACTACAACGCCTTCACCAGCGAGGAGCGCACCGTCTACTACGGCGCCGTCCTGCCCGAGCGGCTGCCGGAGCTCATCGACCTGCTCTCGCAGCTCATGCGGCCCTCGCTGCGCCAGGAGGACTTCGACGTCGAGAAGAAGGTCATCCTCGAGGAGATCGCGATGTACGAGGACCGCCCCTCGTTCCACGTGTTCGACCTCTCATCGGCGCGGTTCTGGGGCGGGCATCCGCTCGGCAACAGCGTGCTGGGCAGCACCCAGAGCATCGCCGACCTCCAGCGCGACCAGATGATGGGCTACTTCGAACGCCGCTACTCGCCGGCGAACCTGGTCCTCGCCGTGGCGGGGCGCTACGACTGGGACGCTGTCCTCGACCAGGCGGCTGCCATCACCAGCGGCTGGCCGGCCTTCGAGGCGCCGCGCGAACGCCCAGTGGCCAGGACCGGCACGGGCATGGAGGGCAGCGCGGACCCGAAGCTCAACCGCGTGCACGTCGCCTACTACGCGCCCGGCGTGGCCATGACCGACCCGCGCCGCTACGCGGCGGCCGTGCTGGCCAACGTGATCGGCGACGGCTCCGGCTCGCGGCTCTACTGGGAGCTGGTAGACACCGGTCTGGCCGACAACGCCAGCCTGGGCCATGAGGCCAACGAGGACCAAGGGGCCTTCACCGGCTACGTGAACGTGGCGCCCGAGCGCGCCGAGAGGGTATTAGAGCGCTACCTGAGCGTAGTGCGGGGCGTGCAGGACGACCCGCCCACGCCCGAGGAGTGGCGCCGCGCCCAGCGCAAGCTGGCCACCGGCCTGACCTTGCGGGCGGAGACCCCGCTCGGCCGCTTGACCTCCCTGGGCATCACCTACCAGGCGCTGGGCGTCTACCTGAGCGTGGCGGACGTCGTCGACAGGGTCATGAACGCCGAGCTGGAGACGGGTCTCGAGCTGCTGGCCGAGCGACCGTTCGACCGCAGCTACACGTACACCCTCGGGCCCAAGGCGAGTGCCGAGGGACCGCAGGGAACGGCCGAGTAGACACTGTGAACAGCCGTGCGGTGTTCTCACTCCGGCGGTAGGTAGACTCGCCGACGTGCGCGCAAGACGCTTCCTCATCGCGTTCCTGACGTGTCTCCTGGTACCCGCAGCCACCTCGCAGGACGGGGCCCAGCCGGCGCAGCAGGCGGCGGTGGGCGAGGCGTTCGCCGCGCTGGTGATCACCTCGCACGGCCGTCAGGTGTTCGACATCACCACCGGCCTCACGACCCTGCCCGACGGCGGCCGCATCTACGACGCGCGCACCAAGGTGGAGGTCGAGGCCAGCGTCATCAAGTACGTGGAAGGTCAGTACATAGACGCCTCCGGCGTCGTGGTGAGCGGCGAGTTCGGGCACTTCCAGGCACAGAAGATGCACGTCGACCTGGTGGGCAGCGTCCTCAGCGCCAGCGGCGAGCTGTGGCTGTCGCGAGACGGTCTTACGCTCACGGCTGGGTCGCTCGAGTACTACGCGAACGAGAACGTGATGGTGTTCAACGGCGGCGTGGAGGGCACCGAGCCCGACTTCTACGCCGACCGCCTGCTGCTCGACACCCTCACCGGCGACGTCCTGCTCGACGGGCGCTACATGTACGCGGGCGCCGTGTTCACGATGCGCTCGCCCGAGGCCGGCGGGCGCCTGCACCTCAAGCCGCAGCAGGCGGGCGAGGACTACGTCTACGCGGCGGCCACTGAGGTGAGCCCGACCCTGCTGCAGCGTTTCAGCGCCTATCTTTAGGCGGTGAGCCCCGACCCCCTCGGGGGCGCGCTGAAGAGCGCGCTCCGGCGCTGGTCTCGTGCGGTGGCGGCCGTAGCCTGCGCTGCGCTGCTCGGCGCGGCGGCCGCGCAGTGCACGGCGGGGCCCACGACGTCGCAGGTCACCGTGCCTGACTACCTGGCGGTCTACTACCAGCAGTTCCGGAGCATGCCGGAGACGGACGAGGTGCTGTTCTACGGCGGCGTGTGCGTCACGGCCGTCGGCGGCGAGTGGACGGTGCTGGCAGACCAGGTGACGGTCACCGGCCTGAACACGGAACTGGGCCTGCGCGCCGACTCCCCCCGGCTCATCTGGGGCGAGCTGCAACTGACCGCCCAGCACCTGGCCGCCACGACCGAGGTGCTGGTGCTCCAGGAAGCCACGGTCCAAGGCCCCGATTACTCCGGGGGCGCTCAGAGCATCCGGCTGGACCTGCTCACCGGTCAGATGGACCTGGTGGCGTTCACGCTCAACAGCGTCGCCTTCGCCGTGACGGGCCGGTCCGCCGCCCTGGTGGGCGACAGGCTGAGCGTCGAGGAGCCGGGGCTCACCACGTGCATCGGCATGGTCACGCCGCCGTACGCGATCGAGGGCGCCAGCGCGAGGGTCGACCTGTCCACCAGGTCGGTGGCGCTGGAGGGCGGCATGCTGCGCGTCGGCGCCCTCAGGCTGCCCCTCAACGAGCGCATCTCGATCACGGAGGAGACCCTCGAGCGCTTCACGCTCCCCATCCGCTTCCGGAACGTGCCGGACAGGGGCGACCCGACGCTGCCCGGCACGGGTGTGGGCGTGAGGCTCGTGGGGCTGCCCCTGGGAGAGGGCGCGGCCTTCGACGTGGGCGTCACCGGCGTCGACCCCGACCACCCGACCGGCCTGGTCGCCCTGGTGCACGCCGCCGAGGAGAACGAGGGGACCGGGGTGGTGGTGACGATCGGCCTGGACGGCAGCACGCCGCTCCTATCGGTGGAGCTCACCCACGCCCTGGCGCCGTGGCTGGACCTTGAGCTGAGCTCGCGCACCGGGGCCGAGCCGGCTCAGGACGCACAGCACGAGGCGAGGGTGGGGCTGATGGCGGACGTGCCCGTGCCAGCGATCGGCGGCTCGGTGGGCGCCGAGGTGTTCACGGCCGCTACCGCGATCTCGCCGGCCGGCGAGCCCACGCGTACCGACCTGTTCGGCACCCGCCTCGGCGTCTCGGGTCGGATGACGGCCAGCACCGGCAAGACGCCGCTCGGCACGTTCACCGTACTGGCCAGCGCGCAGAGCACCTGGTACCCGCAGCAGCAGGCGTCGCAGTGGGGCGTGCGCATCAACCCGAGCTGGAGCCTCAGCGCGGCGCCGGTGACGGCGTCTCTCAGCTACGACGCGTGGCTCACCGACTCCGGTTCACCCTTCACCGGCGTCGACAAGCTGAGCCCCATGTCGCGGACACAAGCCTCGGTGCGGGTCGCCGGCGGGCTGGCGAGCTGGGAGGACGGCTCTCAGCTGACGGGGTTCATCGGCGCCAGCGGGACCCACGACGGCGTGCCGGTCAAGGGCGAGCCCGTCGGCTTCGCGTCCGCGATCGCCGAGGCGGGCCTGGAGTACACGGCCGGACCCTGGACCGTTGACGCTTCCGTCGCGGCGCAGCTGGCCGGCGAAGCGCTGGGGGCGCTCGCCCCCGCCGAGCAGC
>JBDZWC010000115.1:0-8775 GCA_040256005.1 Deinococcaceae bacterium | reverse complement strand
GCTCGGGCCACGACTTGCTCACGATCGTGGCCATCAACTCGCGCTCGGAGATCCTCACCCTGGCTGGCAGGCGCCGGACCGTCGAAGAGACGCACGAGTGCACGTCGGCTGCCTGCCTCCCCGAGGCGACCGCGAACGGCACCACGTTGGTGGGCCGCAACTGGGACCAGGACCTGCGCCTGCTCGAGAACGCGGTGGTCATCCACGCGCGCCCGGAGGGCGAACCGAGGTTCGTGATGATGACCGAGGCCGGCATCCTGATCCGCGACGGCGTCAACGAGCACGGCATCGGGGTGACAGGCAACTCCCTGACCAGCGACCAGGACGGCGACGACGCACGGGGCATGCCGGCCGGGCTGGTCAGGCGGCGCGCGCTGCGCCACGCCAACCTGGCCAGGGCCGCCAAGGAGGTCTTCGACGCTCCGCGCTCTACCTCCATCAACCACCTCTTCGCGGCCGACGGTGGTGGCGCCATCGACCTGGAGGCCGCGCCACGAGACGTCTTCTGGGTGCTGCCCGAAGACGGCATCGTCACTCATTCGAACCACTTCCTGTCTCCCAGCGCCGCCGTGCGGCTGCGGGACGTAGCGCCGTATCGCAGCACCAGCACCCTCTACCGCTACGCCAGGGTCGAGAGCTACCTGCGAGCGCGCCATGGGTCCATCGGGGTGGATGACTTCCGCGCCGCACTGAACGACCACTTCGGCTGGCCGGACTCGGTCTGTTCGCACCCGAAGCCGGGCGAGCGGCATCCCAGCGGTTCGGTGGCGACCGTCGTCATGGACCTCGGCGCCAAGACCATGCACATCGCCGCACATCCGGTCTGCCAGAGCGAATGGACCTGTTATGCGGTCGCCTGATCGTCACGACACCTCAGACGTCCCGGGAAGTTGTAGAGCCCTAGCGACCGGGAACGAAAGGAGCGAGCAGCGCACCCCGAGGAACCACGAACCGACTCAGCCCTTCGAAGGGAGAAGACGAATGCGATTCACCTCCATCCGGCGCGTCGCGGGCCTCGTCCTGGCCATACTCGTGGTCGCACAGGCGGGGTTGGGCTACGCCCAGGCGCAGAAGACGATCAGGATCGCGCTCACCGGCCCGATCGTCACGCTCGATCCCGCGAACTACCGCAACCGCAACACGGAAAGCGTCATCCGCAACATGTTCGACGGCCTCTACACGGTCCTGCCCGACGGCCGCACCGTGCCCGAGATCGCCGAGGACGTCACGCGCATCGACGACAACACCTGGGAGTTCACAATCCGCGAGGGCATCACGTTCCACAACGGTGAGGCCCTTACGGCGGACGACGTGGCCTGGACCTTCAACCGGATCGTCAAGGAAGGCGCCATGGAGGGGCAGACCTCGCCGCGCAAGGGCCTCATGGCCAGCCTGCAGGAGGTCACCGTCGTCGACGACTACACCGTGAGGTTCCACTTCGCGGCGCCGGAGTCCCGACTCAGTGTCGTGACCGCGGCGGTGTTCATGCAGATCATGCCCAAGGACTACTTCGAGAGCGTGGGCGTGGACGGGTTCATCGCGGCGCCGGTGGGCGCCGGGCCCTTCAAGTTCGTCGAGGGCAACTACTCCGAGCGCATCGTGCTCGAGAAGTACGAGGACTACTGGGGTGGCGCCCCCGACATGGCTGGCGAAGCCGGACCGGCTCGCCTAGACCGCGTCGTCTTCGAGATCATCCCCGATCCGGCGTCGCGCCTCGCTGCCCTCAGGGCCGGCGACGTCGACATCATGCAGGGCGTCCTCGCCGACCAGATCCCGGTGATCGAGAGCACGCCCGGTGTCGAGCTGAAGACCGGACCAGGAACGAACCTCTTCTTCTTCGGCTTCAACACCGAGTTGGCGCCGTTCGACGACCCCGAGGTCCGCCGCGCCATGGCCTACGCCATCGACTACGACCTCCTCGTGGAGGCCGTCTACGGCGGCAGGGCCGACTCCCTCTACGGCTTGCCGATCTCGGCGAACTCCGAGGTACAGGATCCGAGCCTCGAGCCGTTCCACTACGACCCGGAGCTGGCCAAGCAGATGCTGGCCGACGCCGGCGTCTCCAACCTGACGTTCACTATCGACACGATCGGCGACAACCTGCTGCTGGCGGAGGCCATATCCCAGATGCTGCAGGAGATCGGCGTGGACGCCCAGGTGAGGACCTGGGAAGCGGGCGCGCTCCTCGAGGCCGTGGGCACCGGCTCCCGCCAGGCCAGCGTGCACTCCTGGGGCAACGCCTCTGGCGACCCGCAATGGCCGTTGTGGCCCGTCGAACCGGGCTACTCTTACTGGCACGACGACACGTTCTTGGACATCATGAACACGGCCTCCAACATCGTCGACAACGATGAGCGACAGGCGGCGTTCAGGCGCGCCTACGAGATCGTCGTCGATCAGGTGCCGTACGTCACGCTCCTGGTGCCGCAGACGGTCGAAGCGGCGCGCAGCAACGTACTGAACTTCGAACCGCATCCCGGTGGCCGTGTGAACATGCACAGGGTCGATCTGGCCACACCCTGAGGCCCTGACTTGAAGAGCTGGACGAGACGCAGGAGCGGTTGACCCATGTCGTTGGAGTTCCTGCTCAGGCGCCTCGTCCAGCTTCTCGTACTCATCTTCGTCATCGCCGTAACGGTCTTCGTGCTGATGCGGCTGACACCGGGGGATCCCGTTGCCCTGATGATGGGGCAGGACCAGGGCGTCACCCAGGCCGACATCCAGCGCAAGCGTGAGGCCCTGGGGCTAGAGGACCCGCTGCTCGTACAGCTCGGACGTTTCATGAGCGGGCTCGTGACGGGCGACCTGGGCCGGTCGCTGGTGATCGACAAGACCGTACGCGCCCTGCTGATCGAGCGCTTCCCAGCGACGCTGGAGCTGACCATCGTGGCCATGCTCCTCTCGTTCATCGTGGGCTTGCCGGTGGGCGTCATCGCCGCCGTGCGGCACAACTCGGTCCTCGACCGGGCGATCATGGGCGTCAACTTCCTCGGACTATCCATGCCCTCGTTCTGGCAGGGGATCATGCTGATCCTGCTGTTCAGCGTCACGCTCGGCTGGCTGCCCAGCTTCGGCCGCACCACGTACGGCTTCGAGCCTGCTCACGTCACCGGCCTCCTGGTGCTCGACTCCTTGCTCACGCGGGACTGGGCGGCGTTGCGCGACACCCTGGGCCACCTGATCCTCCCGGCTATCACCGCCGGCACGGCCTACAGCGCGGTGGTCGCGCGGGTCGTGCGCTCGAGCATGCTCGAGATCCTCCGCCAGGACTACATCCGCACCGGCATCAGCAAAGGCCTGCCGTACCGGCGCGTGGTCAGGGTGCACGCCCTGCGCAACGCGCTCATCCCGATGGTCACGGTAGCCGGCCTGGAAGCGGGGTCCCTCCTCAGCGGCAGCGTGGTGCTCGAGACGGTCTTCGCGTGGCCGGGCCTCGGCCGACTGCTGGTGGATGCCATCTACGCCAGGGACTACGCGCTCGTGCAGAGCACGGTCGTCGTGCTGTGCGCGATGTTCGTGGCGCTGAGCTTCCTCGTCGACCTCATCTACTCGTTCATAGATCCGAGGATCCGCTGGTGAGGCCGGACGGGAGCCCGGTATGAGGCGGCGGACGCTCCGGCGGCTGCTACGCAACCCGTGGGCCACCGGCGGGCTGGTCGTCATCTGTCTCTATCTTGTGATCGCTCTGTTGGCGCCGTGGATCTCGCCCCACGACCCTTCGCAAGGCAGCCTGAGGGGGCGTCTGCGCCCGCCGGCCTGGGTCGAGGGCGGGACCACGCAGAACCTCCTGGGCACCGATCAACTGGGCCGCGACACCCTCTCGCAAGTCATGTACGGTGCGCGCTCGTCACTGAGGGTGGGCATCGGCGTGGTCTTGCTCTCCGGGCTCATCGGTGGCGGCTTGGGTCTCCTGGCGGGCTACGTCGGCGGCACCACCGACGACATCCTCAGCCGCGCCGCCGACTGGACGCTGGCGTTCCCGTTCCTGATCCTCGCGATCATGCTCATGGGCATGCTGGGCCCCGGCATCACGAACCTGACGCTCGTCTTGTCCCTCGCCGGTTGGCCGCACTTCTTCAGGCTGATCCGGAGCGAGGCCATCGTCGAGTCCCAGAAGGCCTACGTCGAGGCGGCCAGGGCGCTGGGCAGGAGCACGGTCCTGATCATGGTCAGCGAGATCGCGCGCAACGTCTTCCACACCTTCATGGTCCTGGCGACCATCCGCCTCGGCATCGCGATACTCTCCGAGGCCAGCCTCAGCTACCTTGGCTTCGGCGTGCCGCCGCGCATACCCGCCTGGGGCACGATGATCTCCGGCGGCCAACACTACGTAGATTCCGCCTGGTGGCTGTCCGCGGTGCCCGGCGCCGCGATCCTCGTCCTCGTCCTGGCCGTGAACCTCTTCGGCGAGGGTCTGCGCGACGCGCTGGACCCCCGTCTCCAGGACTGACTCCCGGAGGCGCATAAGTGGCTCTCTACCTGGCGGCCGACATCGGCGGCACCTTCACCGACTTCGTGGTGTTGGACTCCGAAACGGGCGAGCTCGATACCTTCAAGGTCTTCACGACCTACCCCGACAGATCACGAGGCCTTCTCGAGGGCGTGGACCGCGCGTTGGCGCAGCGCTCCGCCACGCTCGCGGACGTGGCAGCCTTCGCGCACGGCAGCACGATCGCCACCAACGTGCTGGTCGAGATGCGCGGCGCGAAGTGCGGACTCATCACCACGCGCGGCTTCCGGGACCTGCTCGAGCTGCGCAGGCAGAAGCGCCCCCATCTCTACGACGTGCGGGCAGACAAACCCGAACCGTTGGTGCCACGGCGTCTGCGGCTCGAGGTCGAGGAGCGGATCGCCTTCGATGGCTCGGTCATCGTTCCCCTCGCCGAGGACCAGGTCATGGCGGGGGTGGAACGGCTCGTGGCCGAGGGGGTGGAGGCCGTTGCCGTGATGTACCTGAACTCGTACGCCAACCCGGCGCACGAACTGCGCACGAGAGAGCTGGCACGAGCGGCGTTCCCGCACCTGCACGTCTACACCTCGGCCGACGTCGTGCCGGAGTTTCGAGAGTTCGAGCGCCTCAGCACCACGGTCGTGAACGCCTTCGTGGGCCCACCCATCCGCCAGTACCTCGACAACCTGGGAGGCGACCTACGCCGGCGCGGATGGAGAGGCATGCCACTGGTGATGAAGGGCGACGGCGGCGTCGCCACGCCCGACGAGGCGGCGGAGGTGGCTGTCAGCACCGTGGGGTCGGGGCCCGCCGGCGGGGTGCGGGGAGCGCTGCTGGCCGCCGCAGAAGCAGGCGAGACTCGAGACCTGATCACCTTCGATATGGGCGGCACCAGCACCGACATCTCACTGGTGCTGAACGGCGAGCCCGTGGCCGCGGAGACCAGGTCCGTGGGCGGCTGGCCCATCAAGGGCAGGGCCGTTGACGTCGAGTCGATCGGCGCCGGAGGCGGCAGCGTTGCCTGGGTCGACGTCGGCAGGCTCCTGCGCGTGGGGCCCAGGAGCGTGGGCAGCGACCCCGGCCCGGCCTGCTACGGCCGCGGCGGAACGCTGCCGACGATCACCGACGCCAACGTGCTCCTGGGGCGCCTCGACTCGCTGTTGGGCGGAGAGTACCCACTGCGGGCCGACCTCGCCGAAGAGGCGGTGCGGAAGCACCTGGCGGATCCTCTCGGCATGAGCGTGGAGGCAGCGGCCGAGGGGATCCTCGCGGTCGCGACAGCGCAGATGGAGCAGGCGATCAGGTTGATGACCGTGGCGAGGGGCTACGACCCCCGCGATTTCACGCTGGTCGCGTTCGGTGGGGCCGGAGCCCTTCACGGCCCGGCCGTCGCGCTCGACCTCGGCATCCCGCGCGTGCTGGTGCCGGACGACTCCGGCGTGCTCAGCGCGCGCGGGGTCTTGGCCTCCGACATGACGAAGGAGTTGACGAAGACCCGTCTCACGGCACTCGACGAGGAGGGGTGGCGTGCCGCTCGGGAGGCGCTGTCGGAACTGAGGCGCAGGGCGAGGGATTGGGCGTTGGAGCAGGGCGCCGACCCTGCCGGCGCGGCGCTGAGTCTGGCGGTGGACGTTCGTTGCGAGGGCCAGAACTACGAGCTGACGGTCCCTGTGCCCGAGGACGAGGCGGACGAGGCGGTGGGCGCGGCGTTCGTCGTCGCCGAGGTCGCCGCCAGGTTCCACCGCGCTCACGAGCGCGCGTACGGCTACGCCTTCGAGGGCGCGGCCCTCGAGTGCCTCACCTACCGGGCCAGGGTCTCGGTGGCCGGCCCAGCCCGCGGGAGAGGCAGCTCCAGACGCGACGCACCCCAAGGGCCGTCCTCGGCGCCCGCGACACGGCCGGCGCGTTGGCAAGCCGGGGGTCCATCCGTCGCCTCGCCCGTGCTGACTGGACTGGCGGCCGGCGCAGAGGCGCCGGGGCCGGCGATCATAGAGATGCCTGGCACCACCATCGCCGTGTGGCCGGGGCAAGTCGCCCGCGGTATGGCGTCGGGTGCGATCGTGATCGAGCGGACCGACACCGCGCGGAGGACAGCGTGAGCGGCGCCGTTCACGACCCCGTCCTCACGCAGGTGATCGGCAGCTACGTGCTCGCGGCCGCTGAGGAGACGGGCGTGAGCCTCATGCGCACGGCCTACTCCACGAACATCAAGGAGCGCGGCGACTGCTCCACGGCGATCTTCGACGCCCGCGGCGACACCCTGGCGCAGGCCTCGCATGTTCCCCTGCATCTCGCCTCGCTGATGGGCCTCGTGCGCCGTGTGACGGAGGACTTCGGGCGTGAGGAGATCGAGCCGGGCGACGTGTTCCTGGCGAACGACCCGTACCAAGGCGTGGGTTCCCAGCTCAACGACATCGCCGTGGCGGCGCCCGTCTTCTGGGAAGGCGAGATCGTGGCCTACGTAGCGACGATCGCACACCACGCCGACGTGGGCGGCCGGTTCCCCGGCAGCGAGGCGGCGGCCTCCGCCACGGTCTACGAGGAAGGCATCCGTCTGCCGGCTGTGCGGTTGTACCGGCGGGGCGAGCTCCAGCGTGACGTGCTGCGCATCATCCAGACCAACTCACGGGTGCCCCGGAACATCGAGGACGACATGCGGGCCCAGGTGGCCGCCGTCAGGCTCGGGGTGCGCCGTATGGAAGAGCTGCATGCTCGCTACGGGCACGACGTCGTGTCCGCCTGTCTGGGGGCCTGGCTCGACTACGCCGAGACACGCATCCGGTCGGCGATCGACGACCTGCCGCGGGGCACGTACAGCTTCTCCGACCACCTCGAGGAGGAGGGAGCCGCCTCAGGGCCGCAGCAGCTCCGCGTGGCCATCACCGTGGGGGACGGCTCGCTAACTTTCGACTTCACCGGCTGCCCACCACAGGTCGCCAATAGCCACAACGTGCCGTGGTTGGCGCTGCTCGCCACCGTCTACTACGCCGCCAAGGTCGTCCTCGACCCTGAGGTGCCGCCCAACTCGGGCTACTACCGCGCGCTGGATGTCGTCGCTCCCGAAGGCACGATCGTGAACGCGGCGCCGCCGGCGGCGGTCGGCACGAGGAACCACACCTGCCAGAAGCTGGTGGACGTGATCATGGGCGCCTTCTCCCAGGCCGCGCCGGACCGTGTGGTGGCCGGTTGCGCGAGCTCGAAGCTGATGATCGTGGGTGGCGTGAACCCTCGAACCGGTCTACCGTTCATCGACTACGAGGCCAGCGCCGGTGGGTTGGGGGCGCGCCCCGGCAAGGACGGGCTGGACGTCTGCCGGGCGCACATGACCAACACGAGCAACCTGCCCATCGAGGCGTTAGAGATGGAAGACCCGCTCCTCGTGCTCCGGTACGAGATGGTGCCGGACACCGGCGGGGCGGGGCGGCATCGCGGTGGCCTGGGCATGCGGCGCGACACGAAGATGCTGGGGGATAGGTTCACGCACTCCGGGTTCGCGATCGGCCACAAGTACCCCGGGGTGGGTCTCGCGGGAGGACGCCGCGGGCGCATCACCGCGCCCAGCATGCTAGTCCTCAACCCTGGCGGGAAGGACGAGACCCCGTTGGACCCCGCAGCCTTCCACGTGCTTGCCGAGGGGGACGTGCTGAGCGTGAGCACGCCCGGTGGGGGCGGTTACGGCGATCCGTACGAGCGTGACGTAGCTGCCGTGCTGCAGGACGTCATCGAAGGCAAGGTCACCCCGGAGGGCGCTGAAGCGGACTACGGGGTCGCGGTCGATGCCGCGGGGAACGTGGACGAAGAGCGAACCGAACGCTTGCGAGGCGCTGCGAGGGCAGCCGCCCGCAGTTAACGGCGTCGGTCAGGCCCCGAAGACCTCGAGCAGGAAGCGCCGCAGGTTCTCGCCGTAGATGGCGGCCACGTCCTCTTCCGAGTAGCCGCGGCGCAGCAGGACGGTCGTCAGGTTCGGCAGGTCCCTTATCGTCTTGAACCAGCGCGGCTTTGACCGCGAGCCGAGGTAGGCGTTCGGCCACTGTCGACGGATGGCCTCGATCTCGGCGTCGGACGTGCCCATGGAAGCCGTCGTGCCCGAGAAGTCGGTGCCGATGCACACGTGCTCCAGGCCCACCACGCCGATCGCGTGCTCCAGGTGGTCGGCGACGTCCTCGACGGTCGTCTCGGCAGCAGGCTTGGTCACCATGTCGCCGATCATGTGCTTGATACCTACGATGCCGCCGTTGCGCTTCAGGGCGCGCAGCTGGTCGTCGGTCTTGTTGCGCGGGGTGTCGGCCAGGGCACGCATGTTCGCGTGCGCCACTGCTACGGGC
>JBDZWC010000114.1:0-8792 GCA_040256005.1 Deinococcaceae bacterium | reverse complement strand
GCCGTCGACGAGTTCGGTCGGCTCGACGTCCTCGTCAACAACGCCGCCGAGCAGCACGAGGCGCAGAGCTTGGGCGAGATACCTAACGAGCAGATCGAGCAGACGTTCAGGACGAACGTGTTCTCGATGTTCTACCTGACGAGGGCGGCACTGGAACACATGAAGAAGGGCGCCGCCATCATCAACACGACCTCGATCACCGCGTTCAGGGGCAGCCCGCACCTCATGGACTACGCCTCCACCAAGGGCGCGATCCTGGCCTTCACGCGTTCGCTGGCCACCAACCTGGCCGAGCAGGGCATCCGCGTGAACGCCGTGGCGCCGGGGCCGATCTGGACGCCCCTCATCCCCGCGAGCTTCCCGGCCGAGGAGGTCGCGAAGTTCGGCGCCGGCCAGCCCCTCGGCCGCGCCGGCGAGCCGGAGGAGTGCGCCCCCGCGTACGTCTACCTGGCGTGCCGCGACTCCTCCTACGTCACCGGTCAGACGATCCACGTCAACGGCGGCGAGGTGGTGGGCGGCTAGCGGCTGGTGGCGCGGGAACGGCGCGGGTCGGCTGGAGTTCAGTCGCGCCCGTAGGCGGCGTCCTCGTCATGACCGGGTCGCTCGTCCACGGCAGCGAGCGCGGCGGCTTCGGCCTGAGCTGCGGCCAGGTCGGCGGCCTCCTGCTGCGCGGCGGCCCTGACCTCGGCGGCGAGCTCCTTGTCGAAGGCCTCGACCCTGTCACGGAAGAGCGCCGCGCGGGCCAGCAGCATCATGGACACGGGCAGCGTCATCGTGACGAAGAAGAACAGCAGCAGCTCGTGGATGGCGAGCCGTGTGCCGAGGACGGAGAACGTCACGATCGACGCCAACACGATGCAGAACAGCCCGAGGCTGGTGGACAGCGTGGGAGGGTGAACTCGGTCGTAGAACGTCTTGAACCGCAAGAGCCCTATCGCTCCGGTCAGGGCGACCGCCGCGCCGGTGAGGGCCAGCACGGCCACCGCCAGGGCGGCGATGGGAGGCAGGTCAGGGGCGAGGTTCACTCGATGACCTCGCCTCGCATCAGGAACTTGGCCACGGCCGAGGTGCTGGTGAACCCGGCCAGCGCGATCACCAGCGCCGCCTCGAAGTAGAGCTCGGAACCGGTCCTGATGCCCACCAGGACGATCGAGAGCAGCGCGTTCATGTACAGCGAGTCGATAGCCGTGACCCGGTCCTGCGCACGCGGCCCGCGGATCAGGCGGTAGACGCATAGGCACAGCGCCAGCGCGAGCATCGCCTGAGCCACGAAGAGAGCGATGGCGAGGACCTCCCGCGTCATCCGAAGATCTCCAGCAAGCGGCGTTCGTAGCGTTGCTTGACCAGGCGCGAGAACGCGGCCGGGTCTTCCTCGTCCAGCACCCGCACGGTGAGCACGCCGCTGCGCCTGTCGTAGGCGGCCCAGAACGTCCCCGGTGTGGACGTGATGATCGTGGCCAGCACGGCCAGGCCGTAGCGGTCGCGTAGCTGGAGCGGGATGTTTACGAACCCCGAGTGCGGCTTAGGCCGCGGTCTGAGGATCATCGCCAGCACCCGCAGGTTCGAGACGAAGATGTCGCGCGCCACGATGAACGCGAGCGCGATCATGAGGTCGAGCCGGCGCACCCGTGGCGGGTTCGGGTCGAGCCGCAGCATGACCCGCGATAGGGCCGCGCCCAGGATCAGGCCGATGATGATGTCGAACGGCGCCAGAGACTGGTTGAACACCAGCCACAGGGCCGCCAGCGACAGCGCCAGCACCGGGTAGGGGAAGACCTTCGTGAGCATCTTCATCGGCCCGTCTCCAGCACGTTGCGGGCGTACTCGACCGGGTTGGCCAGGTACGCGCTGGTGGCGTCGAGGTAGGTGATCACGGGCGCGGCGAAGATGGCCAGGGCGACGCACAAGGCGAGTAGCAGCCCAACTGGTAGCGCCTCGAGAGAGCGCACCTCGGCGGTCGTCTCCTCGCCGGGGCGCCAGAAGGCCTCCACGCCCTTGCGCATGAGGGCGATGAGCGTGGCCAGGCCGGAGAAGATCACCGCCCCGGCGAGCACCCAGGCGGCTACCTCGCTCACGGTCCCGGCCAGCACGCCCCTCACGATCGCGAACTTCGCCAGGAACCCGGACAGTGGCGGCAGGCCCGCCAGCACCAGCGCGCCGGTGACGAAGGCCCCGCCCAGCATGGCCGTGCCGGCCGGGATGGCGATGCCCACCTCGTAGCCCTCGAAGTCCTCGAGGCTGGTCTCGTAGTCGTCACCGAACACGGGCTCGACGACCGGCTCCGACGCCGCCGGGGACTCGACGGTCCTCAACCTGGCGATGAGCTCGGATATCAGGAACGCGGCGCCGGTGGCGAGCGTGGAGCCGATCAGGTAGTACAGCGCCCCGCTGATGGCTCTGGCGTCGCCGGTGCCCACGGCCGCGACGAGCGTGCCCGCGGTGATGAGGGTGGCGTAGGCAGCGATGCGCTGCAGTTGGTTGGAGGCCAGGACGCCCATGGAGCCGAAGATCACGGTGGCGATCCCGCCGTAGAGGAGCCAGGGGCTGAGGAACTCCACGAGACCGGTCTCGGGAACTCCGCTGGCTAGGGCGGTGACGCGCAGGAGGATGTACGCCCCCACCTTGGTCATGATCACGAACATCGCGGATACCGGCGGCGTGGCCGCGGGGTACGCGACGGGCAGCCAGAACGACAGCGGCCACACGCCGGCTTTGGTCAGGAAGGCCACGCTGAGGATCGCCAGCCCGGCGCGGAAGACGGTCACGTCGCCGCCCTGGAGCTCGGCCGCTACGCGCATCATGTCGACCATGTTGAGCGTGCCGGTGGACGCGTAGAGCAGCCCGACGCCGAACAGGAACAGCATGGACGAGCCCAGGTTCACCGCGATGTACTGCAGGCCGGCTCGAACCCGTTGGCGGCCGGAGCCGTGCAGCAGTAGGCCGTAGGACGCCGCCAGCAGCACCTCGAAGAAGACGTAGAGGTTGAACATGTCCCCGGTGAGGAACGCGCCGTTGAGGCCGAGGACCAGTAGCAGGAAGAGGCTGTGGAAGCGGGGACTGACTATCGCCCAGCCGGACACCGCGAAGACGAACGACGCCAGGGCGAGGATGCTGGTGATCATGAGCATCAGCGCCGCCAGACGATCGACGACCAGCACGATGCCGAACGGCGCGGCCCAGTCCGCCAGGCGGTAGACGATGACCCCGTCGGCGTCGCCGCTCACCGTGTTGAGCAGGACGAACGAGACGAGCACCAGCGCCGACAAGGTGGCGGCGCCCAACCCCGCCTTGAGGATGCCCCGTCGCTCGTCGAGGAACAGCATGAGCGCCGCCACGACCAGCGGCAGCACGACCGGCAGCACCGGCAGGTGGGGCGAGAGGTCGACGAGCTGGCTGGCGATGGGGCCGCCGAGCTGTTGAGTGGCGAGGTCGACGCCCATCTAGTCGGGCTCCTCCCCGTCCACGTGGTCGGTGCCTGTCAGCCCGCGAGCGGCCAGCAGCACGACGAGGTACAGCGCGGTCATCGAGAAGCTGATGACGATCGAGGTGAGCACCAGCGACTGGGGCACGGGGTCGGCGTGTCTGGACGGGTCGACGCCCGCCACCGACTCCAGGATTGGCGGTGCGCCGAGCTTGAGCCCTCCCATCGACAGCAGGAAGGCGTTCACGGCGTAGGTGAGGAGGGACAGCCCGAGGATCACCTGGAAGGTGCGCGGCCGCAGGATCAGCCACACGCCCGCGCCCGCGATGACGCCGATACCGATGGCGGTCACGAGCTCCATCACGGCTCGTCCGCCTTCCTCTCGGGGCTCGAGCGGGGCGCTCGGATGGACTGGTGGGCGAGCGCGATGAGCATGAGCACGGTCGCGCCCACCACGAGCAGCAGCACGCCCAGGTCGAACAGCATCGCCGAGGCCAGCGCCACGTCGCCAAGCAGCGGCAGCTCGACGTGCTCGTAGTACGACTTGAGGAACGGACGCCCGAACAGCCAGGCGCCGGCGCCCGTCAGCGCGGCTATCAATAGGCCGCCCCCGATCCAGCGCACCGGGAGCACGCGCAGCCGCTCCTCGACCCACCTGGCGCCTCCCGCCATGTACTGGAGGATGAACGCGATGGCCACGGTGACGCCGGCGGCGAACCCGCCGCCGGGCTCGTCGTGCCCGCGCATGAAGAGGTAGGCGGCGAAGACCGCCAGCACGGGGAACATCACGTGCATGGCCGTCCTGGCCACGTAGAGGAACTCGGCGGCGGTGTCGCCCACCTCGCGGTCGGCGGCGACCTCGTCGAACTTCGCCTGAGCCAGTTGCTGCTTGGTGCCGCCCAGCAGCTCGCGCGGCGGCCTGAAGCGCCTCAGGAGCGCGAACACGGTGACGGCCACGATGCCCAGCACCGTGATCTCGCCCATCGTGTCGAACGCCCTGAAGTCCACCAGGAGCACGTTGACCACGTTGCGGCCCCCAGCGCCCGCGTAGGCGTTCTCGACGAAGAAGGAGCGCAACGAGTCGGCCCGCAGCCGGTTGGCCGGGTCGATCGTCATGCCGGCGTACGCGAGGATGGCGACGCCGGCCCCGGCCGCCGCGGCGACGATGAGGTCGCGTACGCGCCGCGCCCTGGCCTTGAGCACCTGGCTAAGGGTGCGCTCCTCGGCCGGCTCCGGCCTGGGCAGCCACCTGAGACCGAGGAGCAGCAGCACCGTCGTCACGATCTCCACGACCAGCTGGGTGAGCGCGAGGTCCGGGGCGGAGAGCCATACGAACGCCAGGCACATCGCCAGCCCGGTGCCGGCCAGGGTGATGAGCGCGGCGAAGCGATGGAACTTGGCGAGGTAGCCGGCGAACAGGGCGCAGACGGCGCCCATGATCCAGATCACGACGTAGGCCGGACCCTCGAGAGGACTGCTGACCGGCCCTATCGGCAGGTGCCAGCCGGCGCCCCTCACGGCCTCCAGGACGAAGGGCCACAGGCCTGCGCCCAGGGCGACCAGCGTGAGCACGAGCATCTGGGGCTGTAGCTTGGCGGTGCCGAACACGCGGAGGACCCCGCGGGCCGAGGCCGATAGCCCGTCGACGGCGAGCTCGAAGACCCGGCGCGCCCGGATGCGGCCCATCCAGGGTGGGCCCTGCTCCGGACTGTCGGACAGGTAGCGGCGGAACACGACGTAGGCGGTGGTGCCCCCTGCCAGCGCCAGCAGGCTCAGCATCAGCGCCGGCGTGAGCCCGTGCCAGACGGCCAGGCTGTAGTGGGGTGTGAGGGGGCCGAGCACGCTGCGCACGGCCGACTCCAGCAGCCAACCGATGGAGCGCCCCGGCAGGATGCCGACGACGAGCACGACGAGCACGAGTAGCTCGGCCGGCAGACGCATCCACACGACCGGTTCGTGTGGCTCCTTGGGCAGGTCGGTGGGTTTGGGTCCGAAGAACACCTGGTGGATGAACCTCACCGAGTAGACGACAGCGAACGCGCTGCCCAGCGTCGCCAGGGCGGGCAGCAGGAGGTCTGTGAAGGTGCCGCTGTGCACGGCCAGCGTCTCGGAGAGGAACATCTCCTTAGAGAGGAAGCCGTTGACGAGCGGTACACCCGCCATCGCCGCCGTCGCGATGATCGCCAGCGTGCCCGTGTAGGGCATGGCGCGGAACAGGCCGGACAGCTTGCGCACGTCCCTGGTGCCGGTCTCGTGGTCGATGATGCCCGCCGCCATGAACAGCGAGGCCTTGAACGTGGCGTGGTTGAGGACGTGGAAAACGCCAGCGACCAGCGCCGCCGGCGTGGCCAAGCCCAGCAGCAACGTGATGAGCCCCAGGTGGCTGATCGTCGAGTAGGCGAGTATGCCCTTGAGGTCGTTCTGGAAGATGGCCACGAACGCGCCTAGCAGGAACGTGATGAGCCCGGCCGTGCTCACGCCGTAGTACCAGACGTCGCTCTGCGACAGCACCGGCCACAGTCGGATGAGCAGGTAGATGCCGGCCTTTACCATCGTCGCCGAGTGCAGGTAGGCCGACACCGGCGTGGGCGCCGCCATGGCGTGCGGCAGCCAGAAGTGGAACGGGAACTGAGCGCTCTTCGAGAACGCCCCGATGAGGATGAGCACCAGGGCTGGCACGAAGCGGTCGCTGGCCAGGATCCTGGGCCCGGCGGCCAAGACGACGTCGATGTCGAAGCTGCCGACGATGCCGCCAAGGATGATCACGCCGAGCAGGAGGCAGAAGCCGCCCAGCGAGGTGACTACCAGCGCCATCCTGGCGCCGTCCCGGGCGTTGGCGTTGTGGTACCAGTAGCCGATCAGCAGGAACGAGAAGAGGCTCGTAAGCTCCCAGCCGAAGACCGCTTGGATCAGGTTGCCCGAGACGACCAGGAGCAACATGGAGCCCATGAACGCCTGGAGCAGCCCGAAGAACCGCGGCACGGGGTCCTGCGGCGACATGTAGTAGCGCGCGTAGAGCACGACGAGCGCGCCGATACCCGTGATCAGCAGGGCGAACAGCCAGCTGACGCCGTCTAAGCGCAGCGAGATGTCGAGGCCCATGCTGGGGAGCCACGGCAGTGCGAACTTGAACACCGAGCCGTCGGCCACGCGCGGGTAGAGGGCGATCGTGGCCGCCAGTGACCCGACCGTGAACACCCCCGCGAGGATCGCCGCCGCCGTACGAGCCCTCGTGTGCAGGGTGGAGGACAGCGCGCTCCCGACGAACGGCAACACGGTGAGGGCGATGAGTAGGACGGAGTCGATGGACATCGGTCAGGTGACGCCCGCGGACCGCCAGGGCGCAGTGAGCCATCTTATCGGCTGGTCGTGTGCCCCACCGGGGCGGGAGGGTTCGGCTCGCGGCTGTACCAGTCTTAGACCAGCGCCGGGGCGCCGTGGTAGCCTTCCGCGCATGTCGATCGGTTCGGCGGGTGGGGCGACCGGCGCCTGGGCGCTGCCGTGAGCGAGCACCTCGAGCGTCTGGACACGGACGCCGAGCGGCTGCTGGAAGGTGCGATCCGGGACCGTGTCTCACCCGGGGCGGTGCTCCACGCCGTCTCACGTCACGGGCCGCAGCTGCGCGTCGCAGCCGGCTCGCTCACCTACGAAGAAGGCTCTCCCAGCGTCAGCCAGGACACCGTGTACGACCTCGCTTCGCTGACCAAGGTGGTCGCTTGCCTCCCGCTCCTGCTGCACCTGCTCTCCGAGGGTGAGCTGACCCTCAGTGACACGGTCTCGCGCTTCTTCGCGAACGCGGGCTGGTTCCAGGAGCCGTCGCTGGGTGACGTCACGCTCGAGGACCTCGCGCTCCACCGCTCGGGCCTGCCGGCGTGGCGTCCGCTGTTCGCCAACCTCAGCGAGCGCCGCACGGCCACTGCCAACGTGCTGCAGACGCACCTCACGGAGACGAAGGGCGCCTACGTCTACAGCGACCTGGGGGCGATGGCTCTGGGCGCCGTGATCGAGCGGGTCCTGGGGGAACGACTCGACAGCGCGTTCGAGCGCATCGTCGCGGGGCCCCTCGGCATGAGCTCCGTGCGCTTCGCTCCGCTCCCGGCGGACGTCCAGGTGGCGCCCACCGAGGACGACGGCTGGCGCGGCCGCCTGCTCACTGGCGAGGTGCATGACGAGAACGCGACGGTCATGGACGGGGTCTCGGCACACGCCGGCCTGTTCGGGCGCGCCGCTGACCTGGTGCGCTACGCGACGGCGTGGCTCGAGCTGACCGCCCCCTTCGCCAGCGAGGAGTGGCTGCGCAAGGCGACGCAGGACCTGTCTGGTGGCGTGGGGCCAGCGCGCGGGCTGCTCTGGCGGCTGTACGACGCCGAGGAGTGGCCACTCGGCGCAGGGGTCTCCAGTGCCGCCTACGGCCACACCGGCTTCACGGGCACGAGCATCGTCGTCGATCCAGGCGCGGGCTGGGTCTGCGTGCTGCTGACCAACCGCGTGCACCCACGCCGTGGCGACGCCGGACCGGTGACAAGGCTGCGTAGAGCGGCGCACGAGCTGGTGGCGGCGGGCTTCGGGCCCGTCGCCGGGAACGCGGCTTGACCCCGCGGGACCTGCGTCCGGCCGTCGTCGTCGGACTGATGTCGGGGACGTCGGCCGACGGCATCGACACCGTCACGGTGAGGCTCGAGCGCGTGGGCGGCCGGCTGGAGTGGGAGGTGCTGGCCCGGGGCACCCGCGACTACCCGCCCGAAGTTGCGTCAGACATCCGCCGCGCCATGGACCCCGACAGGTCCGACGTGCTGCTCATCACCCAGCTCCACCAGCGCATCGGCCAGGAGTACGCCGCCGCCGTGGCCGCGGCGCAGGAACGCCACCAGGTGGAGCTCGTCGGACTGTCCGGCCAGACCGTCTATCACGTGCCCAGGGTCGAACCGGAGCGCGGCTGGCACGTCAAGAGCACGCTGCAGTTGGGCGAGGCGGCCGTCGTCGCCGAGCGCTGCCGGGTGGTCACCGTCTCCGACTTCCGGCAGTCCGACCTAGCGGCCGGCGGCCAGGGCGCCCCGCTGGTCCCGTTCTCGGACCATCTGCTCTACTCGCGGCCGGGAACGGCGCGGGTCGTCGTCAACATCGGCGGCATCGCCAACGTCACTTACCTGCCGGCGAACGGCAGCGCCGACGACGTGCTCGCGTTCGACACGGGCCCCGGCAACTGCCTGATGGACGAGGCGGCGCAGGCGCACCTGGGCACGGAGCGAGACGAATCGGGTGCCCTGGCCGCCGCCGGCGAGGTGGACGAGGCCGCCCTCGAGAAGCTGCTTGCGGACACTTACCTGGCGCTACGACCGCCGAAGACGACGGGTCGCGAGCACTTCCACCT
>JBDZWC010000226.1:0-2362 GCA_040256005.1 Deinococcaceae bacterium | reverse complement strand
CGGCCAGCAGCCGGACCTTCACCCCGTCGGGCGGCATGACGACGCTCCAGGAGTCGAGGCCGAAGCCCGCCTCCTTCCCCACGATGTCGGCGATGTGGGTGTGCGAGTTCACGAAGGCGGGCGACGCGATGAGCCCCGACCCGTCGAACGTCGGCATACCCGCCGGCGCCGGCTGCCGTCCCAGCGCGGTGATCCTCCCACCGGACACGACGAGCGTGCAGTCACTGACCACCGTCATGTCGGTGCCAGTGATGGCGGTGAGGCCGGTGATGGCGTAGTCCTGCCCGCTGGAACTCAAAGCCGAGCTGGGGCCGTTAGCGAACGACAAGCGATGGTCCTGTTCCGCCTGGTCGGCACTTGAACTGCTTCTGCTTGGTTTTCTGCTGCAACTTTACGAAGCGCGGTTGAGGGTGTCAATATAACGACACGATGTCCGTACCAATGGGTCGCGGGAGAGGGGCGCGGTGACCATGACGCCCCTGAACCGCGGCAGCCCCGTCCCGTACTACCACCAGCTCAAGACGATCCTGCGCGAGCAGATCCAGGAGCTGCAGGACGCGCACCAGCCCGTGCTGCTCCCCACCGAGCGGGAGCTACAGGAGCAGTACCAGGTCTCCAGGTCGGTGGTCAGGCAGGCGATCCAGGAACTGGTGGCCGAGGGGCTGGTCGTGCGGGAGCAGGGAAGAGGCACCTTCGCCTTGCCGCACAAGGTGCAACACAGCCCGCAGCCGGACAAGGTGCGCACGCTGGGGCTCTCCTACTACCTGAAGGTGCACGGCATGCGCTCAGGGACGGAGCTGTTGTCACGCACACTCGGGCAACCCGACGGCCAGGCCGCGGTGGCGCTAGAACTGGCCCCCGACGCGCAGGTGCTGCGCTTCGAGCGGCTGCGGCTGGCGGCGGACGTCCCCATCGGCCTGCAGACGGTGACCCTACCCGCCCACGTCATCGAGTCTGCGGACGGCGAGCTGTCCAACGAGGACCTCCTGTACGGCGAGTCCTCCCTCGACTACCTGCGGGACCGGCTGGGCGTGGCGATCGGCACGAGCACCCGTACCATCGGTGCCACCGCCCTGGAGCCGCGGCATGCCGAGGTGCTGGCCGCCAACGTCGGCGAGCCCGCCCTACGCGTGAGGCGCGTGGTGCGCAGCGCGACCGGTGACCCCGTGGAGTACTTCGACGCCGTCTACCGCGGTGACATGTTCGAGTACTCGCTGGAGTTCGATCACTCGTGACGGCCAGCCCGACCCCACGCGGCGGACCGCAGGCCGCCCAGGGTGCTCCCGCCTGGCTGCCCGACAGAGTGAGGCTCGTCGAGGTCGGCCTACGCGACGGCCTCCAGAGCCTGCCCGTCACCCTGACAACGGAAGCGAAGCTGGAACTTCTTAACGGCCTGCTGGACGCTGGACTCAAGCGTCTGCAGGTCGTGTCGTTCGTCCACCCGGAGAGGGTGCCGCAGATGGCCGACGCCGAGGCGCTGGTCGCAGCGCTGCCCGAGCACGATGGTGTGGTCTACAGCGGGCTCGTCCTCAACCGGCGCGGCGTCGAGAGAGCCGCCGCGAGCGGCCTGCAGCACGTGGACGTCTCGATGTCCGCCAGCGAGGAGCACTCGCGGCGCAACGCCGGCATGAGCCTTGCGGACGCCGAGGAGCAGCTGCTCAGCAACATCGCCCTGGCGCGCGAGCTGGGCTTACGGGTACGCAGCGGCGTGCAGTGCGCCTTCGGCTGCGGCATGGACGACGTGCCCGTCGACCGCGTCGTGAGGCTGGCCGGCCGCATCGTCGACGCCGGGGTAGAGGTCGTGGCGATCGCGGACTCCGCCGGACGCGCCGATCCGCTCAGGATGGAGCGCCTGATAGCCGCCGTGCGCGCCGCCGTGGGCGATCAGCCGCTGGTGCTGCACCTGCACGACACCAGGGGCCTGGGCATCGCGAACCTCGTGGCCGGCCTGCGGGCGGGCGTGAGGCGCTTCGACACCTCCTTCGGCGGCCTGGGAGGTTGCCCGTTCATCCCCGGCGCTACCGGCAACGTCGCAACCGAGGACGTGGCCAACCTCTTCGCGTCCATGGGCGTCGAGACGGGCGTGGAGCTGCCCGCCCTACTGCGCGTGACGGCCCGGGCCAAAGAGCTCCTCGGCGTGCCCATGAGCAGCCGCGTGTTCGAGGTGTGGGAGCGGGGCGGGCTGGACGAGGCGCCTATGGCCCCGGGACAGGAGAGACGTTGATGCCTCAGACCGCAGCCGAGAAGCTGCTCTCCCGCAAAGCGGGCTACGAGGTCGAGGCCGGCGACATCGCCGTCATGCCCGTGGACAACGCGATGGCCACGGACGCCACAGCCCCGTTCGCGATCAAGGCGTTCGAGG
>JBDZWC010000113.1:0-8861 GCA_040256005.1 Deinococcaceae bacterium | reverse complement strand
GTAAAGCGGCGGCAAGCGTGTTTCCTGACTATCTCGCTGCCAACGTCTCGTATTTCGACTCTAGGAGATTCCGGTCAGCGGTCATAAGGACCGCGTTTTCGGCGAGGGCCTGTGCAACCAGCATCCGATCGAATGGGTCACCGTGTGAGAGGTTGACGTCTGCCAGCCGCGGAACGTGCTCACTTCGCAACTCCAGTGTGGCGAGGTTAAGTACGGTGGCGCCGCGTACTAGTTCCTGAGGCGCGTAAGGGAGCTTGCCTTTCAGGTGCTTCAGAGTCAACTCCCAGAAGCTGACGACTGAAATGGCCACACGTCGGGCCGCATGGATGCTGTCCGCGGCGGCCGTACCGATTTTCGCGGGCTCGTATAGCATCCAGATCAGGACGTGTGAGTCGATGAGGAGCGTCACCTGTCGTCGGCAGCCTGAGTACGACTGATAGATGCCTCGAACTCTGCAGCTATGTCCTGGTCCGGGCTGATGAGATCCGCTTCGTCGATAGCGAAGTCGGCCTTCTTGTCTTCCCAGACACCCAGGGGAATCGGCTTACGGACCGGGGCCGGCGCCAACACCGCCTGGACTTTGCCATATGCGCCGATGTAAATGGTCTCCCCGGCCTCCGCCCTCTTAACGAGCTTGCTCAGGTTCGCCTTGGCTTCGGAGATTGCTACGACCTCTGCCATAGGCAAAGTATAAGTCGAAGGCCAGACCTGGCCATGGTCTGGCCAACATGGCAGACTGCCGGAACATCAACTCTAGCGTCGCCGTTCACTTACTGGGCTACCGCACGGGACACATCGTCCTCAACGTTAGACAACAGCTGCAAGACCGCGTCACGAGCCCCATAGCCATCCCCCGCCTCGATCCGGAGAAGAAGCTGCTCGTGAAGTGCGAGCCTGTTCGAGGGCCCCACGTGCAGCTGCGAGTGCAGCAGGAAGCTGAGCATCATGGGCACTTCCAGGATGCGCCCGAGGGCCACGAAGAACTCGTTCTCCGACCCCGCGAAGAGCGCCCGGTGGAACTTGACATCTGCCTGGACGTAGCGCTCGCCGAACGGTTCCTCGGACTCCAGCTCGACCATCGTGGTGAACGCGTCGCGCATCTCGGTGATCAGCTCGCCGTTGCCCCTTAGGGCCGCCGCCTCGGCGGCGGACGGCTCCACGGCTCGGCGGAAATCCAGGAAGTCCGTCACGAACTCGTTGACACCGTCGGCCTTGACCCGCCAGGCCAGGACCTCCGGGTCGAGCATGTTCCACAGACGTCTGGGCGTCACCTTGGTGCCCGTGTTCTGTCTTGAAGCGACAAGCCCCTTGCCTTCCAGCACCTTCACGGCCTCGCGGAACGAGGTGCGGCTGACCTTGCGGTCGTCGCCGAACATTCGCTCGGAGAGCGCGGCGCCCGGCGCCAGCTCTTCCGCGACGATGCGCTGGCCAAGCTCGTGCGCCAGAGGCGAGAGACGTGGCCGGCCGGCCAGCATCGAGTCGATCAATCCAGAGATGTCAACAGGCTCGGTCGCAACGTCGGCCAACTTCGGTGCCTCCTCACTGTGCCGCAGCTATTGACAGCGGTCAGGCAAGGCCAATAGCATCAATAATAATATTATATGACTCCGAGGAACCGGAAGTCGGACGATCTCGCTCGGCAGCAACGGGTCTAAGCAGGCCCGGAGGATACCGGCTATTGGCCGGCGCAAGACGGGAGGATCGATTGTGAAACGGTTGATGGTCACGACCCTGCTACTGGGTCTCCTCACACCAGCCTTCGCGGTGGACCTGCTCATCTGGGCCCACCCCGACTTCACCCCCGCGGCGGGCCTGCCCGCGGTGGCGGATGCCTATCAGCGCGCCTACGACCAGTTCGAGGCCGAGAACCCGGACATAAACCTGGAGTTCGAGGTCATGGCGGGCGGCACCGAGGCGCTGCAGCAGTTCCTCACCGCCGCCGGAAGCGGCAACCTTCCGGAGCTGGCCCTGCTGGACGGCTTCTGGATCGCCCGTATCGTGGAGACCGGGCAGCTCCAGCCCCTGAACGATGTCTGGAGCGAGGAGAGCCGCGCCAACTGGCTTCTCCGGTCCGTAGAGGCCGTCACGTTGGACGGCAACATCTACGCCGTGCCGTTCCACACGTCGTGGCGCGGGCTCTTCTACCCGGTTGACACGATGCAGGAGCTTGGCTTCGATTCCCCGCCCGCGACATGGGAAGAGTTCCTCGAGTTCGGAGCGGCAGCCCAAGAGGCCGGCGTGTACGCGACGATGTGGCCCGCGGTCGGCAACAACGAGGTCACGGCGCTTCACATGCTGAGCATGTTCTGGGGCCTAGGCGGAGAGCTGGTCGACGCCGAGGGCGCACCCGTGTTCTTCGAGGGCGAGAACCGCGCCGCGCTTGAGCGCGTCTTCTCGATGTACCGCGAGCTGGTCGAGCTTGGCTACATGCCGCAGGACATCACGACCACCGACGAGCGCGGCATAAGGCCATACTTCTACACGGGCGAGACTGCGACGGCCGCGGCCTCCTCCTCGCACATCACCAGCTTCTACAACGACACGCCCACCCTGCGCGGGAACCTGGGCGCGTTCAATTACCCGCTGCCGGACGGCGCACTGGCGGTGCCGGCCCTGACCGGCTTCACGTACGGCATCTTCGCCTCGGACCCGGAGGTGAAGGAGGCCGCCTGGCGCTTCATCGAGTTCATCACCAGCCCCGAGATCATCGGCGAGCTGAACGCCGGAGCCGGCCATATCCCCGTCGTGAACCAGGTCTGGGACCAGCCGTTCTACCGTGACGACCCGCTCATGCAGCAGTTCCGCGAGATCGTCGAGAGCGGCCGCATGAAGCCCCGCCCGTCCGTGCCCATCTACCCGATCATCACCAACGCCTGGTCGAACGAGCTGGCTGGCGTGGTGTCGGGCGAGATAACGCCGGCACAAGCCGTTGACAACGCCCGCGACGTCGTCATGGCCGAGTACGAACGCCTGACTGACCGCTAAGGCACAAGGGATTCTCAGCCCGGGAGGCGCCACCGCTTCCCGGGCAACTATCTAGATGACGAAGCGTCACCAGTATCTCTACTTCATCGCGCCGGCCGTGATCCTCGTGCTGGCGATGACGGCCTACCCGGCCGTATACGGCGTGTACGTCTCGTTCACCAACCGGCACCTGGCGTTCACCGAATCGCGCTTCGTTGGGCTCGCCAACTACGTGCGGCTTCTGGAGTGGCAGGCGCTTCCGCAGGTGCTTGGCAACACCGCTATCTTCGTCGGCGCGGTCGGCGTGCTGCAGCTCGCTTTCGGGCTGTTCATTGCACTGCTGCTGGACCGGCAGGTACGAGGCAGGAGGCTCATGCGTTCGATCGCCATCCTGCCCTGGGTCATACCCAGCATCATCGTCGCCCTCGTCTTCCAGCAGTTCTTCAGCGGCAGCCGGCTGGGGATCATGAACACGCTGGTCAGCCATTTGGGCATACCCAACCAGAGCTGGTTCTCGAACCCGACCGTCGCCATGATCATCATGATCTTGGTGCTGGTGTGGCGGGCAACGCCGCTGTCGGTGATGCTTCAGCTAAGCGGGCTTCAGACCGTGCCGCGCGAACTGTACGAGGCCGCCGGGATAGACGGCGCCAGCCCCTGGCAGCAGCTGAGGCATATAACGCTGCCTTCTCTCAGGCCCATCCTGCTCATCAACGTGATCATGGTGACTTCGGGGACGCTCAACCACGTTGACATACCGCTGGCGCTAACAGGCGGCGGGCCCGGCCGCGCCACCGAGGTCCTCGCGCTTAGCATCTACAAGCAGGGGTTCGAGGTCCTGGACGTCGCATACGCATCCACGATCTCCACCGTGATACTGGCGCTGAACCTGGTGCTGACGCTCGTTTACCTGCGCGTGCTGGGGTACCGCTGATGGAGGCCAGCGCGGTCGTTCAAGGCGCCACCACCCAAGGCCGGCGGCCGAGGCGACGGTTGCCACGCAAGGTAGTAGGGAACGTCGTCACCTACCTGCTATACGCGTTGCTGGCGCTCGTGATCCTCCTGCCGCTGGCGTGGGTTCTCCTCGGATCTTTCAAGAACCCGTCCGAGATATTCGCTTACCCAACGACGTTCTTCCCCCGCGACTTCACTTGGTCGAACTACGCCGACGTGATCAGGCGCACCTCTTTGCCCACCTATCTGGGCAACACGGCCATCGTCACGCTGTTCACGCTGTTCTTCACGCTGGGGCTGGGGATGCTTGCAGCCTACGGGTTCTCGCGCTGGGACTTCCGGTTCAAGAACGTCGTGCTGGTCACGCTGCTGATCCTTCAGCTCATGCCAAGCACCGTCAACATCATCCCGTACTACCTCACCATGGACGCACTTGGCCTGCTCAACACGCGGGTCGCGCTCATCATCATCTACACCGCCACGAACATCCCGTTCACCATCTGGATCATGAAGGGCTTCTTCGACACGTTGCCGCGCAGCCTCGACGAGGCCGCGGTGATAGACGGCGCGTCGTCCCTCCGCGTGTTCAGGAGCATCATCGCGCCGCTAAGCCTTCCCGGCCTATCGGCTGCCGGGTTCCTCGTGTTCCTCTCGTCGTGGTCGGAGTTCCTCGTTCCGCTCGTCATAGCCAGGTCGCGCGACGTCGCGGTCATGAGCGTTGGCCTGTTCAGCTTCTTCGGGTCCGATACCACCGCGTACCACTACGCGTTCTCCGCATCCATCATGTCGACCTTGCCTTTGCTGATCGCTTACCTCTTCGCGCAGGAGTACCTGGTGTCAGGGCTGGCCAGCGGGGCCGAGAAGTGAGGGAGCGCCCGCCGGACGGCGGCGTTACGAAAGGACTGACCAGCGAGTGACGGACCGGATGATCGACGGAACGACGTTCCAGGTGGGCCTCGAGCCCCAGGTGTTCGTAGACAACTGGCTCATCGAGCAGGCAGACAGCGTCACGCGCCGCTGGCACAAGCCCAAGCCGTTGCAGGACGAGCCCGTGCTGTTCGGCGACAGGCCGTGGGAGAAAACGCCGTACTTCACGTACAGCAACTACAACGTCCTGCTCGACCCCACGGACGGCCTGATCAAGTGCTGGTACGAGGACCTGGGTCCCATGGAGCCCTACCAGAAGCATCCGTGGCGCAACCGGCTGCAGTACGCGGTCAGCAAGGACGGCATCAACTTCGAGAAGCCCGAGCTGGACCTGGTGAAGATCGACGGTCGCAAGACGAACATCCTCGCCGGCTGGGTCGAAGGCGCGGTCCCCGACGAACGGAACCCATGGGCCGATGTGGGCGTTCACTCCGCGGCGGTGGTCATCGACCCCGATCCGGCGAATCCCGAAGAGCGTTACCGGATGCTCTTCTCTCGTTCGCTGCCCAGCTACAAGCAGATCGTCGAGTGCGCGTACTCTGCCGATGGCATCGTTTGGCACCCGTACGAGCAGAAGCCGACGTTCGGCAGTAACGACTCCTTGAACGACGTCTCGACGATCACATACGACCCGGTAACCAAGCTGTTCCAGCAGTACACGCGGCACGTGAACATGACCGTGGCGGGCGTGCCGGCGTCGCGCATCGAGACGCCGTCGGGTGGCAAGGGCAGTTTCCGCACGTACTTCCCGCACCGTCCCGACCTGATGAACAAGAGGCGCGTCTTCCGCACAACGAGCGCGGACTTCCTCAACTGGACGGAGCTCGTGCCGATCTCGACGCCTGACGACTACGTCGACAACATCGACGAAGCGCACTACGGGTGCGGCCAGTTCAAGATCGGCAAGGTGCAGTTCGGCACGCTCGGCGTCTTCCACGGCACCGACAACGGCATGTACGTGCGCCTGATCTACAGCCGCGACGGCGTCAACTTCCGCCCGACCGATAACGCGCGCCCGTTCATCGCGCCGCGGGGCGAGGGGCACTGGGACCAATACATGGTGACGCTCGTGAGCCCGCCCATCCGCTTCGGCGACGAGTGGTTCTTCTATCACGGCGGCGCCAAGAACCATCACGATTACTGGTACGCGGGCGACCAGCGGCTGGACCATGAGGAGGCCCGCGATCCTGCGAACCACATGCGCTACTGCCTCGGCATCGCCACCCTGCGCTACCAGGGCGTCACTTCGATCGACGCCGTAAGGCCAAGGCTCGGTCGGCTGGTCACTCGACCGCTGCTGACACATGGTCGGATCCTCTCCCTGAACGCCCGCTGCAGGAACGGGGGCTCCATCAAGGTGGCGGTCCTGGACTCCGACGGGCGCGTGTTGCCCGGGCGGGACTACGACGACTGCATCCCCTTCACCGGCGACGCCATCAGTCACCAGATCAGGTGGCGCGACGGCGAGGACTTCGCGCCCGTGGAGAGGGGCCCGATCGACTACTTCAAGCTCTCGTTCCTGATGGACGACGCCGAGGTCTTCGCGTTCGAGTTCGGAGAGTAAACCGTGGCTGGTTCGGAGAAGGTCGATGTCTTACTGCCTGAGGCGATACATGCGCACACGAGGCAAGAACTCGAGCGTCACTTCAACCTTCACTTCCTGAACGAGGCCAGCGACGCCGAGGCGCTGCTAGATGAGGTTGGCCCGAAGATAAGAGCCGTTGCGCGCGGCAACCACGCACCCATAGACGCTCGCCTTATCGGGCGGCTGCCCGCCCTGGAGATCGTCTCCGTCTTCGGGGTCGGCTACGACGGCGTCGATCTGGAGCACCTAAACGAGCGCGGCATCGTTCTGACGAACACGCCGGGTGTGCTGAGCGAGGAGGTCGCCGACCTGACCATCGGCCTGCTGGTCATGACCCTGCGTGAGCTGCTGACAGCCGAGAAGTACCTGCGCAGCGGCGGCTGGGCCAAGCACGGCAAGTTCCCGCCGACGAAGGGCTCGTTGCGCGGCCGCAAGGCAGGCATCCTCGGCCTGGGCCGCATCGGCAGGGCCATAGCCGTGCGCCTGGAAGTGATGGGCGTGCCGGTCGCTTATCACAACCGTAACCCGGTCCCCGATGTGCCGTACAGGCGCTACGCCAACCCGGTCGAGCTGGCGTTAGCCGTGGACGTCCTGATCGCGGTGCTGCCAGGTGGCGAGGCGACCAGGCATCTGGTTGACAGGCGTGTTCTCACGGCGCTGGGCCCGAACGGCGTCTTCCTCAACATCGGCCGCGGCTCGGCAGTCGACGAGGACGCGCTCATAGCCGCGCTCAAGAACAGGACCATCCTGGCGGCCGGTCTGGACGTGTACCAGAACGAGCCGCACATAGACGAGCGGTTCCTCGAGCTGGACAACGTCGTGCTCCTACCGCACGTCGGCTCTGCCTCGATGCCGACCCACGACGCCATGGGCGATCTGCTGGTACGGAACCTCCGCAACTACTTCGAGGCAGGCGAGCCGCTCACGCCCGTGCCTGAGACGCCGTGGCCGCCAGCGGCACGGGCGAGTGCGAAGTGAACGCCGGCGTGGCTTCTCGCTCTGCACTGGCCGAGGAGTTCCGCCGCAGCGGCCTGCTAGCCATACTGCGTGGCGTTCCCGATGACCAGCTTATGCCGATGGTCGAGGCACTTGTTGACGGTGGGATCCGCATGGTCGAGGTCTCTCTGACGACACGCGGTGCCCTGCAGCAGATCGAGCGCGTGGCGGGCAACGTGGAGGGCGAGGCGTTCGTTGGTGCGGGAACCGTGACGAATCGGGCCGAGGCGCAAGCGGCCGTCGACGCCGGCGCTGGCTTCTTGGTTACGCCACACCTGGTCGCCGAGGTCAACGCGTTCGGCGTTGAGCACGGCATCGAGGTGTTCGGCGGCGCCATGACGCCGACCGAGATCGCGACGTCCAGAGCGCAGGGCAACACGTTCGTGAAGGTCTTCCCGGCCGGTCCGTTGGGCCCGAGTTATCTCAAGGCGCTGCTGGGACCTTACCCGGACGCCGGGCTTGTGCCCGTTGGCGGGGTAGACCTGGCCAATGCGCAGGCCTTCATCCGCGCGGGTGCCGTGGGATTGGGACTGGGCGGCGCTTTGACCTCGACTGGTCCAGCCTTCGACGCGCGGCGCGTCACGCAGACGGCAACGGAGTTCGTGCAAGCTGTCGCCCTAGGCAGGGAGCGTGACGCGTGAAGATCAGGAAGATCGAGACCTTCAAGCTGCCGCCGCGGTGGGTGTTCGTGCGCGTCGAGACCGACGACGGCAGCGTGGGCTGGGGAGAGCCTTCGCTTGAGGGCAGGGCAGACACGGTCATAGCTGCCGTTGCCGAGCTTGCCAGCCACCTGATCGGCAAGGACCCGTTCACCATAGAGGATCACTTCCAGGTCCTTTACCGCGGCGGCTTCTACCGCGGCGGACCGGTGCTTACCAGCGCGCTTTCCGGCCTTGAGCAGGCACTGTGGGACATCAAGGGTAAGGCGTTGGGCGTGCCTGTCTACGAGATGCTTGGCGGCGCGGCCCGTACGCGTGTACGGGTCTATAACTGGATCGGTGGGGACCGGCCCGCCGAGGTAGGCGCCGGTGTAGCTGCGCAGCGGCGACGGGGCATCGGCGCGGTGAAGATGAACGCTTCCGAGGAGCTGCACTACATCGACAGCCACGAGAAGATAGATGCCGCGGTCGCCCGAGTGGCGGCGGCCCGCGAAGCCGGCGGGCCCGACCTCGGCATAGGCGTGGACTTCCACGGCCGCGTTCACAAGCCCATGGCGAAGGTGCTCGCCAAGGAGCTCGAGCCGTTCCGCCCCATGTTCATCGAGGAACCGGTGCCGCCAGGCAACGAGGAGGCGCTGCGCGAGGTGGCGCGCCACACGACGATTCCGATCGCGCTTGGCGAGCGGCTATTCACGCGCTGGGACTTCAAGCCCGTGCTGGTCGCCGGCTACGCGGACATCATCCAGCCCGACCTCTCGCATGCGGGCGGCATCCTC
>JBDZWC010000225.1:0-2397 GCA_040256005.1 Deinococcaceae bacterium | reverse complement strand
TCTAACGGGCTTGATCGTCGCCGGTGGTGACACATCGGCGGCCGTGTGCCGGCGGCTCGGTCTGAACGCCTTCCGCGTGGGCGCCGAGCTGGCGCCCGGGGTGCCGGTCTGCCGGACGCTGAAGGGGCCGCTTCTGAACGTCGTGCTCAAGTCGGGTAGCTTCGGCGCGCCGGACCTGCTGCTGAGGGCGGCGGAGCGCCTCAGGGAGGATGGGACATGCGCGAGATGATCGCCGCGCTGGTCGCGAGGTACCCGGACCTCGAACCGTGCCGGGGTGAAGTCGAGCGGGCCTACGGTCTCCTTCACGACACGTTCGCCGGCGGCGGCAAGCTGCTCGCGTGCGGCAACGGCGGCAGCGCCGCGGACGCCGAGCATGTGGTCGGCGAACTGATGAAGGGCTTCCACTCGAAGCGGCCGCTGGGGGCGGAGGCGCGGTCGGCCCTGGCCGCCGCGGCGCCGCAGGACTCTGGCTACCTGAGTGAGCACCTGCAAGGGGCGCTGCCGGCTGTCTCGCTCGTCGGGCACCCGTCGCTTGCCACCGCCATCGCCAACGACGTGGCGCCTGACATGGTGTTCGCCCAGCAGGTACACGGCCTCGGCCGAGCGGGAGACGCCCTGCTCTGCATATCGACGTCGGGCGACTCCATCAACGTCCTCCGCGCGGCTCAGGTCGCCCGCGCGGGCTCTCTGAACGTGGTGGGCCTGACCGGGTCAACCGGGGGCCGTCTGGCGCAGTGGTGCGACGTATGCATCCGCGTGCCGTTCACCGAGGTCTCGCAGGTCCAGGAGCGGCACCTGCCCATCTACCACACGCTGTGCAGCATGCTGGAGAGCGCGTTCTTCGCCGCCTCGGACCGAGGACCCGGTTGATGCGCTTCTTCCCCCTCGAGAAGCTCGCGGCCCGCATCGCTGAGCTGCGAACGTTCACCGCGCGCGAGCGCATGCCGATCCCGAGCTGCCGCTACCTGGAGGGAGACCCGCCCGGGGCAAACGAACCCGCCTTCGTCGACTCGTCATGGCGGGAGTTCCGCGTGGGAGGTACCTGGGGCGGCTACGACAAGGTCGCGTGGTTCAGGGTGAGCGTGGCGGTGCCGTCAGCTTGGGTGGGCCGCAGGGTGGCCGTGAGGCTGCTCGTGGGCCCACGCGACGGCGGTGACTCCACGGCCGAGGCGCTGCTGCACGTGAACGGCCGAGCGCTCCAGGGGATAGACATCTGGCATCCAGAGGCCTGGTTACCGCCCGAGACGTTCGCGGGCGGCGCCGTCCACCTCGCGCTACGGGCCTGGAGCGGCGTGCTGGGCGTGCCCGACGTGCGGACGTTCAGGGTCGCGGAGCTGATGCTGGTCGACGAGGGCGCCGAGCGTCTCCACTTCCTGGTCAGCACCCTTCACCAGGCGCTGCTTCGGCTCGACCCCGCGGGCTGGCACCACCAGCGGCTGCTGACGCTGCTTCACGGGTCCATGGCTGCGCTCGAGGGCCACCCCGCCGGCGGGGACGCCTACTACACCGCGGCCGCGCTGGCCGCCGAGCGACTGGCGGCAGGGTTGGCAGAGGCTGGCGGCACCGACCCCGAGCGGCCCGTCGTCACCGCCGTGGGACACGCGCACATCGACCTGGCTTGGCTGTGGCGCCAGGCGCACGCGCGCGAGAAGGCTCAGCGCACGTTCGCCACCGTCCTCCACCTCATGGACCAGTACCCGGAGTACCGGTTCATGCACTCGAGCCCGCAGCTGTACCGCTGGCTCGAGCGCGACCACCCCGAGCTCTTCGAGCGCGTCGGCCAGCGCATCGCCGGCGGCCAGTGGGAGATCACCGGCGGGATGTGGGTGGAAGCCGACACGAACCTGCCGTCGGGCGAGTCGCTGATCAGGCAGATCGTTCACGGCAAGCGCTACATGCGCGAGCGGTTCGGGGTCGACTCGAAGGTGCTGTGGTTGCCCGACGTCTTCGGCTACTCCGCGGCGCTGCCCCAGCTGCTCGCGAAGAGCGGCCTGCCGTACTTCGTCACGACGAAGGTCTCCTGGAACCAGTTCAACCGCATGCCGCACGACACGTTCAGGTGGCGCGGGATAGACGGCACCGAGGTCCTGGCGCACTTCATAACGACGCCCGAGCGGAACTCCCACCACTACACCTACAACGGCGAGCTGGACCCCAGGGAGGTGACCGGCATCTGGCGGGAGTACCGGCAGAAGGACGTCAACGACGAGCTGCTGCTGGCGTTCGGCTGGGGAGACGGCGGGGGAGGACCGACCCGCGAGATGCTCGAGGCGGCGCGCGTCATGGCTGACCTCCCCGGCGTCCCCCGGGTGCAGCAGGGGCATGTGGAGCCGTTCTTCGAGCGCCTGGCGCGCCGTGTGGAGGACGTAGGCCTGCCCGCCTGGGACGGAGAGCTTT
>JBDZWC010000224.1:0-2420 GCA_040256005.1 Deinococcaceae bacterium | reverse complement strand
CGTCGCTAGCTGGATCCATGCTAGGTGCGCTCGGTAGCCTTCGTCTTGAGTCCCGGGTACCAGGGGTGGCCGGCCGACTGCTGGTACGGCGGTACCAGGTCGGCCGGCGCGGTGAAGCGCTGCGCTCAGGCGTACATGACCACGGGGAAGAAGTAGTAGCAGCGGTACGCGCGCCTGACGTCGACCACCGGCGCGCGCGGAACCAGCACGGCGCCGCTGAAGCCGAGGGCCGACGGGCCGCCGACGTCGTGGACACGGGTGTCCAGCGGGTGCGCGACGGGCTCGTACCTGGCCAAGACCCGCTGAGCGAAGTAGCACTCGCGCGCCTGCTCGCTGACACCGAACTGCTCGAACTCGACCATCCGCGCGAGCGCAGCGCCTGTCACCAGCACGAGCGCCAACGACACGATGAGGCGCGCCAAGACCGCCTTGGGCGGACTCCGCCTCCATCCACTCCGAACCTCTCTCTTCACGCCCATCTCGTTCACCTCCCGGACGGAGCATGGGATCCGGGGCGTGACGCAGACGGGACGTCGCCGTTACGTGCGGCCCAGGCCGGCCTCTCGCGCCAACACGACGGCTTGTGGTCGATAGTCGACGTCGAGCTTGCTGAACACGCTATTGAGGTGGTTGCGCACGGTCCTGTCCGAGATGCCTAACTGTGACGCGATGGTCGAGTTGTCGAGGCCGCGGGCCACGAGGTCCAGGACCTGAAGCTCGCGGGCCGTGAGGTCATCTAGGGAGCCGTGTTCCATGTCGGCGCCGCTCCCAGCCGGTTCGTCCGGTCTGGCGGTCGGCTCGCGGCGCGGTGGCCCTTCATGCGGGCGGCGTGGTGGGGCACCGCCGACCTCGCCTCGCGTGGCGCTCTCCGCTGCCAGCGACCTCAGCACCGCGCCGATCACCTCGTCGATGCCAGCGTCTTGGTTGAGCACGAAGAGAGAGACCCTGATGGCGCGCCCGCCCCAGGCGACCTCGGGCGGTCCGACGACCACCGCGGTGCGGCCGGCGGCCGGGTCCGGCGGACGCCCCAAGCCGCTGGCGATCGCCTTCAGCGGCCGCCGGGCGTGCCGCACCGTGACGGGCTCGCGCCTCACAGCAGCGCCGCGATCCTCTCCGCGGCGCGCGTGGCGCCACCGCCCTCGACGGGCCTGTAGTTCGTGGGCGTTGCCAGCAGCCTTGAAAGTCGGTCCGCCAGACCCTCGGGAGACGCCTCGCGGTAAGGCACCCGGGCCCACGCGGGCACGCCGTAGCGCTCGAGCCGGTGGGCCACATGCCGGTTCTGCTCGAAGTGGTTGGTGAGCGGGAAGTAGAGGAACGGCACGCCCGCCGCGACCAGCTCCATGGTCGTCGACAGCCCGCCCTGCACGAGGGCCGCGTCGGCTGCCGCCAACATCCGGTACAGGTCGTGGACGTAGCCGTGGTAGCTGACGCCCCGTACCCGGGGTAGCGAGGACGGGTCTATACGAGGACCGCAGACCACCTCGAGCCGGAGGTCGGGGAGCAGCTCGCGCGCGGGCTCGAACGACTCGACGATGCGTCGCAGGAGGGTCGCGCCCACGCTGGTACCTCCTACGGCGGCCACTGCGACCGTCTCGCCTGCCTGGAAGCCGAACTCGGCGCGTAGGTCAGCCCTGGCGCCCAGGTCGGCCGGGTCGAAGTAGCGCACGTAGCCACCCAGGTCGAAGTGCTCGGGCAACCAGTCGCGGATGAGGGGCAAGCCGGGGCCGAAGGGGTCCGGCACGATGTCGCCCTCCTCGCCTATGTAGATGGCCGCGTCGCGCACGCGTCTGAAGCGCTCGACCTGCTCGATCATCTCAGCGTTGTAGTCCGCCACGACGAAGGCCTCACGACCGTCGTCACCCTCGATCATCGGCAGGTACCCGACGAAGTCGGTCAGCCACGCGAAGGGCGCGGTCTTCAGCTCCGGGTTCTCGTGAAGGTAGTAATCGACCTCCCACGCCTCGTCGCCGACCCAGAGGTCGTACGGCTCCTCGGTAACGACGTCGTGGAACACATGGAAGTTCGCCAGCAGGATCTCGTCCATCTCGCGGATGGCTTGGAAGACGTTCAGCTCGTGGTCCGCCCCCATCAACGACTCGATATGTGGTGACTCGCCCGCCAGGTGACGACTGGCCGGGTGGATCCGCTCGCCGTTCGCCTCCAGCACACGCGTGACAGGGTGCTGCGCCAGCCACTCGATCTCGAGATCTGGCACCAGGCGGCGGAGCTCCTTGGCGATGGCGACGTCCCGCTGCGAGTGGCCGAGGCCGATGGGGCTGCTGATGACGAGCGCGCGCTTCTTGGTGCGCGACCGCGCACGCCGCCACGTACCCCGACCCGACCGCTGCACCGCACCGCGCTCTATGAACTGCTGGATCACGAGGTTGCTCCTCACCGGATCGCGGAGCACGGGTACGTGG
>JBDZWC010000223.1:0-2425 GCA_040256005.1 Deinococcaceae bacterium | reverse complement strand
CACCAGCACGCTGGTGCCCGTGAAGCCCGTGTGCCCGAAGGCGCGCTCCGACGCCTTGGAGCCCAGAGGCCACCCCTCCTCGGCGAGGCGCCACAAGAGCCCCCGCCGCGCGCCCTCGCCCTGCGATAGGTCGCCGATGGCGTGGCGCATCAGCTCCTCGCCCGCGAAGGGGGCATCGAACCGCAGCCAGGCTTGCGCGTAGCGGGTGACGTCTGCGGCGGTGGCGAACAGGCCCGCGTGACCGGAGACGCCGTCCATGGCGTCGGCGTTCTCGTCGTGGACGCGGCCCGCCAACGGCCCACGCAAGCCGTCGTCCTCGGTGGCCGCCACGTCGGCGCCCGCGGGTAGCGGTCCGAAGCCCGTACTGCTCATGCCCAGGGGCTTGAGCACCTGCCGGCGCAGGAACTCCTGGAGCGGCGTTCCGGACACGCGCTCGATGATGGCGGTGAGGACGATGACGCCTAGGTCCGAGTAGAGGTTCTTGCCGTGTGGCTCGCTCAGGCTCGACTGCAAGACGTTGGTGAGCACGGCGCGGTGGCCCGCTACGGAGGCGAAGACCGGGCGCCACGCGGGAAGCCCGGAGCGGTGCAGCGCCAGGTCCTCCACCGTGACTGCGCCCAACGACGGTTCCTGCATCCAGCCGGCGGCGGGGAAGAAGCGGTCGACGCGGTCGCTCAGGCGCAACTCGCCCGCCTCCACCAGCCGAAGCAGGCTCGGGAGGCAGGCCGTCACCTTTGTCACCGAGGCCAGGTCGTACCTGGTTTCCAGGGTGACCGCCTCGCCGCCGTAGGCCACGGCGCCCCTGGCTACGGCGGCGCCGGGGCCGCTGGGGCCGGCCACTTGTAGCACCGCGCCGGGCGTCACGCGATCGGCGATGGCGGCCTGCAGGAGGGGCGTGGCCGCCGCCACGGCCCGCTCGGCGGCACCTGGGTCAGTCTTCCGGTCCATGCCGAAGGCTATCACCCGCCGCCCCACTGGTCTAGCAATGGTACTCTCGGGGAGCAAAAGCACGCTCCTCCGCGCCCTGAACCCACGGAGACGACCAACCTCGAGGGTGCCACGGCGCGACCATGGAAGGAAGGCAACATGCGCTCACTAAGGCTCCTCCTCATCGCTGCCGTGGCCCTCTTCGGCACGGCCTTCGCCCAACAGGGCCGGCTCGAGCTGGCCGTGGATCAGGCGCCGGTCGGCCTCGACCCTCACGTCGTAACGGCTTTCTCCTCGTTCGCGGTCATCGGCCAGATCTACGACGGCCTGCTCGAAGTGAACGCCGGGCTCGTGCTGGAACCGGCGCTCGCCACCTCCTGGACCGTCTCGGACGACGGCCTCACCTACGTCTTCCAGCTCAGGGACGGCGTCAAGTTCCATAACGGCCGCACCATGACCGCCGAGGACGTCGTCTACTCCTTCGACCGCATCATGAATCCCGAGACGGGCTCGCCGCAGGCCAGCCGCTTCAACGAGGTCGCGTCGCTCGTGGCCACGGGCCCGCTGGAAGTGACCTTCACCCTCAAGGAGCCGTTCGCGCCGTTCCTATCGAACCTCACCAACCTGACCGTCGTTCCGCGCGAGGTCGTAGAGGCCAACGGCGGCAGCCTGCAGCAGGCCGCCGTGGGCACGGGCCCGTTCATGCTCAAGGAGATCGTTCCCGACACCTACGTGCTGCTGGTGGCCAACCCCGACTACTACCGCCCAGGCCAGCCGAAGCTGGCAGAGTTGCGCTACAACGTCGTGCCCGAGGCCTCCACCCGCGCCGCCGGCATGCGCACGGGGACCTACAACCTGATCCCCGACGTCGACCCCGCCACCGCCGAGACGCTCAAGAACGCTCGCGGCGTGACGCTCATGGGCGTCCAGGACCTCGCCTACACACTGCTCGGCCTCAACGTCAGCCGCGCGCCCTTCAACGACCCCCTCGTGCGCGAGGCCATCAACTACGCCATCGATAGAGACGAGATCGTCGACGCCGTCTACTTCGGCAACGCCGTGCCGGGCGGTCCGCTGAGCCCCGGGCTCGAGGAATGGGCAACGCCCGTCTCGAACTTCCCCTGCTACGCCACCAACCCCGACAAGGCCCGCGAGCTCCTCGCCCAGGCCGGTTACCCGAACGGCTTCGACGCCGACCTGATCACCTTCGGCACCATCCAGGTCGTGTCCGACGTCGCGCAGGTCGTTCAGGCGCAGCTCGCCACGGTCGGCATCAGGCTCAAGGTCAACGTGGCCGAGTTCGGCGCCTTCGTGCAAGCGTGGCGCAACTCCGACTTCGATACCTTCGTGAGCCTCAACGGCGGCTCCACCGACCCGGACGGCTACCTCTACCGCACCTTCGTGACCGGCGGCTCCACCAACGTCTTCAAGTTCTCCGACCCCTCCGTGGACGAGCTCCTTAAGCTCGGCCGCACCACCACCGATCACGCCGAGCGCG
>JBDZWC010000222.1:0-2436 GCA_040256005.1 Deinococcaceae bacterium | reverse complement strand
TGAAGAAGCTCATGCAGCAGGGCGCGCCCGAGATGATCGTGCGCAACGAGAAGCGTATGCTGCAGGAGGCCGTCGACGCCCTCATCGACAACGGTCGCCGCGGCGCCCCGGTCAACCACCCGGGCTCCGACCGCCCGTACCGCTCGCTCACGGACCTCCTCGGCGGCAAGCAGGGCCGGTTCCGCCAGAACCTGCTGGGCAAGCGCGTCGACTACTCCGGCCGCTCGGTCATCGTCGTCGGGCCTCAGCTCCAGCTCCACCAGTGCGGTGTGCCCAAGCGCATGGCCCTGGAGCTCTTCAAGCCGTTCCTCTTCAAGAAGCTCGAGGAGCGCGGCCTGGCCAACAACATCAAGAGCGCCCGCAAGAAGCTCGAAAGGTATCGGGACGTTCAAGATGAGGTCTGGGACGCGCTCGAAGAGGTCATCGCGGACAAGGTGGTCCTCCTCAACCGCGCGCCCACGCTTCACCGCCTGGGTATCCAGGCCTTCGAGCCGGTGCTCGTCGAGGGGCAGGCCATCCAGCTCCACCCGCTGGTCTGCGAGGCGTTCAACGCCGACTTCGACGGCGACCAGATGGCGATCCACGTGCCGCTGTCCGTCTACGCGCAGGCGGAGGCAAGGCTGCAGATGCTGGCCAGCCACAACCTGCTCTCGCCGGCCCACGGCGGCCCGAACGTCAACGCCACCCGCGACATCGTGCTCGGCCTCTACGTCCTCACCCAGCTTCACACGGGCAAGAAGGGCGCAGGCAACAGCTACGACAGCGGCGAAGCGGCCCTGGCGGCGTACGAGAAGGGCGAGCTCGACCTCAACTCGGTCATCGAGGTAGAGGGCAAGCAGACCAGCGTCGGGCGCCTGATGTTCCGCTTCGGCTCCGTCGACGAGGCGCTGCTCGCCGTGCAGGAAGGCCTGCTTGACATGCAGGACGTCGTCACGGTGCGCATCGACGACCAGATGGTCGAGACCAGCCCCGGCCGGGCGCTGTTCGGACGGATCGTCAGCGAGACGCTGGCCGCAGGCGGCGAGGTTCCGGCCGAGATGATCCGCTACGACACCGTCTACGAGAGGGGAGCGCTGCGCGACCTCGTCGTCGAGAGCTTCAAGCGACTCGGCATCGAGCGCACGGCGGCACTACTGGACGGCCTCAAGTCGTACGGCTTCGAGCTTTCCACCAACTCCGGGATAACGATCGGCATCGACGACGTCGCGATCCCCGAGAAGAAGAAGGAGATCCTGGCGGACGCCCAGGCCAAGCTCAACCGGATCACCGAGGCTGCCGAGCGGGGCTTCATGACCGAGCGCGAGCGCAAGACTCAGGTCATCAGGCTCTGGAACGACACGACCGAGCAGGTCAAGGACGCCGTGTTCGAGAACTTCTCGAAGAACATGCCGTTCAACCCGCTCTACGTCATGGCGCAGTCCGGTGCCCGTGGCAACCCGCAGCAGATCCGCCAGCTGGCGGGCATGCGTGGCCTCATGGCGAACCCGTCGGGCGAGACCATCGAGCTGCCCATCCGCGCGAACTTCCGCGAGGGCCTCGACGTGCTCGAGTACTTCATCTCGACGCACGGCGCCCGCAAGGGCGGTGCCGACACGGCCCTCCGGACCGCAGACTCCGGGTACCTCACCCGCAAGCTGGTGGACGTGGCGCACGAGATCGTCGTGCGCGAGGAGGACTGCGGCAGCGCCGAGTTCCTCGACGTCGAGCTGTACACGGCCGAGGGCCGGGCGCGTCCCCGCGGTCACCTGGAGATGAGCCTCTACGGTCGGCGCCTGGCGCTGGACCTCGAGATCGGCGACTTCACCAAGGACGCCGGCGAGGTCCTCTACATGGAGGACGTCAGGGCCATCGCGGCGCGCATGGCCGACAACCCCGAGGTGAAGTCCGTCCAGGTGCGCAGCCCGCTCACGTGCCAGACGCGCGCCGGCGTGTGCATCGCCTGCTACGGGCTCGACATGTCGCTCATGCGCGACGTCAGCCTGGGCGAGGCAGTAGGCACCATCGCCGCCGAGTCCATCGGCGAGCCGGGCACGCAGCTCACGATGCGCACGTTCCACACGGGCGGCATCGCGACCGGGGCCGACATCACCCAGGGTCTGCCGCGCGTCATCGAGCTGGTGGAAGCCCGCAAGCCCAAGGTGAGGGCCGTGATCTCCGAGCTCGACGGCGTCGTCTCGATCGAGGAGGACGACGACCGGGTCCGCATCACCGTCACCTCCGACGACGGTGAGTTCAGCAAGACCTACAAGATCGACCGCACCATGCGCGTCATCGTCAAGGACGGCGAGCGCGTGGAGGCCGGCGACCCGCTCACGCGCGGCAGCATCAACCCACACGACCTGCTCGAGTCGCGCGGCCCCGACGCCGTGCGCGCCTACCTCGTCGACGAGATCCAGAAGGTCTACCGCGGCCAGGGCGTGAGCGTGCACGACAAGC
>JBDZWC010000112.1:0-9191 GCA_040256005.1 Deinococcaceae bacterium | reverse complement strand
GGGTTGCGTCCGCGGCGGCCACGAGACCTCGGCCGTCTGCGAAAGGCCCGTCAGGGCTGCGGTCGCGCTCAGCGTGCCGGCCACCGGCCACGAGTCAGGCAGTACGAACCTTGCTTCCAGCCCGACGCGGGCGCTCGCGGGCGGCCCGGCCGCGGTGCCCGCCAACGGCACGGTGGTGTCGAGGCCCGTGGTCAGCTCCAGGAGGACGTCTGGAGCACCGGCAGACGCGCGTCTGGCGTACGCGAGGTCGCGTCTCGCCGTGGCGACGTCCAGCGCGGGTGCCCGCGCGAGACAGCGGGCGACCGGCTCGTCCAGCCCGGAGGTTCGTAGCGGTCGGGCAGCGGTTCCCGAGAGGTGCGGTGACACTAGCGGATCCAAGGCCTCCGCCACGAAGGCGGCGACCTCCGCGACCGAAGGCGCAGCGAGCGTAGAGACCGGAACCGACAGACGCTGCGCCAGGCGCCCCTCGACGTCACGCACGGCCGCGCTCAGCCAAGCCGCGGCGTCACGGGCGCCAAGGGCGGCCTCGTACTCGCCCCGCCGGGCCGGCGGCAGTGCCATCGGGTCGCTCACGCTGCTGGGATCCTCTATCGCCTCGGACGTCGCCACCGCGAGCCGAGCCGCAGGCGTCAGCAGCGCGTACGCGACCAGGTCTTGCAGGAACGCGACCGTGGCGTCAACTCGGGCCTGGGCGGCCACCGCCGTCCGGTAGGTCATGTCTGCCCGAGCGGCGGCCAGGTCGGACGCGGCGGTGGCGTCGAGCACGAGCATCTCGCCGGACACCGACAGGTCGAGGACGGTACCGCCGGTTCCGCCGTGTAGCGACTCGCGCAGCGAGACGCGTGGCAGCCACCAGCTCTCGGCCTCGCGCAGGGCGGATCGGGCCATGGCCACGGGGTCGTGCTCTGCGGCGGGCAGGCGGTACGCGGCGTCGAACGCCTCCAGGTACTGGCCCACCGTGTCCACGGCGGCGATCGAGGCGGGCCCGTTGCCGGCGGCGCGGCCGAGGCCAGCCACGACCAGGACGAGCACAGCCAAACCAGAAAGCCGCGGCTGCGGACCGATCAAGGCAGCTCCACGCCGTTCGAGGAGACGAGCAGCGGGAAGCGCAGGGAGGCGGTCTGCCCCTTCACCTCAACTGTCACGGCAGGCTGGAGGCTGGCGACCCAGGGGCCGGCGTCGGCCTCCGGCAGGGGAACGACGATCCCGATCCGGACCGCGTCGCCGGGATCCACGGCCAGGCGGGCATCAGCTTCGAGCCGCTCGAGCCCCTCCAGGTTGGAGATGGGATCCGTTCCCGGCAACAGGTAGGCTTCGGCGCCGAGTCCGCGCAGCTGCTCCAGACCGACCAAGCCCGTGAAGAAGACGGGGTCAGGGGTGTCGTTGGCGAGCGTCAACTCCAGGAGACGGCCGAAGCCTGGGCCCACCGGGAACAGCGAGACGCGGTCGACGACGTACCCGGTGCGCACGTCATCGGAGGGGTACGGCTCGTACGCGGGGCGCAGGAACACCGCGCGGACGGCTGCCTCGTGGACCTGCTCGTCCGCGGCGAACCGCAGGGTGACGGTGCCGGCGCAGGTCTCCCCCGCGCTCAGGCCGTCCGACGACCCGCGCACCGTCAGTTCCAGTGTCAACGCCGCGCCGGCGGTGGTCTGGGCCACCCCCAACGGGCTCAGGCACGCGACGTCCGCTGTGGCGGTCACGGAGTCCCATGTCGCGAACGGCGGCGGCGGGAACAGCACCTCGGCCACCAGCGGCCCCGGCAGGTCAGCCGGGACCACCTGGACGTGAACCGCGGCGAGAGCGACACCCGGCGCCTGCGCGAACGAGACACCGAAGGCTGCCAGCGCCAGGCTAGTCACGAGCGCGGCGCCGAGGGGGTACGGACGGCCCACCGAGGAGGCGGGCCGTCCTGCAAGGCGTTCGGTCACGTCAGTTCCCGTAGACCTGGACGGGGTGGAACCGGCTCCACCGGCGCTCGCGCCGCCCCACGTCGCGGGAACCCGACTCGCGCTCGCTGCCGTCGCTGTAGATGAGGTACTCAGCGACGGTGATCGTCGAGTATTGGCGCATCTCCCCTTTGTAGACCTTCAGGCGGTAGCCGGGCTTGATCTGGCCCGACAGGTTGGCTGTAACGGCGCAGTTGTACGTGCGGCCGACCATGATGTTGAAGCCGGAGGAGATGCCCACGCCGCCGGTGATCCACTTGAACCGGCACTGGTCGCTGACGTTGACGCTGTAGTGGAGCGGCTCGTCGCCGGAGACGTTGGAGAGCTCGGTGTAGATGGAGTACGAGAGCTGCTCGGCTCGGCTGTCCGTCTGACCGATGGGGCGCCACTCGGTGGCGACCAGGCGGGGCGGTTCGGGCTCTTCGTCCCCGTCGTCTTCGTCGTCCTTGCAGTTGACGAAACAAACGCCGCCGGTGACGTCTGCGAGCTCGGTTGCGGCCACCGGCCTGAGGGCAGCGGCACGCCAGCCGGCGGCGACGGCGAACCCGCCCGCGAGGGCGGCGACCAGGGTCATCAGGGTCCAGAGAAGGAATCGCTTCACGGTCTATCTCCTTGTGAGAGGGGCGTCAGGTAGGCCTCTTGTGCGAGCTGCCTCCTCTCGCGGCCACCAGCGCCAGGCCACCGGCAGCGACGGCCGTCGTGCCGCCCAGCCAGTCGCCGTGGCGCGCGTAAGAGCTGGTAGAGGAGTCCGTTGCGATCACGCCGGACAGGGTGCCTGAGCGGCCACCCTCGAGCCGGGAGACCACTCGACCGTCCGCGGCGATGAGCGCCGAGGGGCCGGTGTTCGAGGCGAGCACGACGGGGAGGCCGACCTCTATGGCGCGCATGCGTACGGCGGTCAAGTGGAGCTCCGGGACGTCGGAGACGGCAGCGAACGCGTCGTCGGTGACGACCACGATCACCTGAGCGCCCGCAGCCGCAGCCGCGCGCACGTCCGACGGGAACAGGGCGTCGTAGCACACGAGCGGTGCGACACGTACGCCGGCGACGGTGGCGGCCGTGATCCTGGAGCCGGGTCTCAGGGATGCCTCGGCGATGGGGACCATGCGCCGCTTGGCGTAGACGTGCGCCAGGCCGGAGGGACCCCACAGGAAGACGGAGTTGCTCAAGCCGCCCGCGCCACCCAGATGGCGGGCGGGAGCGCCGAACATGACTGTCGAGCCGCCGAACACGGCTCCGACTGTCGCCGCAACCTCCGGCAGCCGGTCCAGGTCTATGGCTCCGGGCCATGCCGCTTCGGGTAGAACGACCAGGTCGGCAGCCTCGGCCAGCACCATGGCGCCCAGTCGACGCCGCATGGCTTCGCGCTCGGCTGGGGACACCTGTGCCGCGTAGTAGGCCGAGTCGGGGAAGTTCGGCTGGACGATGCGGATCGACAAGACGTCGGGTCCGGCGCCAGCGTTGGACGAAGAGACGGGCCGCGTCCCGGGCGACTCGGATGGGATGAACTCGAGGCTTTCCCGTCCAGGTGCGCTACCCACCTCACCCGCGGCCCAAACGACCCCGAACAACGCCGCCACGGTCAGCGGCACCAGGTGAGACCGAGAGGCCGACCTGTGGCGCCCATGGGCGCGTGCCCAGGCCGCTACGAGCCAGACGGCCGCCAGGGAGGCGTTCGCTGCGAGGACCAGCAGGCTCACGGCCGCGACCGAGCCGAGGCGTGCGACCGCCGCCGTGGGCAGGCCGACTTGGCTGTAGCCGACGAACCCGAGGGGTAGCGCCCAGACGCCGAGGATCGCGGGTTGGGCCGGCAGCCACTCTGCCGCGACCCACAGCACGGGCAGAGCCGCGAGCGCCAAGATGCGAGAAGCGCGGTCGCTGAAGCGGTTGGCTGCCGCCCACCTGAGCCGCGCGGCGCAGGCTCCCACCAGCAGGTAGGGTACGGACGCCGCGGCGAGGGCGACGGGGTACGCCGCCGGGAAGAGCACGCGTGCGGGCTCGTAGGCCACGCTGTTGACGCCGAGGGACGCGAGGGCGGCGACGGCCCCTCCACCGAGCGCGGTGCGCGACCGGCTGATGGCAAGGAAGGCCGGGATCGCGGCGACCAGAGCCAGGGCTCCGAGACCCCACGGTCGGATGGCGGCCGCGTTCATGGCGGCCGTGACGCTGGCGCACACAACGGCAGCGACCCAGCTTGAAGCCTGCCGGCTGGGAACCACGCCGCGCCGCCAGTGAGCGGCGCCGGGCGACCCCCCGCTCACAAGCGCTCCCACCCGGGCTCGAGCCGCTCCTCGAGGAGGAACGCCCGCCCGGAGTAGCCGGCCAGGAGGCGGTCTGCGCCACCCACCACGGCTCCTCGAGCCGGATCGGCCAACACCGCCAGCCCGCCGCGCATGCCTACGACCGCTACGAAGTGGCCCAACCCCTCGCCCGCATCTAGATGGGCGACGAACGGTGTGGCGACCTCGTCGAGGCGGGACCCGGGCACCTGGTACCAGACGCCGGGAACCCCGAGGTCGGAGGCGACGCGGGCGAACTCCGCCAACGACGTGCCCGTAGGCCCTACATGGACGAGCGCGAGCGCGTGGTCTAGCGAGACGCGGTCGCCACTCCAGTTCGCGAGGGTGGCCAGGAGGGCGGGGCCGCAGTCGAAGCGGCCCCGTTGGCGCACCACGTCAAGGCTCTCAACGGTGCGTGGGGCGGACGCCCACTCATGGGTCGCGTGGGCGCCGCTGACGACAGGGGCGAACAGCAGGGCTGCCGTTGCGAAGAGACAGAAGCCGACAAACGCGCCGACGATCCTCGGCCGATGCAAGAACCCCAACGCTTGCGCTCGTTCCCCCATGCCGGGAACGCTAGCGGAGCACCAGTGCCTACCCGACGGGAAGCTCGGCAATCGCCGAGCGGAGATGCGCTCGGGCCCTACCCAGCCGTAACGGCTCCTACCCAGCCGTAACGGCTCCTACCCGGCCGTCGCGGGTCCTACCCTGCCGTAGCGGCTCCTACCCCGTCGTAACGGGCTCCAACGCCCGCCCGCCGCGCTGGCCACCAGGCCGCGGTCGCCAGCCCAGCAGCCGCAGGCCGTTGAGCACGACGAGGATCGTGCCGCCCTCGTGCCCCAGCACGCCCAGCGGCAGAGGCAGCCGGCCGAGGATGGTGAACACGACCATCAGGGCCATGATCCCCAGGGCGAAGCCGAGGTTCTGCCTGATGACCGTGTTGGTGTCGCGCGCCAGGGCATGGGCCTGCGGGAGCCGCTCCAGGTCGTTCGAGAGGAGCGCGACGTCGGCGGCCTCCAGGGCGACGTCGGTGCCGGCCGCGCCCATCGCTACGCCAACAGACGCGGCCGCCAGCGCGCCGGCGTCGTTCACGCCGTCCCCCACGAAAGCGACGCGCGCCTCACGGCTCAACTCGCCCACCTTGGCCACCTTGTCGGTGGGCAGCAGGCTGGGATGGACGTCCTCGGCGCGTATGCCTACCTCGGCGGCGACGGACATAGCCGCGGCAGCGTTGTCGCCGGTCATCATCACGACGCGCTGCACACCACCGTCACGCAGCGCCGCCAGCGCCGGTGCGGCCGAGGAGCGCACAGTGTCAGCTACGCCCAGCAGCCCGATCACGGTGCCGGCCTCTCCGCTGCCGTCACCCACGGCGATGAGCGTGCGGCCGGAGGCCTCGAGCCGGGCGGCTGCCTCCCGAGCGGCCTCCGGCAGTTCGACCCCCAGGTGAGATACGAGCTTGGCGTTGCCGGCCCAGTACGGCCGTCCGTCCACCGTGGCGGTGACGCCCATGCCGGGCACGGCGACGACGTCGGCCACGGACCGGCGCTCGATGTCCTCCTGAGCCGCGGCCTCCACGACCGACTTGGCGAGGGGATGTTCCGAGCCGCTCTCGATCGCGGCGGCCACGCCCAGCAGCGCAGCGCGCGAGACCGTGAAGGGGATGACGTCGGTGACGCGCATCTTCGCTTCGGTCAGCGTGCCGGTCTTGTCCACGGCCACGACGTCAACGGACCCGAAGTCTTCCAGCGCGGCGCCGCCCTTGAACAGGACACCGAAGCGCGCCGCCCGGGCCAACGCCGAGAGGACCGCGGCCGGCACGCTGATGACGATCGCGCACGGGCTGGCCACGACGAGCAGGGTCGCGGCGCGATAGAAGGCGTCGCCTCGTTCGACGCCGAAGAGCAGGAACAGACCCAGGGCCACTACCGATCCCACCAGCACGAACACGGTGTAGCGCTGGCCGAACCAGTCGGAGAAGCGCTGGCTGGGCGAGCGCTGAGATTGCGCGATGGTGACGAGGTGGATGAGTCGGGCGAGGGTGGACTCGGACGCCGGCTTGGTGACCCGCACCTCCAGCGCGGCATGGCCGTTGACGCTGCCCGCGAAGACCGGGTCGCCCGCGACCTTGTCGACGGGCACGGACTCGCCGGTTATGGGCGACTGGTCCATGTGACCGGCCCCGCTCACCACGACGCCGTCCAGCGGGGCGCGCTCGCCGGGCCGCACCAGGATGAGCTGGCCCACCTCGACCTGCGCGACCGGCACGGTGTCCACGCTGCCGTTCCTCACGACGTTGGCCGTCTCTGGGCGCAGGTCCATCAGGGCTGCGACGGCGCGCCGGGTGTTGCCCATGGCGTAGCCCTCGAGCGACTCCGCGAGGCTGTACAGGAAGAGCAGGATGGCGCCGTCGCGCACCTCGCCCACCAAGGCGGCGGCGATGGCGGCGAGGACCATGAGCAGCGAGATCGACAGCTTGCGACGGCGGAACAGAGCGCGCATGGCTAGGCGGGTGGCGGGGACGCCGCCGGCCAGGTAGGCCAGGAGGTAGCCGAGGGTCCAGAGGGTGGACGCGGTCGTACCGAAGCCGGCCTCTCCCCCGGAGAACCCGGCCACGACACCGGTGGCGAGGCCGACGCCCGTCAGCGCCGTTAGCCCCAGTTCGCGCCGGATCTGCTGGCGCTCGGCCGCCAGTTCGTGCGCCAGCCGAGAGCCGGGAGTGCCGGCAGAGGTCGAGCTCGCCGCGGTAACTGCCGCTTCGCTCATGGGACCAGACTAACTCGGAATCGTTCCGATTTCAAAGACGGGAAACGGTTCTCGTCTACAAGAGATCTTAGACAGTGGGCCTGCGATGCCTCACCTGTTCCCTATGCCCATTTCGGGTGCTTTTTCGCTAGTTCCACTATTGTCTAAGGGACACTTTGGGGGAGGAAAGATGAAAAAGGCGTTCGCATTCGTACTGCTTGCGATTGCTGCCCTGGCCGTTGCCTTTTCGCTGTACATGGGTTCCACTGCCGGCACCGGTCAGACCGATTCACCAGGCGTGCCTGCTGCACGGACCGTCGCTGTCGAAATCCTTAGCGATCCGGCAGGCGCGAGCCTGGTTGTTGATGGTAGACCCTCAGGTCGAACACCGACTACGGTGGAAGTCGAGGCCGGGACGAGTCATACATATCGGCTTTCTGCTCCCGAGCCGTACGCAGACTATCGTCTGTATAAGACCTATTCGGGAACGTTTGTGGCACACGAAGACATGGCCATAAGCGTTTGGATTGACCGAACAACAGCTACCGAACAAGAAGCTCAAAGAGAGGCCGCAGCCGCAGATCGCGCGAGAGAAGCAGAGGCTAGGGCGAGAGCCGAGCAAGAGCGTTGCCGTGAACGCATTGCTCAGGCCGCGGTGATAATTGAAGACTGGCACTGGGGCAGGACGGCAGGTGGGGCGTACGTCGAGGCTGAAGGTAGAGTCACAAACAATAGTGGATCCACGCTGAGAAACATTCAGGCGCTGGTCGAGTACGAAACTGCAGACGGTCAATTCATAACGAGTGACTACGGGACCATTGAACTGAGAGACCTACTTCCACGGCAGTCCTCGCCATTTTCTGTTCTGACTCCGTACAACCCTGCAATGTCGAGAGCCCGCCTTCGTATCCGCGAATTCTTTGGCTCCGTTATCCCCGCCATCACTCGTGACAACGCATCCTGCTAACGCCAGACTCAAGCAGAGGCGAAAGCGGCTACAAAGTGGAAGGTAGCTTTGCCTCACGGCGATACACATGCACCGGTGTAACCTCTCGCGATGCGTTCAGGGGCGGAAGCGGCGGAACCCGAGCTACAGGAGCGACCGAGGCGAACCGGCTGGTTCGTGAACCTGCTGGTAGTCCTCGGTTACCTGTCGCTGCTGCCTGCCTTGGCTTGGTGGGCCGCGTTCCGGAACTACGGCGACAGCCACTGGGCGATGTTCGTCGCCAACAGCGTCGCGCCCTACCTGTTCCTCCCCATGCCGATCGTCCTGCTGGTAGGGCTGTGGCGCCGCCGTTGGGGCATGTTCACGGCGGCGCTGGTGCCGCTGGCGGTGTTCCTGTTCATGTTCGGGCCCGCGCTCGTACCGAGGAGCTTGAAGGTCGAGCCCGTGCCGGCGTCAACCCCGACGCTGCGGCTGATGACGTTCAACGTGCATACGGACAACCCGGACCCGGCCGGTGTGGCTCGCTCGGCCCTCGGCTCGGACGCGGACGTCGTGGCGCTGCAGGAGGTGGCACCCGAGATGGCCACCGCCCTCGTCGATCTCTTGGCGGAGGAGTACCCGTATCACGACGTGGTCGCTCGCGAGCGCTGGGACGGGCTCGCGGTGTTCAGCCGCTTTCCGGTGTCGCCCCTCGAGACCCGCATCGAGAGCCTGGGGACCAGGAACCCTCAGCTCACGACGATTGACCTACCTACGGCCCAAGTGACGCTCATCAACGTGCACAACCTATCCATCCCGCGGACGCTGCCCGACTGGCCGGACGAGATCACCTACGCGATCAGACAGAGGGAGCGCATCGCCGAGGGCATCTATCAGTTCGCCTTGTCGAGGGACCGGCCCACACTGGTCGTCGGCGACTTCAACACGACGCCGCGCAGCACGGCTTACGAGACGATCACGGCCGCGCTGCACGACACGTGGCTCGAGGGCGGCTTCGGCTTCGGCCAGACGTTCCCAGGCGGTCCGCTCAAGCCCACGCCCCTCGGCTTCGACATCCCGAGCTGGCTGTTGCGCATCGACTACGTTTTCCACTCGGACGAGTGGACGACCCTGAACGCGAAGATCGGGCCGTGGGACGGGAACTCCGACCACAGGCCGGTGCTAGTCGAGCTGGCCCTGACCGGCCTGCCCGTGGCCGCCGAGCGCTGAGCACAAGGACAGCGGCCCGCCACTAGGGCGAGCCGCCATCTGTTCGTTCTGTCTACTTGGAGT
>JBDZWC010000221.1:0-2453 GCA_040256005.1 Deinococcaceae bacterium | reverse complement strand
CGTGCATCTCGACGATATCTGCGTTCAGCAACTGGTTCTGGATGGCGGTCGATGTAGACGTAGGCCCTTGGGCTGGACGAGCGCCCTCGGACTGCAGGTTGCAGCCGAGGACAGGATCGGGCGCGGTGCACTGGAAGCCGGCGGGCACGTAGATGTTGAGTGACTGCGGGGTGCTGGAGGTCTGTCCGAGCAGAGTGCCGGCCTGATTGAAGTAAGCGACTCGATAGCCCGTGATGTTCGTGGCCGGCATCCCGGCGGGGTTACTGAACTCCAACGTGCGTGCCTCGACCGTGATGCCGCCGGAGCTGTCCACTTCGTAACCCAACTCGTTGGTCGGCAACATGCCGAATGACATGCGCGTCTCCGGCGGTACGAACATGGAGCACGCGGACAGAGCCAAGGGCAGCAGAAGGGCCACCGCGCTCCGCTTGAGTAGACGATTCATCCAGCTCCTCCTCGGTGAGTCTCCAAGATGACAGCCGGATGATAGACCGGCGGACAGCCCGTACTCGCAAGATTCCGCACAGGGCAGCTAAGACGATTGTCTGGCGTACGGATTATGGGTCCTCGCCGTTGGTCCTCTCTTGGCGTGGAAGCTGTTCAGCATTCGGGACAGTCAAACCTCACAGCGTGAGAGAGATTAAGACGCGTAAGCTTCCGGTAAGGATTCGGTCATGGAGGGCCGCCTAACTTCGCCCCTGAGGTGGTGAGGACTAATCGCATGCGTCTTCTTCGGAACACCAATCCAGTCTGGCGCCATGCAGGGTTCAGCGTCTTGGAGCTCCTCATCGCCCTGGCGATCGTGACGGTGGTCGCCGGGATCGTCGTAATGGCCGGCCGCCCGGTCGTCAGAGGCCAGGAGGGCCAGGCCGCCCTCCGGACGATGCAACAGAGCGTCTGGCAGGGCGCAACCAGCGCGGCCTCTCGAGGGGTCAGGACATCGCTGGTGCTGGCGGGTAGCGACCTCGAGGTCCGCAACGCCGAGTCGAACGAGCTCATCCGCCGCTTCGAGCTGCCCGACGAGGTGTCGCTGAACGTGGAACAGGGCCAGATCCTCGCGTTCACGCCACCGGGCAAGGTCGACGAGGCAACTCTCTCTAGCCTCCCTGACCCGTTCCGTATCACGTCCGAGCAAGGCACGTACGACCTGCAGGTCTCCCTGATCGGCGAGGTGCGGGTCGCGAGGGGGCAGCAGTGAGGGTCGAAGAGGAGAGCAAGCGGGTCCTAGGGGCGGCATCGAACGCTCGAACACGGGCGGCGTCGAAGAGCGGAAGGGCGGAACCCAGCGGCCCTCGCCGGTCGGCCGGACTGACGCTCGTCGAGGTCGTACTCGCCCTAGCGGTCCTCGCCATCCTCGGCGCCACGTTCACGACCGCCATGGTCAACAACCTCAAGCACACGCGAGTCTCGGGTCAACGATCACAGGGGGCTCAGGTGCTCAACTACCTGGGTCGCCGGGTGGCCGGGGGCGACGAGGCCCTGCTGCCACAGGCCGGCGAGACCCTCGCCTGGGGTTACGGCGAGCTGGCCAACGCCTTCCCGGACCTAGGCGGCGCCGAGGGGTTCGCGGACCCCGAGCGGTACAGGGCGTCGATCACGGCGACGGGAACGGTGTCGGCCGCGGGTGCGGCGGTCGTCCAGTTCGACATCGCGGTGTGCTTCCAGCATCAGGACGGCGAGTCGTGCGTGAACGGCACTACGCTCGGCGCGCCGGCGCAGGCGGGCCCGGAGGCGACACCGCCGCTGCCGGGGATCAACTAGGAGTGGCCGATGACATCACGTAGATCACGTTCCACACAGGGCTTCACGCTCCTCGAGGCTCTCATCGCTCTGGCGGTCTTCGGCATCGTGGCCACGATCGCCACGACCGGGGTCGTCGACGCGTTGCGCGTCCAGGCGACCAACGAAGCAGCGACCAGCGCTCAGGCCAAGCTGCGTCGCGTCACCGAGGTGTTCACGCAAGAGCTGCGCAGCGCTGTCTTGGGCGGCGTCACGGACTCGCCGTACGAGTCAGGTGCCCATCAGATCTCGTTCCTGCTGCTGGACGGCGGCGCCGGGTACCAGGTGCTGCCTCACGACTCGGGTAACAACAACAGCTTCAAGAACGCCACCAACGTCGAGATCGCCTCTGGCGCCACCCTCGCGGAAGTACGTGCGGACCTCGACGACAGCGAGGTTCTAATGGTCAACGCCAACGGCGACGCCGTCATCCTGGACATCACGAACGTCCAACAGAACGGCGGCTCCAGCAGCGCCCGCTTCCGGCTGGCTCACCCGGCCTGCGCGAACACTATCGACTTCACCAACAACACGCTCATCATGTCGGTCAGGTCGTTGGGCCTGAGCTACGACACGGCCACCGGCGACCTGTTCCAGCGCGTCGGGGGCGGTGCGGCCATGCCGCTGGCGTTCGAGCTCGACGACGTGGCTCTGGAGTACGTCTACCGCTCGGA
>JBDZWC010000111.1:0-9200 GCA_040256005.1 Deinococcaceae bacterium | reverse complement strand
ACGACGCCATCGGTGGTGATGTCACCGAACCCGATGAGCAGCTCCGCCGACCAGTACCCGACGTCAGGCATGACCACCTCGTGGGCGAGCTGGATGATACTCGGCGCGGCGGACGGGTCGTCGGCGTAGTACTGGACCCCGTAGGAGCCGGCACCGGAGAAGTCGAAGCCGCACAGGAACATGGGCACGTCGGTCAGGACGTACTCCCCGTCGTGGTCGCCGCCTGCCAGCGTGAAACGGATGTCGGCTCTGGACCCTTGGGCCTGGGCCAGCGTGCAGATGGCCGCCAAGAGGACGGCGCCGAGTACGCGTTGCGGGAGATGAAGGCGCCGGGCCGGTGATCGCCCGAGCGTGTTCATGGCGAGACTGTAGACCCAGACGTGCCGCCACGCAACCTCAGCAGGAAGTCAGGTCCCGGCCCGCCCCGCCGCCACGCAACCTCACGCGCTGGGCAGGTCGAGGCCCCTCTCGCGGGCCACCTGCTTCGCCCTGTCGTAGCCGGCGTCGGCGTGGCGCATGACCCCGGTGCCGGGGTCGTTGAGCAAGACGCGGGACAGCCGCTCGGCCGCGTCGTCACTGCCGTCCGCCACGGTCACCTGCCCGGCATGAAGGGAGTAGCCCATGCCAACGCCGCCGCCGTGGTGGAAGCTCACCCACGCCGCGCCCGAAGCGGCGTTGAGCGCGAAGTTGAGCAGCGGCCAGTCGGCGACGGCGTCGGAGCCGTCTTGCATGGCTTCCGTCTCGCGGTAGGGGCTGGCGACCGAGCCGGCGTCTAGGTGGTCGCGGCCGATGACGATGGGCGCGCTCACCTCACCGTCGCGGACCAGGTCGTTGAAGGCGAGGCCGGCCTTGTCCCTCTCGCCGTAGCCGAGCCAGCAGATGCGCGCGGGCAGGCCCTGGAACTCGAACGTCTTGACGCCCTCCGTCAACCACCGCCGCAGGTGCTCGTCGCCGGGGAAGAGCTCGAGCAGAGCGCGGTCCGTGCGGTAGATGTCCGCCGGGTCGCCAGATAACGCCACCCACCGGAAGGGCCCGCGCCCCTCACAGAACTGATCCCGGATGAACGCCGGGACGAAGCCGGGGTACGCGAAGGCGTCATCGAAGCCGCCCTCCCGGGCGAAGGCTCGCAGGTTGTTCCCGTAGTCGAACGCCACGGCGCCGCGCCGCTGCATCTCGACGATCGCGCGGCAGTGCTCGGCCATCGCCCTTAGCACGCGCACCCGGTAGGCGCGGGCGTCGGCGGAACGGGCCGCGGCCGCGTCCTCGTCGGGCGCCAGGGGAGGAACGTAGCCGTAGATCGGGTCGTGGGCGCTGGTCTGGTCGGTCACGAGCTCCGGTACGAAGCCGCGGCGCAAGAGCTCCGGCAGGACGTTGGCGGCGTTGCCTAGCAGCCCGATGGAGAGCGCCCGCCTCTCCGACTTGGCCTGCTCGGCCCGACGTAGCGCGTCGTCCAAGTCGGCCGTCCATGTGTCCAGGTAGCGCGTCTCGATGCGCCGCTCGATGCGGTGGCGGTCCACCTCCACGGCGATCACCACGCCGCCGTTCAGCGTCACGGCCAGCGGCTGAGCACCGCCCATGCCCCCCAGACCCGCCGTCAGCGTGATGGTCCCGGCCAGAGTCCCGCCGAAGTGTTTGCGGGCAGCCGCGGCGAACGTCTCGTAAGTGCCCTGGAGGATGCCTTGGGTGCCGATGTAGATCCAACTGCCCGCGGTCATCTGGCCGTACATCATCAGGCCCGCCGCGTCCAGCTCGTCGAAGTGCTCCCACGTGGCCCACTTGGGCACGAGGTTGCTGTTCGCGATGATCACTCGAGGCGACTGCGGGAAGGTGCGGAAGACCCCAACAGGTCTGCCCGACTGAACCAGGAGCGTCTCGTCGTCCTCGAGGCGATCGAGCGTCGCGACGATCCTGTCGAAGTCATCCCATGACCTCGCGGCCTTGCCCCTGCCGCCGTACACGATGAGCTCCTCGGGCTTCTCGGCCACGTCCGGGTCCAGGTTGTTCATCAGCATCCGCTTGGCGGCCTCCTGGATCCAGCCCTTGGCGGTCCGCTTCCCGCCCCGTGGCGCTCTCACTGTTCGGCTACCGCTCATGGTCGCTCCGTTCGAATCGCTCGCGTCCTGCGTGACCGGCGCGGCGACCGCGCCCCCGCGCCCGTTGGTCGTCGTCTGTCAGGTCACATCACATCACGGGCCGGGTAACTCGCCCGCCCCGGCAGGCGGGCGGCCAACACCCCACCGCTTGTCGGGATTCCCGGCGGCCTTCCCGACCACACCGGGAACGTGTTCTCTAGCGACCCTACTCGAACGGACCTAGCCTCCTTCCGTCGAGGGCGCGCTGGAGGCGCCGTGAGGAGAGCGAGATGAACGAAATCGTGAGATCGCAGCGGGGCAACTCGGTGACGCGGACAGCGATCGGTTGGGCCGCGGTGCTGCTGACCTCGGCGCTCGTCTGCGTACGCGCCCAGGGAACCGCCACTACTCCGGACCCGGTGCCGGAGGCCGTCGTGGCAGCGCAACTCGAGTACCAGGAGTCGAGGCTCGCCGCTCTGGAGGCGGAGGCCGAAGCCGAAGCCGAAGCCGCGACGCGGGCCATCATCCGCGCGCAGCGGGAGTACCAGAACGCGCGGTCCCTGGCGTGGTGGCGGGCACAGCCACTCGTATACGCCGGCGATACCTGCCAGGCGCGCGAGTACACTCTGCTCAGCACCGACGACTGACATCCTTGGCGTCCTCACGTTGGCTCGAGCAGTCGCTCGCGGGAGGGGTTCCCGTGGACGCATCCGCTGTCGTAGCGAGCCAGTCACCCGCGCCGGCGCGAGCGAGCATCGCGCGCCCCGGCCGCGTGGTCCTGTGGGGCGCTGCCAGCTTCCTCCTGTCACTGATCGCCCTACAGGCGTACCTGTTCACCGTGCCGACCGACGGTTGGCGCCTGCTGCCGCCCGCCGAAGCGCCGCTCTTCGCGGAAGACCTCATGCCGGGGACAGCGGAACCGGAGGCCGACCCCGACATCGGGGCGCTCCGGCCAGGCGACCGGCTACTCGCGGTGGACCAGGCGCCGTTCCCCCTCCTCATGTTCGAAGCGGTGAGCCTGCGGCGGCCCGACCTCTCGTACGAGGCGGGCGAGGTCAAGGTCTACACGGTCGAGCGCGGCGGCGAGGCCATAGACGTCGCGGTGCCTCTCAGAGCGTGGACCGCGCGCGGGATCACCAGGACGGTATGGCTGGCTCTCACGGACTCGCCCATGGGCGGCATCTACCGCTGGCTGGCCTGGGCGCTGGCCGCGTTCGTGTTCCTACGGCGGCCGGACCTGGCCAGTGCCAGGCTCTTCTTCCTGCTCGAGAGCGTCATGTTGGGCACCGTGATCACGACGGCGGTGGCGCCCGTGAGCGTCCAGGCAACCCTGTCACCCGCCGTCTTCTACGCGACGCGGTTCGCCGGCGACCTGTTCACGTGGCTGCTGGCGCCGGCGCTGGGCGTCCACCTGATACTCGCGTTCCCGGCCACGAGGCCGCCGCCGAGGGTGGCCGTGTGGCTCCTGTATCTGGTGCCTTGGCTGGTGCTGGCGGCGGTGTGGCTGTACGGCCTGGTGGCGCTCGTGCCGCTGATGACCGGCCTGTACGCGGTCCTCGGACTGCTCGCCGTCGCCCGGCTCGCGTACGCCGGCGGCTCCGGGCCTCAGGCGGCCAGCGTCCGCTGGTTCGCCTTCGCCTTCGGCGTCTCCAACCTGTTCTCGCTCGCCTTCTGGCTGCAGGAGATCGGTTGGATCCCACACGTCCCCCTGCTTCACGCGGTCATGTTCCAGCACTGCCTGTGCGATCTGATCTACGTCACCGGCTTCGCCATCGCCGTCCTGTGGCATGGGCTGTTCGACGTGGACATGATCGTCGGCCGGTCGCTCGTCTACCTCTCCCTCACCGTCGTCGCGGTCGGCGTATACGCGGCGGTGGTGGGCGGGATGGGACGCCTGCTCGTGGGCGGACCCAGCCTGCCGCTGTCGCTCGCCGCCACGGCGGTGGTGGCGTTGGCGTTCGACCCGTTGCGCCGCTGGCTGCAACGAGCGGCCAACCGGCTGCTGTACGGGTTCCGCGACGAACCGTACGAGATCGTGTCGCGGCTGGGCGAGGGTCTGCGCGCCACGCCGCGGCCGGGAGAGGCACTGGATCGGGCGGTCAGAACCGTGGCCGAGACCTTGCGGCTCCCGTTCGCGGCCGTCCGGATCGGGGCGGGTACGGCAGTCACGTACGGCGAGCCTCGCCAGGTGAGCGAGGCGTTCCCGCTTAGCCACGGCGGGCAGGTCGTCGGTGAGTTGGTCGTGTCGCCGCGACAAGCCGAGGGGCGCCTGTCTTCGTCGGATCGCAAGCTGCTGGCGACCCTGGCGACACAGGTGGGGACTCTCGTGCACTCGCTCGAGCTGGAGGCCGACCTGGAGCGAGAGCGCATCGCGAACCTGAGCGCGCGCGAGGAGGACAGGCGTCGCCTCGGCAGCGACCTTCACGACGACGTGGGCCACCGCCTCACCTGGCTGATGCGTCAGGCGGAGGCTGCGGCGGCTCTCGTCGACGACGACCCTGCGGCCGCCAAGCAGCACCTGACCGAGCTGAGCGCGGAAGCTCAGGCGGTGATCGGTAGGGTCCGCACGCTCGCCCACCGGTTGCACCCGCCCGAGCTCAGCGCGCTTGGCCTCGTCGAGGCGCTGAGGGAGCGGCTGGAGGCGCTGCGCAGCACCTCGGCCATGCGATTGCGCCTCGAGGCCGACGACCTCGGCCAGGTTCCCGCCGCTATCGAGTTGGCCGCGTACCACATCGCAAGAGAGGCTCTCTCGAACGCCCTCAAGCACTCGGGCGGGAGGAACTGCTGGGTGCGGCTGCGCGTGCTCGACAAGGTCGATGTTCCCGGCGTCCTTGCCGCGCCTCGTTACCTGGAGCTGGAGGTGGCCGATGACGGCTTCGGACGCGACGTGAGCGCGTCGCCCCCGGGCCTGGGACTGGTTTCGATGCGCAGCCGAGCGCGCGAGGTGGGCGGAGCGTTCGTGACCGAGAGTTCGCCGCAGGGTGGCACCGTCGTGCGCGCCACGCTGCCGTGGCTGGGGGCATGAGGGTGGAGGGAACGCGAGTGCTCATCGCCGACGACCAGGAGATCACCCGGACCGGCCTGAAGGCCATCCTGGGCTCAGAGCCGGGTATCGAGGTAGTGGGAGAGGCCGAAGACGGCGCCGGCTGCCTGGCACTCGCGGAGGAGCTACAGCCCGACGTCGTGCTGATGGACCTGAGGATGCCGGGAATGAGCGGGATCGAGGCCACGCGGCGGTTGCACCGCGCACAGCCGCACATAGGCATCCTTGTCATCACCGTGTTCGCCGACGACACATCGGTGTTCCCAGCCATCCGTGCCGGTGCTCGCGGCTACCTCCTGAAGGACGCCAGCCGGGTGGAGCTGATCCAGGCGGTCCAAGCGGTGGCGCGTGGGGGCGCCATCTTCAGCCCGGGCATCGCGGCCAAGGTCATGAGCTTCCTCTCGGCCGCCGCCCAGCCGGCGCCCGGCCCCGAGTTCACCGAGCTGACGGGACGCGAGCACGCGATCCTCGAGCAGATAGCGGCCGGCCTCAGCAACGCCGAGATCGCAGAGCGCCTCGGCATCTCCAGCAAGACCGTCAGCAACAACGTCTCCAACATCCTCTCCAAGCTCCAGGCCGCAGACCGCGCCAGGCTCATGCTGATGGCGCTCGAGGCGGGCATGGGCAGGGGCTCGAGGGACGACCGCGCTTGAGCCGGATGCGAGATAGTTGGGTCAGCCATGACGCTGACAAGGCCACCTGCCACGGCAAGCTTCCTCGGCGCGCCCGTCGAGACTGACCTCGCTCGCCTGGAAGCAGACTTCGCGGTGATCGGGCTGCCGCACGGCGTCCCTTACGACGCGGCGGGCGCTGCCACCACGGCGTCACTGGCGCCGCGAGCGGTCAGGGAACGCTCCGAGCGGTACGGGGCGTTCCGGGCCCACCACGACTTCGACACCGGCGGTGAGATGCTTCCCGACCACGTGCGCCTGATCGATGCGGGCGACGCCCCGGCGGAGCCCGGCGACGGACCGGGGAACGCCGCCAGGGGCACCGCAGCGGTCCGAGCGATCCTCGAAGGAGGTGCCGTGCCCGTGGTCCTCGGCGGCGACGACTCCACGCCTCCTTTCGCCATCGCCGCGTTCGATGGATATGGGCCCATCACCGTCGTCCAGGTGGACGCGCACATCGACTACCGGGACGAGGTCCGCGGCGTGCGCGAGGGCTACTCGAGCCCCATGCGCCGTGCGGCCGAGATGCCCTGGGTATCCAAGGTCGTGCACGTTGGGATCCGCGGCGTCGGCAGCGCCAGGCGCGGGGACGTGGACGCCACGCTCGCCCGCGGCAACGCCATCGTCACCGCCGCTGAGGTCAACGCCTCGGGGACGGCGGCCGCTCTACGGCATGCTCCTGCCGGTGGCCGCTACTACCTCACCATCGACGTGGACGGCTTCGATCCCGCCGTCGCGCCGGGCACGGCCGCGCTCGCGCCGGGCGGGCTGTCCTACTCACACGGGCTCGAGCTCATCTCCGGGTTGCAGGAGCAGGGTCGCATCGTTGGGCTCGGCTTCACGGAGTTCTACCCGGACAGGGACGTGAACGGACTGACGGCGCTGACCATCGTGCGCCTGGCCGTCGTCGCCATGGGGACAGGCCGGCGTGTCTAGGACGCCCGCCCTCCGATACTGGGACACGCGGGCCATCGCGTTGAACAATCCCACGGCCAGTGAACGTAGTCATGCCCTACTCTTCCCCGGCGCCGCATGACGATACCCAGGCGTCTCAGGAGAGCGAGGCTACATATGAGATCCCTCCGGCTCTTCGTCATGGCAGCAGCGGTGCTCGCCGTGGCGGCATGTAACAGCACCACGACACCGCCGCCGGAGACGCCCGACTTCCCTGTCACCGGCAAGCTCCTGAACGCGGGCGACGTCCCCATGCCGACCACCGTCAGCCTCGTGGCGATACATCCGGACCAGTACACGATGATGTCCAGCGGCCTGGATCCGCTAAGCATCGTCTACGGCAACTTCCTTGCCATCGCCACCAGCCCAGTGGCCGCGAACGGCTCGTTCGAATGGGACCTGGGCGACGGCAGCGACATCCCGGCGGGCTACATGGCGCCGGCCTCGCAGGCGCTGCGGGTGCCACCGGTCTTCGCAGACATCACCTGCAGCACGACGGCGTCGGCCGCGGTGAGCGTCATGCGTTCGTTCATGCAGCCTGGGAGCCTCATGGCGCCCCTGGCGGTCCTCGGTCCGGTGTCCGATCTCACCTACGCCGACGGCCTCGCCATCTACACCGACCTGAGTTCTTACGACCCGGCGCCCACCGAGCCGTACCACGTCAAGAACTGGCTGTACTCCGAGGGCGACGTGACCATCACCGGCGGCTGCGATCTGGACAACGGCGTCGACCCGGTCATGCAGGTCGTCTCCATCGACCTGGACCTCGTGGAGGGCTGGAACGAGGTGTACGCGGTAGCCGACCCTGACGCGGGGACCCTCGACGTGAACAACGAAGCGTTCGAGGGCGCCTGGCTGTACATCGACGCGTTCTAGCCACAGATCCGACACTGGCGGTTCGCAGACGCGTTCTCGCCGCAGATCCGAACCGAGGAAGAGGTGGAGCATGCATCGCCGTGAACTGATCGTCTTGACGGCCGTAGCGTTGGCGCTGGCCGCCTGCAACAGCACCACGACACCGCCCCCGGAGACCCCGGACTTCCCGGTCTCGGGCGAGATACTGAACGTCGGCGACACTCCGTTGCCCAACACGATCAGCCTCGTCGCCGTCCACCCCGACGCCTACTCGACCCCGCCCACACCCGTCAGCGCTCTGGCCACCGCCTACGGCGACCTCCTCGGCATCGCGACGAGCGCCGTGGCCGAGGATGGTTCGTTCGAATGGGACCTGGGCGACGGCAGCGACATCCCCGCCGCGTTCTTCGCGCCGGCGACGCAAGCCATCCTCGTCCCGGCCTTCACGACGAACGTCACCTGTTCGTCCACGGCCTCCGCGCCGGTCAGCGTGCTCAGGTCCTACGTCTTCCCCGGTGGGCTCTTCGTGCCCGTCGGCATAGTGGGGCCGCTGTCCCACAACGGGAACTTCGCCGTAGGGGCCGCTGTATACACCGATGCGCCCTCGCTTGACCCGGCGCCTACCGAGCCCTTCCGCCTCAAGACCTGGATCTACGCCAAGGGTGACGTGAGCATCACCGGCAGCTGCGTCTTCGACAACGGCACCGACCCGGTCGAAGAGGTCGTCACGATCGACTTGGATCTCGAGGAGGGCTGGAACGAGATCACGTCGCTGGTAGACGCCGACGCGGGAACCTCTGCCATCACGAACGACCCGTTCGCCGGCGCCTGGCTGTTCTTCCCCGGCGCCCTGTAGGCGCGGGCAGGGTCAGCTCACCTGATCTGCACCTCGAACCGAACGGCTGCGTCGTGCTCGGGTAGGCCTGAAGGGTTGTCAGCTTCAAGCACCAGCGTCGCCGGCGTGGGTCCGGCGACGCTGAACTCCAAGGTGCCCTCGAACGCCACGAAATCCTCGGTCATCCACTCTTCGGTGGCCGTGACGAATCCGGTCGCGATCTCGGATCCGTCCTGTGCCAAGAGCCTGACCGGGAAGGAGCCCTCGAAGAACCAGGTGCCCCGGGCCTCGCCCCGCAACACGAGCGGGCTCGTCAACTCGTCCGGCAGGTCCAGCCTCACGAAGTCAGCCAGGTCCGAACTGCCCTCCGTGGGCCACTGCACGTCCGTCCCAGCCACGGAGGCGCTGTCCAGCACGCTCCACAGCAGCCGGCGCACCGCTGCTTGATCCGCGGCCGTGAACTCCTCGATCTCGCCCGGAGGGTAGTTCTCGAAGCGCGTCAGGCCAAGCCGGGTCTCGAACTCCCAGCACTCCACCCCGTCGAACAGCCGCAACACCTCGCCCAGCGTGTAGCTGCCGGCGGCGCCTTGACCTACGTCGCCGAAGCGAGATGTCGCCAACTCATCGCCCCAGACGACGTCCGGCTGCAGTTCCGACCACCCTCCGGGTTGAGCGAGCAGGCAAGGCGTCCGTGCCCTGAGGTCCTGGCGCCGAGCGATCGACAAGCCAGCCGAGCGCAGGTTGGTCCCCTCGTAGGCGTCCTCAAGCAG
>JBDZWC010000220.1:0-2467 GCA_040256005.1 Deinococcaceae bacterium | reverse complement strand
CCTACCAGGCGGTGGAGCAGCTCCTGGACCTGCCTGAGCCCCCGACCGCGCTGCTGGTCTGTAACGAGAAGATGACCGGAGCCGCTCTGGCCTGCCTGAAGGACCGGGAGGTAAGCATCCCGGGCCGGCTGTCGCTGGTGGGCTTCGACGACCCGCCTTGGACGGCCTTCTACCGCCCCGGCATCACGACGGTGCGCACGCCCAGGGCGGACATCGCCGAGCTGGCGTTCCGTACGCTCTTGGCCGAGCTCAAGGGCGAGCCGTCCGGTCCGGCGGTCCAGCTCGTGGAGACGGAGTTCGTGGTTCGCGGGTCGACGGCGCCGCCTTGGGGTTGAGCCGGTCTTCGGGGGCCTGCGCGCCCGCAAGACGCCCTTCTCAGTCGGGCGCCCAGGCGCGCTGGTACTGGCAAAGTGGCTTGCCCGACGCCTCCCGCATGATCCGCTCGACCTCGTCCATGTCGTAGGGCGCTGCGTCGGTGAGGTTCTCGTAGCCGTCCTGAGTGATGACGACCGTGTCCTCGACGCGCAGGTAGAGGCGTTCCTCGGGCACCCGCATCTGAGGGTCGACGGTCAGCACCACGCCCGGGCGGAGGGCCGAGCCGCGGTAGTGGCCCACGTCGTGTACGGCCATACCCACCGGGTGGGACAGGTGATGGGGAAAGTCGAGCGCCCAGCGAGCCGCCTTGGCGTAGGCCGGCTTCAACCACTGCGTGTTCGCCGCGACGTCTCCCATGTGGGCCTTGGCGAGCGCGGTGATCTCCTCGCCCGAGCGTCCAGGTGCCAAGTGGCGCAGCAGGGCGAAGTGGTACTCGAGCATGAAGCCGTAGAGCTGCCGTTGCCCAGCGGTGTAGGTGCCGTTGACGGGCCACATGCGGGTGATGTCCGAGGCGTAGTAGCGGTAGTCGGGGCCGCAGTCGAAGAGCACCATGTCGCCGTCCTGCAGCGGCTTGTCGTTGTCGTTGTAATGCCCGTACCAGGCGTTCTGGCCACCGCCCACGATGGCCCGGTAGCTCTCGCTGATGGCGCCATGGTCGAGGTAGACGAAGCGGCTGGCGGCGTCGAGCTGGTACTCGTATGCGCCGGGCTTGGTAACGCGCATGGCCTCGAGAAGCCCGAGCGCGCTCAGGCGGCCGGCCCTGCGCAGTAGCTCGACCTCGGCGGGGGACTTGATCAGCCGGAGCTCGTCGAGGAACGGGGACGCGTCATGGACCTGCGCGGCCGGCAGCCTCTCGCGCAGCAGGCGCACGAACTGACCGGCGCGGTCCAGGCGGCCGTCCCACGGGTCCGAGGCCAGCGCTCCGCGGCTGCGCTGCAGGGTGTCCCAGCTCTCCAGCCAGCCCTCGCCGGGGCGGAACGGCACATAGATTTCCCGCACTCGTTGGAGATATGGGGCCATTTCCTCCAGGCCGTGGACGGCATCGACGCCCGTCGCCGCCTTCGTGGCCTCGGCGTTGGTCGCGCTGAGCAGCTCGCCTTCCGACTCGACGCTCTCGGGCGACTGGTGCGGCAGGAACAGGTGGCTGACAACCTGGCCGCCGCGCCCGTCTATCACCAGGTAGGCTTGCGGCGTCTCGATGGGGCAGAGGTACATGAGGTCGTTGTGCTGGCGGAACCGCATGTGGGTCGAAGGCGCCGGCGCACCTTGCACGACGACCAGCGGCTCCTGGGAGCCGGCTTCTCGTATCTGGGTGATGAGGCGCTCGCGGCGCTGGGCGTGTTCGGCCAAGGTGATCAAGTGTCGCCTCCTGTCGGGTGCGGCGTGCAGGCCGCCGTCACCCGAACACCTGACGCGGGTCCGTACCACCGTAGGGCCATTGGACGTTCATGACGGGCTCCAGGACGGCCTGCACGGCCGCGACCGCGGCCGGGTCCGGTGCTTCGCGCAGCCAGTTCAAGCCTTGGGAGAGCTCCGCTGGCGATCGACAGCTGAAAAGGGTCACCGGCAACCGCTCCTCGGAGGCGCTGAACGACAGCGCCAGGCGGGGCAGTGTGGTGCCGAGATCCTCGGCCAACCGCGCAGCCGCCGCGAACACCTCGCGCGCATCGTGTGGGGCGGGGTGCCAGGCGGGCGCCCCTGCGCCTGACAGGAGCCCGCTCGCGAGCGGCGCAGCGTTGATGACGCCTACTTCCCTCGACTCCAGCAGGGGCAGGAGCTGGTAGGCACGCACGTCGCAGAGGGTGTGGTGGTTGTGGAGCAGGACCACGTCCAGGTCAACCGTGGTGAGGAGGCGCTTCCAGGCCGGCATGAAGTAGATGCCAGCACCCACCGCGCCGATGACGCCCTGAGCCTTGAGGGCATGCAGGGTGGGGAAACCCTCGCCTATCGCTTGCGCGAAGTGCCTGCCGCCCTCGTAGTCGAAGTCGTGTAGATGGACGATGTCCAGGCGATCGACGCCTAGGCGCTCGCGGCTCTCGTCGACGGACCTGCGGATGGCCGCCTCCGAGAAGTCGAAGCTGTCGCGCCCATC
>JBDZWC010000219.1:0-2474 GCA_040256005.1 Deinococcaceae bacterium | reverse complement strand
GCACCGCGCTCGAAAGCAGGAACTCTTGCAGCTCCTCGCTTTGCCGCACGAAGACTTCGTCCATCAGGTAACCACCCACCACGGGGTTGGAGCCCGTGAGGCGCTCAGCCAGGCTCTTGCCATCCGTGCCACCCGAGAGCAACCCACTAGCCAGATAAAGCCCGGCACCCCAGCCTTCCGTGCGCTCGAGTAGCTGCCCTACAGCGTCGTCGCTCAGTCCAGGAAGGTCGCGGCGCAACCAGGCACGGGCCTCTTCGGGTGTGAAACGCAAGTCGTCGATGTCGAAGAGGCGTATGGCGCCTTGCGCAACCCAGCGGTGGAGAGGGAGTGACGGTTGGATACGCGAGGCGATGAGCAGTGCCAGACCGGGCGGAGGGAACTCGACGAGCTTGGCGACCAGAGCGAGGGTCCGCGGGTTGGCGATGAGGTGCAGGTCGTCTATCACCATCGTCCAGGCGCCCACACCCACGTCTTCGAAGACGTTCATCACCATCGCCAGCAGACGCTCTCCATGCCCATTGGTGTCGGTGAAGTCGAGCCTCCCTAAACGCTCGGCAACCTCGGGGAAGCTGCGGCGCGTTCCCTCGGAGAGGGCGCTGACGAAGGCGATCGGATCGTTATCGTTCTCGTCCAACTGGAGCCAAACGAGCGGATCCGCGAGTTCCTCGACGACTTCTGCGAGCAGCACTGTCTTGCCGTACCCCGGCGGCGCGACGAGCAGAACGGCCGAGCGGCGTGCTTCCTTCGAGGCTGCTCGCGACAACCGCGGCCGCGGGACGCGGAATGCCGTATAACGAGGCACCCCATACTTGGTGGGCATGGCCACGCAGCAAGTCTAACGCGGCCCTCCACGCCAAGCTCAGGCTGCCTTCGCGGCCCGGTTTGCCAACGGTCTGCCAACGGGATTCTCTAAGGTGCGCTTAGCAGACAACCGAAGTTCGTACGCCAGCTGCCCGCCGACAACGATGTCGCAGGAGGTTGTATATGAGGAAGCCGTCAACGCTCGTCCGCCTAGCATTACTGGTCTTCACTGCGGTGGTCGTGGGTGTCGTATCGGCACAGTCGAGCACCGTGCTCAGAGTCGCGTCTACTGCTGCCGTAACGACTTGGGACCCGAGCCTATCGTTCTCCACCGAGGCCTTCTACATGGCCAACCTCTACGAACCGCTGATCTGGGCCAACGCTGCCGGTTCTGACGAACAGTTCACGCCGGCGCTCGCTACGTCGTGGGAGCTATCCGACGACGGTCTCTCGTGGACGTTCCACCTGCGTGACGGCGTGAAGTTCCACGACGGTGAGACCATGGATGCCGACGCGGTAGTCCGTTCGATCGAGCGCCACAAGGCCATCGGGGGCGCCGCGTTCATCTGGGAACCGGTCGACAAGATTGTGGCCGTCGATGACCTCACGGTCAGGTTCGACCTCAAGTATCCGACGCCCCTCGACCTGGTGGTCGCCTCTTCCAACGGAGCCTGGATCGTCAGTCCTGCCGCCCTCGACGCGGCCGAGCAGGACGAGTCCTACTTCGAGGCCGGGATCGCGGCGGGAACCGGGCCTTACATGCTCGCCGAGTACCAGCCGGACGCCGAGGTCGTGCTGCGCGCCTTCCCCGACTACTGGGGCGGGTGGGACGACGTCGAGCATTTCGAGAACGTCGTCATCCGGATTGTCTCAGACGCCGTGCTCCAGGAACAGATGCTGCTGGCGGGTGAGGTAGACCTCGCCCTGAGCCTGCCGGTCACTTCCTACCAGTCCATCTTGGATAACCCCGCCTACAACGTGCAGACGGTCGTGACGCCTTACAGCTACCTCGGCTTCCTGAATACGCTTCGCGCTCCCCTGGACGATGTGCGGGTCCGCCAAGCGATCGCCTACGCCGTGCCCTACCTCGACCTCATCGCCGTCGGTGCTGAGGGCTTCGCCAGTCAAGCCCGCGGTCCGGTGCCGCAAGGCATCTTCCCCTGGTCGGAGGAGATCCCGCAGTACCACCAAGACCTCGAGAAGGCCAGGGCGCTGCTCGCCGAGGCCGGTCACGAGGGCGGTGGCTTCACGCTGCACCTCACTTACTCCGCCGAGAACGCCATTGAGCGCGCCTTCGCCCCGGTGCTCGCGGACGGGTTGGCCGAGATCGGCATCAAGGTAGAGATCGAGCCGCTGCTTTGGAACCAGCAGTGGGCCGTAGCCAAGGACGATCCCGAGAACGCCCAGGACATCTTCCTCGTCCTCTACTGGCCGACCATCTCGGACGCCGGTTCGGATAACCTCTGGACCATGTTCCACAGCTCCGACGCCCCCTACTTCAACCTCAGTTACTGGAAGAACGACAAGTTCGACGACCTCGTAGACGAGGCCATCAAGCTCACCGGCACGGACCGTGACGCAGCCCAGGCGCTGTACTTAGACGCCATGGACATCCTCTACGACGAGGCTCCCGGCCTCTTCTTCTTCGACTACGGCGGCTGGTTCGCCATCCC
>JBDZWC010000110.1:0-9458 GCA_040256005.1 Deinococcaceae bacterium | reverse complement strand
CGCCTCGGCGGCCGTGCTGGCGACGGCCTCAGACCTCTCGTCGGCACCGGTAAGGCCCGCGATGAGCGCCACGTTCTCGAGCGCTGTGAGTGACGGCACGAGGTTGAAGAACTGGAACACGAACCCCACCACGCGCCGGCGGTACTCCGTCAACCCCCGAGGCCCGTAGCTACCGATGTCCTCGCCGTCGACCCGCACGCTTCCGTCGGTCGCAGTATCGATGCCTCCGACGATGTTGAGCAGGGTCGTCTTGCCCGAGCCGGACGGACCGAGCACGACCACGAACTCACCGGCATCCACTTGAAGGCTTACTCCCTTGAGGGCCTCGACCCTAGCGGCGCCCTCGCCGTAGGCCTTGCGCAGCGACCGGATCGAGAGCGAGCCGGGTCCGACGTCTACCTCCGGGACTTCGTTCGTCCGCGCCCCGCCGAGGGGCGCCGTGGCACCAAGGTTCACCGTCACTCCTTCCTGAACACGGGCTCCAGGACGGCCATCACGTCTGCCACCGGCAGGGCCGGGTCGAGGATCTTGTGGACCATCAGCCCGTCGAGCAGGGCGAACGCGAGCGTGGCCGCGCCGCGCGCGCGGGCGGGGGTCAAGCCCTCTCGCTCGAGCCGCTCGGCCAGCACCGCCCGGCCTTCCAGCACCATGCCCGTGCTGAACTCGGCCAGTTCCGGCTCCTGCAGGCCGTTGACGGTGATCTCGACGAGCGCGCGGACCTTGCTCTGGTCCAGGGCATCGCTGCCCAACCACGCCAGCGCGGCTGCGAGCCCGTCGGCCACCGGTACGTCCGGGTCCGACAACATGGCCATGGGTTGGACGAACACGTCGCTGACCAGCCGCTTGGCGGCCTCGGTGAGGAGCCTCGACATGCTGCCGAAGTAGTAGTGGACCAGGGCGTTGTTCACCTTGGCCCGGCTCGCCACGCTCCTCGTGGTGATGCCGGCCCAGCCCACCTCGCCCAGTAGGGCGACAGTGGTCGCGAGTATGCGTTCGCGCGCGTCTGGGCTCGCGATCTCCGGCTGCTCTCGTGCGTCGTCGGTCAAGGTCCCTCCGTCGAACCACTGCGCCTTACTCACAGAGGCGCTAGGCGAGCGACTTAGGCAAGCGCCTTAGTCAAGCGCCTAACAACGCTGCGAGGGTACTGCCGTGCAGCGGCGACGTCAAGGCCCTCGTGCGCTGGCGTCGAGCGACGTCACCCAGTAACCTGTCCCGGCGGGCGGGGTTAGGAGTCGACGATGGCTAAGTTCACCGTCGGGCAACTGGGGCCGGATACCTGGGACGCGTTCGCGGACTTGGTCGAGCGCAACGGCGGCATCTTCGGCGGTTGCTGGTGCATCGGCTGGCATCCGGAGTGCGGGATCCGAGGCATCGACTACCGCGAGGTCAAGAAGGAGCGCGTCTTCACGGACAGGGCGCACGCGGCGCTGGTGTTCGACGAGCACGCTGCCGCGCAGGGCTGGTGCCAGTACGGCAGCGTCGAGGAGCTCTCGAACATCAAGCACGCCAGGAAGTATCAGATGGAGCTTCCACCCACGCCCGACTGGCGCACCGCCTGCTGCTTCGTCGACAGGCGCCACCGTGGCCAGGGGATCCTGCGCCTGGCCGTTGGCGGCGCGCTGGAGCAGATCGCCCAGCGGGGCGGTGGCCGGGTCGAGACCATCGCCGAGACCGTCACCGGTCGCGAGGCGCATGGCCGCTTCCTCTTCACCGGCACGGCCGAGCTGTTCGAAGACCACGGCTTCCACCGCGTCAGGCAGGTGGGCAAGCACGCCTGGATCCTGAACAAGCAGGTGGAGCCGGCCTGAACCCCGTTTAGCGCGGCTTGCCGGTAGCCAGCGTGGCGACCGACTTCGCGATGCGCCGCTGCCGCGTCTCCTCGGTCTTGGCGCCCTCCACCTGCAGGACGTGCCACTGCTTGTTCGAGTAGGAGAGCTTGTCGAACGTGGCTCTGGCCGTCGGCTGAGCGTCCAGGGCGGCCGCGAGGTCCGCCGGCACCTCGACCTCCCGGGGCGCGGTATCCAGCTCGATGTCAACATCCACCTGGTCGCCGCCCGACACGCCGGCCTTCTCCCGGTTCTCGGCGCTCAGGCTGATCATGGGCACGCCGCCCATCGAGCCGACCGAGCTGCGGTAGGTGTGCCCTTTGACGGTGACCGTCACGGCGGGGCGCTTGCCTGCGCCCAGTTGCTCGAGTACTTCCGGCGGTACCTCTATGCCCGTGGTGTTCTTGCCCGTCTGAACGATCGTCGTGCGGATCTTCATGCGGTCGCGCTCCTCTCTGGCCGGAGGGCCAGGGCCCGTCACCCTACGACAAGAGTGCCGACACGCAGGGCGTTAGAGCCAACCGCGCTCCCTGGCGATGCGGGCGGCCTCGATGCGGTTCGCCGCACCGAGCTTGCCGATCGCCTCCGAGAGGTAGTTGCGCACGGTTCCCTCCGACAGGCCCAGGTCGGCGGCGATGGCCGCCGTCGTATGACCCTCGGCAGCAGCCCGCAACACACGCCGCTCCCTGTCGGTGAGCGGGTCTTCCTCGCTCCAGGCCTCCACGGCCAGCTCGGGATCTATTGCCCTGCCACCGCCATGCACGCGGCGCAGAGCCTCGGCGAGCTGCGACGCGGGCGAGTCCTTCAACAGGTAGCCGCTGGCCCCGGCCTCCAGGGCACGGCGCAGGTAGCCCGCTCGGGCGAACGTCGTGAGGATGACGACCTTGGTGTTCAGGGTTCCGGCCTGCCTCAAGGCCGCCACCTCGGCAGCCAGCTCGAGGCCGGTGGTGCCGGGCATCTCTATGTCGGTCACCAGCAGATCGGGCCGATGTGCCCTCACCAGCGTCAGCGCTTCGTCACCGTCCTTGGCCTCGGCCACGACCTCGATGTCTCCCTCCAGGTCCAGCAAGGCGGCGAGCGCCCCCCTTACCATGGCCTGGTCCTCGGCCAGGACGACCTTCATGTCGGCCACTGACCCGGATGGTGCATCCTCAGGCGGTCGCCCTCGCCTCGTGAGCGGTCAGGCCCGCCCCTTCCTCCACCTTCCGATCGAGAGGCAGCCTCACCTCGAGGACCGTTGACTTGCCGACCCTGCGCAGCGAGACGTTGCCGGCCAGCGCCTCGACGCGCGAGCGCATGGCGCTGAGGCCGCCGGTGTCCTGAGGGTCCGCCGTGCGCAAGGTGCCGTCGTCGGTGACGACGAGGAAGGCATGCCCGCCGCGCGTCTCGATCTTCACCTGAGCGCTGCTGGCCCCCGAGTGACGTACGACGTTCGTGACGCCCTCGCGTAGGGCCAGCGCCAAGACGCTCTCCGCGGTGGGTGGCAGGTCCAGGCTCTCGAAGTAGTAGTCGAACTCGATGCCGGCCGCCTCCAAAGCCAGCTTGGCGTTGGCGAGCTCTCCTTCCAGGCCGCTGGACCTATAACCGCGCACGGCTTCGCGCACCTGGCTGAGGGCGTCCCTTGAGATCCTCTCCACGTCCGAGATCTCTTTGGCGGCGCGCTCCTTGTCGCGGTCGAGCAGCTTGGCCGCCAGTTCGGACTTGAGCGTGATCGTGGAGAGTGTGTGCCCCAGCAGGTCGTGCAGGTCGCGGGCGATGCGCTCGCGCTCGGCGATCGTCGCCAGCCGCTCGATCTCGTCTTGCGCCATCGCCAGCCTGGCGCGATGATCCTCGCGCTCGCGCTGAAAGTAGTTCGCGATGCCGATGATGGGCACGAAGACCAGCGCGGGCGCGTACGGGTAGAGGACCCACGGGAACGGGACGACCGAGAACATGGCGGCCACCGGCACCAGCAGGAAGCTCGCCGCCACGACCCCGATCGCCAGGCGGCGTGGGCGCATGATCCCGCCGGTAGCCGCCGCGTATATGAAGAACACGCTGGTGCCGGCGTTGATGGGCGCCAAGAAGACCGCCATGGCCAACATGACAGCGATCCCGAGCAGCCCGCCGGGTTGGCCGCGCCAGAAGTAGGGCCGGTCGCAGGCGTGCCTCTCGGTCCAGCCGTATACCGGCAGGAACGCCAGGATCACCAGGCCGGTGAGGGCCCAGTCCACCCATGTCGCGGTCGAGTCGAAGAGCGGCTGGAAGACCAGCGTGCCAAGGTAGACCAGCCAGACGAGCGACCGCTTCGGGATGGTGAACGCGCGCCAGCTCATCCCGTCAAGGATAAGCGGCGCGCGTTGCTCGTCCGTCACTTGATGCGATCGGTTCACGACGTCGGTCTCGGGCCCTCAGCCGTAGGTCTTGCCCTCGTCGCGCTTGTACCCGATGACGGCGATGACGAGGAAGAGGACCGTGAAGCCCACGAGGATCAGGACGTGCTTCGCGCTGTCCCCGAGCGGCGTCGCGCCCACGGTGCTGATGGCGAGCTGCGCGTAGTGGTACGTGGGGAGGTACTGAGCGATGTTCTGCACCACCGGCGGCAGGATCGTGATGGGCATCCACAGCCCGGACGCGAACGCCATGGGCATGTAGAGCAGGTTGAGGACGACAGGCGCCGAGTTGGGGCCGAACATGTAGCCGATCGCCAGGCCCAGGGCTCCGAACGGCAGGGCGCCCGTGAGCAGGACTCCCAGTAGCGACAGCCAGTCGAGGATGCCTACGCGCACGCCCTGCGTGATCATGCCGGCGGCCGTGACGACCACCACGACCATCGCCCCGAAGAGCAGCGCCATGCCGATCTTCGCGAGGAAGTAGGCGATGGGGGGCATGGGCGAGACGCGCTTCAGGCGCATCCAGCCCTGGCCGCGCTCGGATGCCACACCGACCCCGAAGGAGAAGAGCGCGGCCGACAGCACCCCCGCCGCCCCGAACGTCGCCATCATGTAGCGCGACCCTGCGATGCCCTGGGCCTCGAAGCCCCCGTAGAAGGTGCCGAAGATCAGGTAGAACATGAGCGGGAACGCCAGCGTGGCGACGCTGTAGACAGGAAGCCTGAGCAGCTTGAGGAACTCGAACTTCGTCTCCGACGCGAGGAGCCTGAGCAAGTTGCGCCGGGGCGGAGCCGCGGTCGCGGCCGTGGCTACGGTTGCGGATGTCATGCGGACACTCCTTCTAGGTCGTGGCCCACCTCGTTGTTGGCGGGCTGGTGGTGGTTGGTGATCGCGAGGAAGGCTTCCTCGAGCGAGGCGCCCGTGACCTCGAGGCCGGTGAGTGTGTCGTCGGCCGCCAGTAGGGCCCTGACCGTGGCCTCCGCCTGGGTGGTGAGGAGCTGCCAGGCGACCCCAAGGCTCTCGACGTGCGTGACGCCGGGCAGCGAGGCGAGCTTCGCGGCGCTCAGGCTGGTGACGGCGCGGACGACCTTGCCCGAGGTGCGGGCCTTGATCTCGGACGGCGAGCCCTCGGCCAGCACGCGCCCGCGGTCGAGTAGGACGATGCGGTCAGCCAGGGCGTCGGCCTCCTCGAGGTAGTGCGTGGTGAGGACCACGGTGCGGCCCCCCGTCAGGAACGAGCGCACCTGGCGCCAGAACTGGCGGCGGGACTCCACGTCCAGTCCGGTCGTGGGCTCGTCGAGGAAGAGCAGGTCCGGGTCGCCGATCATCGCTAGCCCGAAGTGCAGTCGCTGCTTCTGGCCGCCGGACAGCTTCCCGTACTGGCGGTCCGCCACCTCCGTCAGGCCGGCGAGCTCGATGGCTTCGTTGACAGGCAGCGGGCTGGGATAGTACGCGGCGAACGAGGTGAGGTGCTCGCGGACGGTCAGAGTGGGCGGCACGCCGCTTATCTGGAGCATCGCCCCGATGCGCACCTTGGCCGCCACGTCCTCGGGGCTGGTACCGAACAGCGAGACGGCACCCTCGTCAGGGCGCAGCAGGCCCAGCATCAGGTTCACCGCGGTCGTCTTGCCGGCACCGTTGGGCCCCAGCACGGCGAGCACCTCGCCTGGCCTGACGCGGAGCGTGGCGTCCTTGAGTGCGACGACGTCGCCGTAGCGCTTGGTGACACCTTCCAGTTGGGCCACGAACTGCTTGCCAGTGGGCGCCCTGGTTGGTGACGGCCTTGGTTCGTACTGTCTCTGTGCGGTTCTCTCTGTCATGGCCCTAGGTTGACCGCGGGGGCCACCTGCCCGTTAGTGCCGATGGTCAGGCGTGAAACGTGACAGTTGTCATCTGCTGAAGCGGGGCGCCTGCGTTCCGCGTGGCGCCCGAAACGAGAACCGCCCCCTCGCTAGGCGAGAAGGGCGGCTCTGTAGCGCCGAAGCGGCGGTGCGCACGGCCTCCAAGGGGCGGGCGGTGCCGTCACGCGACCTGCTGCCGGCGTCAGCGCTCCCAGAAAGGGGGCGGCTCCACCCCCAGTGCACGCAGGTAGACGTACCCCTGCGCCCGGTGGTGGATCTCGTTGTCGATCACGTACAGGACGTTGCGGTACACGAAGTCGTCGTAAACCCCGAAGGCGACGTCCCGTTCCTGTAGCCGGTCCTCGGTGACCTTCGCCCAGGCGGCATCTATCCGCTTGGTGTCCTCGTCCCATCGCTCCAGCAAGCCCTGCTTGGTTGAGGGGACCGGCTGGGCGTACTCGACCCACTTGCCGGTGGCAGCGCCCTCGGCAGTGGGTGCGGCCATGCGTAGCATCTCGCCGGCCAGCTCACCGAACGGCCGCATGCCACCCACGCTGAAGGAGAACAGCTGGTCCTCGGGGAAGGCCTCGATGACCCTGCGGGAGAGGGCGCGATGGCCCTGCCAGTGCGCCAGGAACTGGTCTTTGGACATGAAGGCGGAGTTGGCGGCGGTGGACGGGGCCATGACTTCCTCCCTTGAGTGAGAACTCAAGCGTACCTTAGAAACTAAGGTATCGTCAAGCCCCCTCGCCAGGCGACCTTGATCGGAGTGGCACGTCGGGCAGCAGCGCCCCGGTACCACCAGCAGGGCCTCCACGCCCTGTGCGTACGAGGTGCCTTTCTCGCGTGCCCGGCCTATGATTCGGGAATCAATGCCTGGGACAGGCTCGGTGGAGTTCGTAAGGCTCACCGGTCGGCCCGCAGCGGCGACAGGACTGGACGAGACTTCGTTCCTGCCGGACAAGCGCTTTCAGCTCCTCGCCTATCTTGCCTACGACGCGGGTTGGGTCGGGCGGGAGCGCGCCGCCTTCCTGTTCTGGCCGGACTCGGACACATCTACATCGCGGCAGAACCTCAGGGGCCTGCTGAAGCGGGTGCGGAGCCTGCCGTTCCCCCCTGAGATAGAGGTCACGCCCCACCAGTTGCGGTGGAAGGTTCCCACGGACGTGGAAGAGTTGAAACAGGCCCTCGCGGCCCGTGACGTGGCGCGGGCCCTGGACGCCTACAGGGGGCCCTTGCTCGACGGCCTGGAAGGCGACGAGGAGGACGAGTACGCCGAATGGCTGACGATCGAGAGGGAGCAGCTCCACTCGCGGTGGCGTGGGCTCGTCCTGGGTGCCCTGCTCGAGCCTGGGCTTAGCGACGGCACCGAAGCCACCCGTCTGTTCGAGAGACTGGTAGGCGCCGACCCGCTCGACCAGGAGGCGGTGCGCGTCTACATGAGCGTGATGACGCGTCTTGGTAGGCCCGCCGAGGCGCTGAGGGTGTACCGAGACCTGAGGGCGCGGCTCGACCGTGAGATGGGAATGGAGCCGACCTCCGATACCGACAAGGCGGCCGCGATCGCCGAGGCGGCGGTAGCGGCGGGCGAGCCGCCGCAGACGGACCCGCCGGTGGCCCCAGCCCCGGACGACCCGCCCGCGAGGGTAACGATCGCCACGGACAGCGTCACGGCCCGGGTGTCTGCCAGCACCGGCTTCAGGCGACCCCCGACCCCGAAGACGAGCTTCGTGGGGCGAGAGGCGGAGCTTGGCGACATCGCCGAGACGTTGCTGGACCCTGGATGTGGCTTCCTCACGCTGCTGGGGCCAGGCGGGGTAGGCAAGACCCGGCTGGCCCTGGCGGCGGCCGATCGCCTGAAGAGCGAGTTCGCCGAGGGCGTCGCCTACGTCGGTCTGGAGTCGCTGACCACGGCGCAGGAGGTGGCTCCGGCGATCGCCTCTGCGCTGGGGCTCGCCCAGACGCCGGGCTCGGACCCGTTGCAGCCCGTCGAGCAGGTACTGGCCGGCGCTCAGCTCCTCATGGTGCTCGACAACTTCGAGCACCTCTTGGACGCAGCCGGTCTCTTGCCCAGGCTCCTGGCCGCGGCGCCCGGCCTGAAGCTGCTGGTCACGAGCAGGGAACGCATCGGGCTCGAGGCCGAGTGGACCTTCGTTGTCGACGGCCTGGACTACCCCAGCGATACGGTGGCGCACGAAGAGCTCGCGGCGTTCGGCACCGCCCGGCTCCTGTGGGAGCGGGGCCGGCGCGTGCGTCCGGGTTTCCGGTTGGAGAACGAGGAGCTGCCGACGCTCATGCGGCTGTTCGAGCTGACCGCCGGTATGCCGCTCGCCATCGAGCTGACGGCGGTATGGCTGCGGGCGGTGCCTCTCGCGTCCCTCGTCGCCGAGCTAGAGCAGGACCCCGGGTCGCTCACCAGGGCCGACGCCGACAAGACGGCCCGCCACGAGAGCATCCGGGCTGTGTTCGACCAGTCGTGGGCGAGGCTCACCCAGCCCGAGCAGGCGGTGATGCGGCGCTTGTCCGCCTTCGCCGGGAACGTGGCGCCCGAGGCGGCGGCCTACGTGGCGGGCGCCAACCGAGCGGTTCTGGGCTCGCTCGTCGACAAGTCCTTGCTGCGATTGGGGGACGACGGACGGTACGCCCGGCACCCGCTTGTGAGGGCGCTGACCAGCGAGAAGCTCGCCGAGGACCCCGCCGAGCAGCAGGCGGTCTGGGCGAGGCATGCTGCCTACTACCTCCGCTTCCTCAGGGAGCGGACGGATCGCGCGAAGGGATCGCATACCGCGGCGGTCCAGCAGGAGCTGCGAGGCGAGATGCCGGAGCTGAAGGTCGCGCTCAGGCGCGCCGCGGAGCGCGAGCCGAAGGCCGAGCTCGTGCGCTTCATGGAGCTCCTCGAGCTGGAGCTCGGTTACTTCCAGGCGCATGGCAACGATGACGAGACGCTTGAGCTTCTCGAGGCCGCCGCGTCCGCGGCGGAGGCCGCGGAAGTGTTGGACAGCGCGCGCGATCTGCGCGGTCGAGTGGGTGACTCGTACTGGCTCCATCGGGGGGACGCGCAGCGAGCCTTGGTCGAGTACCGGAAGGCGATAGACCTGGCGCGCCGGAGCGGCAACCGGGCGCGCGAAGCCGTGCTGAGCAGCCTGTGCGGGGCGGCGGCTATGGCGCTGAACGCGGAGGGTGCTCAGGAGCAGTTGGAAACGGCCATGGAGCTGGCGACCGGGAGCGCGGACCCGCTGTCCCTGTCGACGGTCCTGGAGCATCGGGCCTACACGCTGGCGGTGAGCGGAGACACCCAGGGAGCCAGGGAGCAGTACCTCCGGTCGATCCAGGTGATCGAGCAGCCCGCTGCGCTGGCGACGGTCCACCCGTTCGAGGTCGTCAAGCGCCGCTACTTCGCGACCCTCAACTTGGGCAAC
>JBDZWC010000109.1:0-9487 GCA_040256005.1 Deinococcaceae bacterium | reverse complement strand
CGGCAGGTTGACATGCAGGAGCCAGGCGACCCAGGTGGTCAACGCCCCCGCGTCCTGCATGTATGGAGCACGGGGGGCGTCGTCGCGTGGGATGGCCGGGTACCAGACCTGGACCATCATCTCCCGCCTGTCCTCGGGATCGATAGTGAACAGCTCGGATCGCCCGTCGTCCACCCAGTGGTACGTGACCGTGCCGATGGCGTGGGGACCGCTGGGCGGGGGGAACCGGTACTCGGGCAGCACCAGTGGCAGGGCGATCGAGACGAGCAGTACCAGCGCTCCGAGTCCGATCGCGAGGCCGACCAGCACTCCGTTCACGCCAGTGTCGGCCGCAGCGCGCCGGGCCAGCCACACGATCAGGAGAGCGGCGGCGAGTGCGTACGCCGGCACCATCTGCCACCGGTAGCGCTCCAACGCCACCTGAGCGACCGCGACGAGCGCCGCGACGACGGGCAGGTAGCCGGCCCACGGGGATCCACGTAGTCTCGGGACGGCCAAGGCTAGGAAGGCCAGGAGGTTGGCCGCCAGCAAGAGCGCTTCGAGGGGTCTCACGGGCTCGAGCCTCTCACTCGTGGTCGTGCCACCAGCGCACGAGCGCCTCGGGCCGCCGCGAGGCAACCATCTAAACGCATCGCGGCGGCCGCGTTGGTTCACCCGCTGGCCATACCCTCGAGATCCTTGTCTAGGAGACCGGCACCGCCTCCTGTGCCGGGGCGCTCTGGACGTGCTGCAGCAGCGCTCCGGAGTCGAAGCTCAACCAGTGTTCCGCGATCAGGCCGTTCTGTATGCGGTAGATGATGATCCCGGTGAGCGAGAACTCCTTGTCGGTGGGCCTGAGGCCCATGAAGTCGCCGGTGTGGCGCTGCCAGGTGTGGAAGCGCACCGCCACCTTGCTCCCCGCGGCGATGACGTCGTCGACCAGCAGCTTGTAGCCTCCGAACGCCGACTCGAAGGCCATCACGTGCTCGACCAGAGACTCGTCGCTGGCGAACCTGCGGACGAGCTCGGGCGTCTTCTTCGCGTTGTTGAGCGTCGCGATGTAGCGCTCCACCAACGACCGGCTGGCTTCCGTGCTCGCGTCTTCCATGGCGTCCTCCTTCTGCCCGTTCCGGGGCCGGGGGGAGCCTAGGCTGCCGCGCGTGACGTGGTCGTGACGCCAGGACGCAGCCCTTCAGCGCCGTGACCACCGCGAGGCCATCGGGCCGCGGCCGCTGGATCGGGTAGTGGGCCACTACACACGAGGCGCCGGCAGCCAGTACACTCTGCGGCGCTGCTGAGAGGGCGTGGACATAGATCGCTCTTCCCAGCGCCCAGGGCAAGTCGCTAGATCCTCTGGAACCCAAGCCTGCGAGGTAGCTCCATGTCGACGCCAGCCGCATCAGTTCCGAACACCCACCGGCTGTCTCGCCGCGACTGGCGCACGATCCTCGTGCTGCTGATCGCCGCCTTCGTCGTGATCCTCAACGAGACGATCATGAACGTGGCGCTGCCGTCCCTGATGGTCGAGCTCGGCGTGAGCGCCAACACGGTCCAGTGGCTCTCGACGGCGTTCCTGCTGACGATGGCCGTGGTCATCCCCATGACCGGCTTCATCCTCCAGCGCTTCACGACTCGGTTCGTGTTCGTGCTGGCGATGGGCCTGTTCAGCGCGGGCACGCTGGTGGCCGGCCTGGCGCCCGGGTTCTTGCCGCTCCTGGCGGGTCGGATCATCCAGGCATCGGGCACGGCCATCATGATGCCGCTGCTCATGACGACGATCCTGCGGCTCGTGCCCACGCACATGCGCGGCAGCGTGCTCGGCACCGTGAGCATCGTCATCTCGGTCGCTCCGGCGCTCGGGCCCACCGTCTCCGGAGTGATCCTGCAGACCCTCTCGTGGCGCTTCATGTTCCTGTTGGTGCTGCCCATCGCCCTCGTCGCCATCGTGGTCGGCGCGCGGCTGCTGGAGCGGGGCGGCGAGGTCCAGCGCAGCTCGATCGACGCTCTCTCCGTGGTGCTGGCCGCTGTCGGCTTCGGCGGCTTCGTCTACGGCGTGAGCGCTGCCGGCGAGGGGCCGGGCGCCGCCAGCAGGCCCGAGGCGATCGTGCCCATCGTGGTGGGGCTGTTGAGCCTCATAGTGTTCGTGTTCAGGCAGCGCGCTTTGCAGAAGACCGACAACCCGCTACTGGACCTCAGGGTCTTCCGCTTCCGGATGTTCTCGCTCAGCGTCGGGCTGTTCATCATCGCGATGATGGCGTTGTTCGGCACGATGATCCTCCTCCCCATCTACCTGCAGAACGTGCGTGGCTTCGGTTCGTTGGAGACGGGGCTCTTCCTGCTCCCGGGCGGCGCTCTGATGGGGTTGGCGGCGCCCTTCGTCGGGCGCCTGTTCGATCGGCGCGGCCCTGTGCCACTGACGACCATAGGTGCCTCGCTGATCGCGCTGATGCTCTGGCGCCTCAGCACCATCGACGCGGTAACGGCTACGCCGGTCCTGCTGGCCTACCACCTCACGCTCAGCGCCGGCATGGCGCTGCTCTTCACGCCACTGATGACGACGGCCATGAACCCTCTGCCGCCGCGCCTCTACTCACACGGCAGCGCCATGATGAGCACGCTCCAGCAGGTGGGCGGCGCGATCGGCGTGGCGCTCCTCGTCACGGTCATGACGACCCGCGCGGCTTCGCTGGGCGCCTCGGTGTCACCCGAGCTGGCCCAAGCCGCCGGACTGCGCACGGCCTTCGCGGTCGGCGCGGCCTTCGCGCTGATAGCGGGCGCGCTGACGCTGTTCCTCAAGCGAGTCGCGCCCGAGGAGGCACAGGCTGAACGCGACGCAGTTCCGGGAACCGAGATGGCCGAGGAACCAGTCTTGGCGGCACACTGACCAGTAGATGTAGACCGGAGGCATGTATGAGTCTCGAGGTCATGCCAAGCCATGTGGCGGTCCTGGTGCCGTCGGCGCGGCGGGCCGCCGCCCACCTCGCCAAGCATGGGTACGAGATCGGTCCCCCGCAGGAGTGGCACGAGGAAGGCACGCTCGAGGTCTACGTGGAGCAGCGGCGGTCAAACGCGCTGCTCCTGATGGAGGCGATCGGTCCCGGCCCCTACCGGGACGCCCTCGCGAAACGGGGGCCGGGTCTGCATCACCTCGCCATCGACGTCCTTGACGTCAAGGGCTTCGTGGGGTCGTTGGCCGGCTCCGGTTGGTTGTTGCACCCACGGAGCCTGGAGACGCTGGCGAGCACGCGCACGGCGTTCCTGGCCCGCCCCGGCTTCCCGGCGCTGATCGAGGTGCAGGAGCGCGACGAGCTGACTCCACGCGAGCCCTTCGTCACCTCCGTCGAACTGCCGTTGGGCGTCGACGCCACTCGGCTCCTTCAGGCGATCCGCCTGCACGAGATCGTCGTGGCTACAGAGCCCGGTAGCGACACGACCCTGATCCTGGCCGGCGCACGCCTTCCCGTGAGCGCTCTGCTGTAGCCGGAGTCACTCCACTAGGTCGGGGTGAGGCACCACCGACACCAGCACGGCCTCGTCCTCGGCGGACTCCGCGACGTTGATGAACCCGTCCATCGTGCCCAGGCCCAGGTAACCCAGGCCTAAGTTCGGCGCGTCGCGCGCGACGATCGAGGACTGCCCGTAGAACTCGATGTCCCACAGCGGTCCCGTGAGCATCGGGTTCACGGCGTAGACGAAGCGCCCGTCCACTGCGGCCTGCTGGTGGCTGCCGCGCAACCAGTCGGCCTGTTGCCAGGTGTTCCAGGGACCGGGGTTGGCCGACGGCTGCACGAGGATCTGCGCTCCCATGACGGTCAGCCGGTCGACCACCTCGGGCATGAAGGCGTCCAGGCAGATGGCGATGCCTATGCGACCGAGCGGCGTGTCGTAAACCTGCATGTCCGCGAGGGAGCCAGTCTCGAGGTTTAGGGCTGCCTCCCTCTCCAGCTCGATGAGCTCCACCTTGTCCTGCTTGCCGATGACGGATCCGTCCGGGCCGAACAGGTACGACGTGTTGCGGACCCGGTGACGTGTTGGGCCACGCTCCCACTGCACGGCACCGTCCTCTATGCGGTAGGGCGGCAGTGGCACCGAGCCGGCGACGAGGTAGACCCCGTAGTCACGCGCCGCGGCCGAGAAGACCTCGAAGTACGTCTGCGCCATCTGCCGGTTCTTGTTCAGGAACAGGGCAGGCACGAAGCCCGTCCTACGGATCAGGCGCGTCCACAGGAGCGGGATGGTGCTGCCCCGTATGGCCGTCTCGATGGCCGTGGCGATCGAATCTATGCCGGCCAGCCGCTGCTCCATTCCTTGCACGACGAGCATCAGCCCGACGTCCTCCGGGAAGACCACCAGCGTGGGCAGCGAAGGGTCGATGGCTGCTGCCACCGCGTCCATCCGCTCGCGGACCTTGCTCTCGAACGCCTCCCGCGTCCAGTAGTCGGCCAGGTCCAGCCGCATCTGCACCGCTGCCAGCTGGATCTCGGGGGCGACGTCGACGTCCTGAGCGCAAACAGCGACCGAAGCGCCGAGCAGCAGGGCGAGGACCAGGGCCACCAGTGCCGCATGGGTCCGCCGTGGCCGCGAGTCTGGGCGAAGGGCAGGTCGTTCGATGAAGCATTCTTACCGCTTCTGGTGATCGGGTCATCTATGCGCCCGGTTGAAGGGCAGGCGTAACGGGGCGGAGCCCACGCCCGGCTAACGTGGGGCCATGACGGACACGCCGAAGCGCCGCGGCAGGCGGCCCGCTAGGGCCGGGGACACGCGCGAACTTATCCTCGAGGCGGCGCGGGAGCTCTTCACCACCGACGGCTACGACACCACCTCGATGCGGGCCGTGGCTCTCAAGGCCGGTGTCGACCCCGCTCTGGTGCACCACTACTTCGACGAGAAGGCGGACCTCTTCGCCGAGGCCATCCGTGCGCCCGTGCGTCCCGACCGGATCATCAAGCTGGTGTTGGAGGGGCCCAAGGAGCGGATGGGCGAGTCGCTCGTCAGGACGGTTCTGACCACGCTCGAGGACGAGAGAGCGCGCGACGTCCTCATCGGGCTGATGCGCACTGCGCTCGGTCACGACTTCGCCGCGAGGATGCTGCGTCAGTTCCTGGTGCGCGAGGTGTTCCACCGCCTGGCCGTGGCGCTTGCCGGCGACGGCGAGGAGGGAGAACTGGATGACGGCGAGCTGCGCGCCACCCTGGCCGCATCGCAGATAGTGGGCCTGGTGATGGTCCGCCTCGGCGTTCGAGCGGAGCCTCTCGCGAGCGCGCCCATCGAAGAGATAGCCGCCCGCGTAGGGCCGGTGATCCAGTGGCACCTCACCGGTTATAGGAAGGATGTTTCCCGCATCCAACCCGATTGACAGGAGCCGCCGGGAGGTCAATAATTCATCACATGATGAATTCCGCGGAGCCAGCGATCCGCATCGAGGGCCTGCGCGTGGACCGGGGCGGCCGCGAGGTGCTTCATGGCGTGTCCTTGACCCTCGTGAAAGGCTCACTCGTGGCACTGATGGGGCCCAGCGGATGTGGCAAGACCACCCTCATGCGCTCTCTGATGGGGGTCCAGCGCCACGTGCATGGAACCGTCGAGGTGCTCGGTCTACCGGCCGGCCACCCGACCTTGCGCCGCCTCGTGGCGTACATGAGCCAGGGAGCCGGCGTGTTCGGTGACCTCACCGTGCGGCAGAACCTGCGCTACTTCGGAAGCCTCCTCGGCAGCGAGGAGCCACGCGTGAGCGAGGTCATCGGGCTCACCGACCTACTTCCTCAGGCCGATCAGATGGTGTCCACTCTCTCCGGCGGTCAGGCGACCAGGGTGTCTTTGGCTATCGCGCTGCTCGGCTCGCCGCAACTGCTCGTCCTGGACGAGCCCACCGTGGGCCTCGACCCTGTGCTGCGCGACGAGCTGTGGTCGCTCTTCCGGCGTCTGGCCGCTTCCGGCACGACGCTGCTGGTATCGAGCCACGTGATGGACGAGGCGACGCGGTGCGACCATCTGATCTTGATGCGTGACGGTCGGATTCTGGCCTCCGAAGCCCCGAGCGAGCTTCTCGAGCGGACCGGCACCGCGGACGCCGAGGCCGCGTTCCTGGCCGTGATCAGAGGCTCTTCACCCACGAGGACGGCTGACGTCGCATGAACGCTTTGACGACCGCCCGCCGCGTCCTCACCCAGATACGCCACGACCCACGCACCATCGCGCTGCTGCTGGTCGTGCCTAGCCTGCTGATCGGGCTGATGGCCTGGCTCTTCTCCTCCACTCCGGTGTTCGACCAGGTGGGCCCGGCGCTGCTCGGGCTGTTCCCGTTCATCGTGATGTTCCTGGTCAGCAGCATGAGCACGCTCCGCGAACGGCGCGGCGGCACGCTCGAGCGCGCCCTCACCCTCCCGCTCGGCAAGCTCGAGTTCATCCTCGGCTACGCTCTGGCCTTCAGCGTCCTCGTCATCGCCCAAGCCGCCGTAGCGGTCGCGCTGTCGGTCTGGGTGTTCGGCTTGGACCTCCAAGGCTCGGTGTGGCTGCTCTTGCTCGTCGCACTAGCGAACGGCCTCCTGGGAACGACGCTCGGGCTGTTCGCCAGCGCTTTCGCCCAGACGGAGTTCCAGGTCGTTCAGTTCATGCCCGCCATCGTCTTCCCGCAGGTTCTCTTGGGCGGCGCGATCCTCCCGCGGGAACAGATGCCCACGACCCTGCACCGCATCTCGGACTGGCTGCCGCTGTCGCACTCGATAGACGCCCTGAACGCGGCCGCCACCGGCAACGAGGGAACCGGTTACGTAGCCACCAAGCTGCTGATCATCCTGGCGTTCGCCGTGGGGGCGGTGGTTCTGGGCTCCTTCACGTTGAAGCGGCGGACGCCTTAGCATTCGGTGCCATGACGATCGCCGGACTCCTGCTGGGCGGTGCGTTAGGAACCCTTGCCCGCTACCTCGTGACGGTGTCCACACAGACCGGGGTCCCCGGATCGTTCCCGATCGGCACCGTGATCGTGAACGTGACCGGCTGCTTCCTGATCGGCTTGCTGACCGGCCTCAGGCGGCCAGGCTTCATGCCACCCGCGCTGCACCTCGCCCTGGGCACGGGTTTCCTGGGTGCGTTCACCACGTTCAGCACCTTCGCGCTCGAAGCCCACACCCTGGGCCAACAAGGAGCATGGAACACGACGACCCTCTACGTCCTGGCGAACCTGGTGCTCGGGTACCTGGCGCTCGTCGCCGGCCGGGGGATAGCCATGCGGCTGGTTCCGGTGCCTTGAGAGCTCCACCCCTGGGTCATCCCAGGCCGTAAGTCGCGAAGTCCAGCGGGAAGACGAGACCTTGCCAGTCGTGGTCGCCGCGGTCTCGTCGAGCCTCATTGGCCTCGGCTACCTCCTTGAAGAGGCGCATGGCGCCTAAGTCGTCCAAGTCAGACGTGTCCACACCCAGGTGCTCCGCGAAGAGCTGAACCCGAAACCCGCGCACGTGGCGAGGCGACAACACCGAGGCGTTCATCTCGCTGTTGCCGAAGAGCGAGAAGCGATGCAGGTTCGCCGACCCGACCGTGGCCCAGGCGTCGTCCACCAGCATCAGCTTCGAGTGGACGTAGACCGGAACGCGGTCACCGGTAGCACCGCGCCCTGCGATGCCACACAACAGGAAGTTCTCGTGGGCGCCGAGGGCCGCCCGCGCCTCGAAGAAGGCCCGCCTCTCGGGCGAGGCGTAGGCGCCGGCCGCCAGCATGGGCTGCGCTGGCATAAGAAGCGTCACGTTCACGCCTCGGGAGAGGGCAGCATCGAGCTCCGCCACCACCTCGGCCACTTCGAGGTACTGGTTCTCCATGTAGACGGTGCGCCGTGCCGTGCGGATCGCCAGTAAGTACTGGCTCAGAATGGTCGTCTCTCCAGACGCGATGTCGAACCCGGCGGCCCCCACAGCCGCTCGTCCGTTCCGGTAGCGGCCCGGGTGGATGGTGCGCTGTACCTGCACGCCGACGTCTCCTCCTTCGTGAGGCGCCGACGTGGGGAACGGCAAGTCGCTATCCCAAGCGTCTCCCCAGCCGCCATCCGTCGCCGTCCGTTCGCTGGCCTCGTTCCAGCGCTGCACGAAGTTGTGCTGGACGTCGGCTACGGCCGGTCCCGAGAGTTCCAGGTAGACATCGTGGTTCTGCCCCCACCCCTCGTGGCCCGGAGATACCACCGAGTGCGGGTTTAGGTTGATGCCACCGACGAATGCCTCGGCGGCGTCCTCCCCCGCATCGATCAGCCAAGACTTCTGATGCTGGCAGAAGCCGGGCTGCGCTCTGTCCCAGCGCACCTTGACTGGGGCGCCAGTGGCTTGAAGCTGGACGAAGTGCTCCGGGGCTCCCCAGAACGCGTTGCGCTTCAGCGCTGCCGTCTCGTCATCGGGGCGCCAGAAGAGCAGGCGCACGTCCACGCCGCGACGTGCGGCCCGACCCAAGACCTCGAGCGCCGTTCCACGCCCGTCCGGCATCTCGAACTCCGGCCACATGAACGTCACGGTCGCCCAAACGCTTCGTTCCGCCGCCTCGATGGCATCGCAGATGCGCCTGAACGCTGGCTCGCCGTCGATCAGAAGGCGTACGTCGTTGCCCGGCCTGGTCGGGTAGGAACCTGTGGAGACGAAGGGGTAGGCGTCTTCTGCTGCCACGCTGTTGAGCCTATCTCCGTAGCCGGACGGTGAAGGAGGGACCTCTGGGTGGCGACTCAGGCGGCGTTCTCCACCTACCGGCCGGGCGCTATCTTGGCAGCGCCATGACCTCTGTCTGCCCCGAGTGCGGCGCTCCTCTCACAGGAGGTCGAGTTGCCTGCCAAGAGTACTTCCACGCCCTACTCGCACTGGAATCGAGGATCCCCGGTGGCCCTGGGAAGGTGGCGCATTACCTGGCCGTCACCTCATACAACCTCCAGCACCCGGCCGCGTTCACTACGGATGCTCGAACGGACATGCTGGCCGGCCTCGCGGGAGTCCTCGCGGGCGACCTCTCGGTCGACGAACTTCGGGAGCGAACCCGCCGCACCTACGACGGGCCCAAGCGAGTGCTGCAGCAGCGAGGCATCGGCCCGGGCGACCCGGGAAACGCCCCGGTTGAGGGCTGGCCGAGGGAGTGGGGCCATACGGTGCTTCACGCGTTGGCGTCCGAACCGGAACGGAGCGCCTACTTCGCACGGGTCGAAGAGTGGGCATCGAGCGTGCTCGAGACCATACGCTCTCGATCGAGTACGAACCCTTCCAAACCGGTGCACAGCAGCTCTTCGTAGCCTTGCTGGGTAGATCGCAAGGCGGTCGGATCCTCACCCGCACCGGCAGCCAGGCCAACGGCGACAGGCCGTTCACGACCGTCAAGGCAGATCGGCCACCACCCACAGACGTCCTGAAGGAACCGGCCCACACATGGTGAGCCGGTTCTCTAGCCTTGGCTTGTAGAGCCCCTACTGCGACAGCTGCCCGATGATCGAGAACATCGGCAGGAACATGCCGGCCACGATGAAGCCGACGATGACGCCGAGGAACACGAT
>JBDZWC010000108.1:6929-9489 GCA_040256005.1 Deinococcaceae bacterium | reverse complement strand
CGAGTCAGAGGGGTTGGCGGCGGCGTCCGCGTTCGCCGAAGCCGGCCGGATCGCCGTAGGTGCCCTGGGTCTGGTGCGCGAGACCGATCCCGAGCTGTTGCCACGGCTTCACCGGCTACTCAGCGCGGCCGATCACCCCTTCGCGGCTGATGTCGCCCGGCAGGCCGCGACGTACGGCATGAGGCTCACCGTCACTCCGCCGGAGGCTCGAGCCGACTTGACGGCTGGATCCAAGCGCACGGCTCCTCACAACCTGCCGGTGCGCGTGTCGCCGTTCGTGGGTCGGGATACGGAGCTTGTCACCCTGACGAACCTACTCGCTGGCGGCTCTCGCCTCGTGACCGTCACTGGTATCGGCGGCGTGGGCAAGTCGCGCTTGGCGCTCCAGGCTGCGACCGCTGCGCTTCGCGATGGCCTGTTCGAAGACGGCGTGTACCTCGTCGAGCTGGCGACGGTCCCGGATCCCGGCGCCGTCCTTGGTGCCATCGCGTCATCTATCGACCCGACGGGCGCCGTGCCAGAGAACCAACTGGCCGAGGCGATCGGCGGGCGGAAGATCCTCCTCCTGCTGGATAACTTCGAACGCGTCACCGATGCCGGCCCCTCCGTGACGGCGCTGCTGGAAGCGTGCCCAGGGCTGACCGCGCTCGTGACGTCCCGGCAACCCCTTGACCTAGCTGGCGAGCAACTCTTCAGGCTGCTCGAGTTCCACGTGCCAGAGACGACCACTTCCGCGGATCACGCGCTCACCCTGGACGCCGTGAGACTGTTCCAGAGCGTCGCGCGACGTGCCCAGCTGTCGTTCACGGTAGGAGACACCAACCGCGACGAGGTCCTCGAGATCTGCCGTCTCGTCCATGGCCTGCCGCTTGGGATAGAGCTTGCGGCGGCGTGGGCGGGGCGGCTGTCCCTCGACGCACTCGTCGACGCTTTGCGTCGCCGGTCCGACGAGCTTCTGAAGGGACCGAAGGACGCTGCGTCAAGGCAACGCAGCCTTCGCGCCACCATCGATCACTCCTGGAGCCTGCTGAGCGACGAGGAACGCCGGGTCCTAGCAGCCCTATCCGTGTTCAGCGGTGGGTTCACCCACGACGCCGCCGCCCGCGTCGCCGGTGCCAGCCTGGTATCGCTCAGCACTCTCACGGCGCGGTCGCTCCTCAACGCCTCGGCGGACGGCCGCTACTCCGCCCATCCCCTGATCGCGGCTTACGCAAGCGAGCAACTCGAGGGGCGTAACGCCGAACGCACGGCCGCCTCGGAGGCGCACGCCCGCTACTTCACCGATCTCACCGCCCGAGCCGAGGAGGGCCTCAAGGGAGGCGAGCAAGCAGGTTGGTTGAAGCGTCTGGATACCGAGCTTCCCAACCTGCACGCGGCCATGTCATGGCTCCTGGCTCGAGCTCGGGCCGGCTCGATAGAGGCCGCGCGCGCTGCTCTCGAGGCCAGTGGGGCTCTATGGCAGTACTGGCCCCTGCGCGGTCGCCTGGCCGAAGGGCGCGCCCTCGCGGAGGACGCGCTGGCTGTCGCCCCTGAAGACGAGCTCCCGGCCGCACGCGCCAAGGCGCTGACCGGTGCCGGTGTGCTGTCGTGGCGCCAGGGTGATACAGCGGCGTCGGAGGGCTATCATCGCGCGGCTCTCGAGATCCGGCGCCGAACGGGTGACCGCCTGGGCGAGGCGCGCTCCCTATACAACCTCGCCGCCTTGGCAGGCAGTGCCGGTGATCTGGGCAGCGCCGAGGAACACCTGACGGCTGCGATCGCCATCTTCCGGGAGCAAGGTGACCAGTGGTCGGTGGCGTACACCCTTTTCAACCTCTCCACGCTCGCCATGCAACAAGGCCGGGTGGAGGAGGCCATCTCCCACCTCGAAGAGCGGCTCCGGCTCCAAGCCACGCTGGGTGACCAGGCGGGCATGGCCGAGTCACATGGGCGGCTCGGTCAGATCAAGGTCGACCTGAGAGACCTTGCCGGCGCGGAGGTCGCGTTCGAATCGGCGCTCGCCATCGCCAGGCAGCTCGAGGACGCCCGGACCGCGGTACTGGCGCTGGAAGGGCTGGCGTTGGTCGCCCACGAGAAGGGCCTTCATAGCCGGAGCAAAGAGCTCTTCGGCGAGGTCGAAGCGATCCGCGCCGAGCACGACTGCGGCATCACGGGTACCTACGAGAGGCTGGTCGCCATCCACCGACCTGGCGCAACGGTAGGTCTGTCGAGCGGAGCTGCTGGCGCCTCGGGCTAGCCGATCCTCACCGCCAGGCGGACCCACGTGCCGGGGTGGCAGGCGGTGGACGCCGAGGACAGGATCAGGAGTCGGCGACCGGGGGCCCAGCATCCTCCAAGGCGGCACGCAGTATGGCCTGCGCCGACCAACGCATGACTTCCACGGCTCGCTGGCTGGACAGTCCTCCGAGATCGGTGAGAGTGACGAGGGCCTCTATGCCGGTAGCCGCGGCGATCGCCTGCACAAGCCGCACCCAATCCGAGGCAGGCAGTCGGCCCTTCACCGGTTCCAGCGCCTCCTCTATCCACCGGAAACGCATCCCCTTGCGCAAGGCGAGCTCGT
>JBDZWC010000108.1:0-6829 GCA_040256005.1 Deinococcaceae bacterium | reverse complement strand
TCCAGCGCCTCCTCTATCCACCGGAAACGCATCCCCTTGCGCAAGGCGAGCTCGTTGCGGCGCTCCTCGTCGGGCTCGAGCGAGAGGCGCAGCATCGCGCGGTAGCTGGCCTCTGCGCCGAGGAAGATCTCGGCTAGCCCGACCGCCACCGCGTCGAGTCGCTGGGCGGGATCCTCTGCAGGGTCTTCGCCCAATAACGATTCGGCCTCCACCTCTGGGTGAGCAGCGACGAGAAGGTCCTGTTGGTTCGGGAAGTAGCGGTACGCCGTGGCTCGGGAGATGGCGGCGGCCTCGGCAGCCTCCTCGACCGTTGGGGCCTTCCCGCTGGTCAGCAGTTCGCGGGCCGCTCGGATCAGGGCCGTGCGAGTGCGCGCCTTCTGGTTCGTCCGCCCGACCTCTGTATATGAGATTGACATGCTCATCATGATACCTTAGTCTCATGAGCGCAGCCAGAGGAAGGTTGACCCGAGCGCGGCGGCCGTCGCCGCGTCACGGGAGGTGGGAGGTAACTGATGGACCTCGCTGCGCTCCGTACCCAGGTAGGCGAACAGCTCGTCACGCCGGAGGACACTGCATACCGGTCTGCGCGCAGCGTGTGGAACGGGATGATCGACCGCCGTCCGGCAGCCGTACTGAAGTGTCGCGGCGTGGCAGACATCATCGCCGGTGTCACGCACGCTCGTGAGCAGGGCTTGCCGCTCGCCGTAAGGGGCGGCGGGCACAACGTGGCGGGTTTCGGCACCTGCGACGACGGCCTGGTTCTCGACCTCTCGCCCATGTGCGCCGTGCACGTGGATCCGGATGCCCGCACGGTGCGGGTCGCCGGCGGCGCCACTTGGGCGGACGCGGACAAGGAGACCCAGGCGTTCGGGCTGGCTGTGCCGGGCGGGATCGTATCTACGACCGGCGTCGCCGGCCTGACTCTGGGCGGAGGCCAGGGATGGTTGCGCCGCACGCACGGCATGACCTGTGACAGCCTGCTGAGCGCTGACGTGGTCACGGCGTCCGGCGAGCTTCTGACGGCGAGCGAGCGGCATAACGAGGAGCTGTTCTGGGCGCTGCGCGGCGGCGGGGGCAACTTCGGCGTCGTCGCTGAGTTCGAGTTCCGTGCCTATCCGGTAGGGCCCATGGTCGCCTTCGCGGGCCCGGTCTATCCACTTGAGCACGCGCCCGAGGTTATGGCAGCGCTGCGACGGTTCGCGCAGGAAGCACCCGACGAGGTGAACTTGTCTGCCACGTTCTGGACTCTGCCGGCGGGACCAGCGTTCCCTGAGCCTCTTCACGGCAGGCAGGTCATCGTCCTCGGCGCTGCCTACGCGGGTCCTCCGGAGGAGGGGGAGGCCGTTCTACGGCCGCTGCGCGAGATCGAGCAGCCGTTGACCGACCTGTCTGGGACGATCCCCTTCACCGCGCTGCAGCAGCTGTTCGATCCGTTCTTCCCCGCGCACGAGCTGCGCTACTACTGGAAGTCCATGTACCTGTCGAACCTTGGGGACGACGTCGTGGCTGCCGTCGCCGACTTCGCTGCTCGTCGGCCGTCCGCGCTGTCCATGGCCGGGGTGTGGGCGCTGGGCGGCGCGCTGGGCCGCGTCGACCCGGGAGCAACGGCCACGGGTGAAAGGAGCGCACCGTATCTGCTCGAGATCCTCGCGAACTGGATGGACCCGTCTGAAGACGAACAGAACGTCGCTTGGGCACGGTCGTTCTTCGACACGATGCAAGCGCACGGTACCGGGAAGACGAACCTCAACTTCCCAGGTCTGGGCGAGGATCCGAACTTCGTACGCGCCGCGTTCGGTGCGAACTGGGAGCGCCTGCTGGCGGTCAAGCGCGAGTACGACCCGGACAACCTGTTCCGGCTGAACCAGAACATAGATCCGGCCGGCTGAACCTACGAGAGGCCAGGGCCAGGGCGGCGCCAAGCGCCGGCGCTGTCCGATAAGTACAAGAGCCGTCCTCCTCGACCGATTTCGGGCACCGCGTGTATCAGCGACATCATCTGTGCTACCGTTCCGGAAACGTTACCGGAAGTCCACCAGTAGCCGCTTCGGGAGCGCGCTCCAACATCGCTCGGAATCGATTCCGGCCAGAGCGCGAGCGGGGTGTAGATGGCGAGCAGGTCGCGAGACGCCAAGGTGACCATCCGCGATGTCGCAGCCAACGCAGGCGTAGGCATCGCTACGGCGTCGCGCGCCCTCAACGACGAGCCGGAGGTATCGGAGGCCACTAGGCAACGCGTGCTGGAGGCCGCTTCGACCCTGGGCTACCGTCGCTCGTCCGTGGCTCTCGGGCTCAAGAGAGGAACCACCGACAACATGGGCGTGGCGATCATGTCGCGCCACGCTCCCGTCGTCCTCAACCCCTTCTACATGGAGGTCATAGGCGGCATCGAGGAGGTCCTGGAGGCTGCGGACAAGCACCTCGTACTGTCCAGCCTCAAGAGACGGGAGGACCTGCTCAACCTGGCCAGCGAGGGCCGCGTGGACGGCCTGCTGGTCGTGGGCTGCGACGTCAGCGACGAGATCCTCGCGGCACTACGCGAGCGCCAGGTACCTGTCGTGCTCATCGACAACGCGTTCCCTGGCCTGCCCTCGGTGGTCACGGACCACGAGCAGGCCGGCCGGTTGGCGGCGCGCCATCTGCTCGCCTGCGGCCGCAGCCGGTTCGCCTTCGTGAGTGAGAACCTCGATAACCCCAACTTCGGCGCTCGCCTGAGGGGCTTCCGAGCAGAGCTGGCCAGTGCCGGCATCGAGCTGGCAGAGCGGGCGGTGGCCGCCGGCGGGGACGCCTGGGATGGAGGCTACTTCGCGATGGAAGAGGTACTGCGCCGGCTGGAAGAGCCGCCAGATGCCGTGTGTGCGGCCAACGATCCCGCAGCGATGAGCGCGGTCAAGGCCCTCGCGGCTCGCGGACTGACCACGCCCAATGACGTCGCCGTCGTAGGCGTCGACGACATCCATCTGGCCGCGTACCACGAGCCGCCGCTCACCACGGTGAGGGTAGACAAGCTGGGACTGGGCAGGACCGGTGCGCGCCTTCTCCTCGATCGCCTCGCGGGTCGACAGGTGCCCGAGACCACCACATTGAGCACAGACCTGATCCTGAGGGGCACGACGAGCTCGGCCGTGACGGCGGAGGCAGCCTCGCGATGAGCGCACCCGGTCAGTTGGCAGGAGCGCTCAGCCCGCGACGAACCTGGCGCGGGATCAGGCGGTCCAACCCCGTCGGCTACCTGTTCGTCCTGCCGTACGTGCTCTTCTTCGCCGTCTTCATCGCCTACCCGTTCGGCTTCGCGTTCTTCCTCACGCTGCACAACTGGAACATCGTCCGGCCGGAGAAGCCCTTCGTGGGCACGCGGAACTTCGAGATCCTGTTCAGCGACCCCTTGTTCTGGAAGGCCCTCGCCAACACCGCGGTGTTCCTGGCGGTGCACATACCGCTGCAGATCGTGATCGCCCTCGTGCTGGCCGTGATCCTCAACCAACCCCTCCGGGCGCGTGGCCTGTTCCGCACCGCGTACTTCCTGCCGTTCGTCACGTCGGGGGCCATCGTCAGTCTCGTCTGGCTGCGCCTCTATGCCGACGATGGCCTCCTCAACCAGGCGCTTTCCTCTCTCGGCCTCGGTTCCGTAGGCTGGCTGTCCGACCCAAGGGTGGCCATGCCGAGCATCGCGATCATGGCTACCTGGAAGAACGTCGGTTACTACCTGATGATCTTCCTCGCCTCGCTGCAGGCCATCCCATCTCAGCTCTACGAGGAGTCCTACATCAACGGCGCTAACGCCTGGCAGCGCTTCCGCTACATCACGTTCCCCATGCTCAACCCGGCGTTCATCCTCGTCGTCGTGCTGTCCACGATCGGTGGTTTCTCGCTCTTCGTCGAGCCCTTCGTCATGACGGGCGGGGGGCCGCTGGACGCGACTCTCAGCCTCGTCCTGTACCTATACCAGCAGGCCTTCCAGTTCCTGCGCATGGGCTACGCCGCGACGATCGGGGTCGTGCTGGCGCTGCTGATCTTCGTAGTGACGCTGATCCAGCGGCGCTTCCTCGAACGCGAGGTGGGTTACTGATGACGAGCTACGTCGGCAGTCGGGTGGAGGGCCTGGGCGGCACAGCCCGGCGCGTGCTCTTCTACCTGCTCCTGGCGCTCGGAGCACTGGGCTTCCTGCTCCCGTTCATGTACATGCTCTCCACCGCGTTCAAGGGCTCACGGGAGCTTTTCGACGTCAACCTGATACCCAGGGAACCGACGCTCGACCACTTCAAAGCGGTCTTCACGCAGATACCCGTGTGGCGGGCGCTCTTCAACTCCGCTTTCGTGTACCTGCTGCAGACAGCGAGCGTCCTGATCTTCTCCTCCATCGTCGGGTACGCCCTGTCCCGGCTCCAGTTCTTCGGGCGCGAGTTCATCTTCAACGTGATCCTGCTGACCATGATGATCCCCGGCCAGTTGCTGCTCATCCCCCTGTACGTGCTGGTCGTGAACTTCGGCTGGACCGACTCGTACCAGGGGCTCATCGTCCCCGGCATGATCAGCGCCTTCGGCATCTTCATGTTCCGTCAGAACTTCAAGACGATCCCCCAGGAGCTGATCGACGCGGCCCGCGTCGACGGCGCCTCGGAGCTGACGATCCTGTTCCGGATCATCTGGCCGCTGTCGGCCCCAGTCCTGATAACGGTTGGGATCTTCACTTTCATGGGCGGCTGGAACGACTTCCTATGGCCCTCCCTGGTGAACCGCGACATCAACTTCCAGACGCTCACGCAGATGGTGACGCTATACGGCATCGGTGGCCAGGCGGGCGGCCAGGCCGGGGCAGTGATGGCCTCGAGCCTCATCGCTGTGCTGCCCATGGTCGTCGTCTACCTGGTCTTCCAGCGCTACTACCTGCAGGGCATAGCCGGCACGGGGGTCAAGGGGTGAGGGCACTGGCGCGAACCGGTCGCCCGTGGGTCGCGAGTCGGCTCCGGCGGAGCCGAGGACGGAGGGACAGTTGAGGCCCAAGACGGACGAGATGCATGAGACGAAGGCGCCGCGCTGGCGGTTCCTGACGGCATTGGCAGCACTGGCCGCCTTGGCGCTGCCCGGAGCGGCGGCCTCGCAGGAGTCCATAACGTTCTGGCCGTCGTCGAACCCCGAGGAGATCGAGTTCGCACGCCAGATAGTCGACGCCTGGAACGCTGCCAACCCTGACCTGCAGGTGCGCATGCAGCCGCTGCCGGCCAGCCGCTCGACCGAGGAGGTCCTGCTGGCCGCGATCGCGGCGCGCACCACCCCCGACGTAGCGGCCAACATCTACCCGGGTGCGATCAGCCAGTACGTCGAGGCCGGCGGCCTGTACGAGCACGAGACGCTGCCGGGGTTCAACGACTTCATGCTGGCGCGCTCCGGCCAGGACGTGATGACCCTCTACACGCACCCGAGCGGGCACGTCTACCAGGTGCCGTGGAAGTCGAACCCAGTCATGTTCGCCTACAACGTCGACCTGCTGGCCGAAGCCGGCATCGCTCCCGAGGACCTCGCCACGTACTCCGGCTTCCTGGAGGCGGCTCGCAAGGTCAAGGAGAAGTGGGGCGGGGAGAAGTACCTCTACTCCCCGACCGTCGACGTCACGTGGTGGCAGCGGTTCTTCGACTTCTACACGCTCTACATCGCCGCGTCTGAGGGCCAGACGCTCCTGGACGACAAGGGCGCGGTGATCTTCGACAACGAGGCTGGCCACGAGGTGTTCGAGTTCCTCGGCACCCTCTTCCGCGAGGGCTTGGCGGCCAAGGGCCAGTCGGCGCAGAACCGCTTCTTCCAGGGCACGGTCCTGGTGGAGCAGGCCGGTCCGTTCACAATGCCGTTCTACGAGAACAACGCGCCCGAGGGGTTCAACTTCGCCCTCATCCCGCCGCCCGTGCCCGACAGGCTGGCTGGCAAACCCGTCTACACCTACGGTGACCCCAAGAACATCGCGATATTCACCAACAGCCGGCTGCCCGAGGAGTCCTGGCGCTTCATCCAGTACATCCTCTCGCCCGAGAACGACGCGTTGTTCATGCAGATCACCGGTCAGATCCCGTACCGGATCGGCATGGCCGAGGATCCCCTGTTCGCCGACATCCTGGCCGGCAAGCCGAACCTGCCGCCGTTCCTGGAGCAGAGCCTACGTACACGGGGCGTGGACGACACCCCGTACCTGATCGAGATCTTCAGCGCCATCAGCCGGGAGTACGAGGCGGCGGTGGTGCAGGGAGCGAGGTCACCGGAGGAGGGCCTGCGGCGCGCCGCCCAGCGCGCACGCGACATCATCAGCGGCTTCTACTGAAGCCATCTGCGCAAGGGCACGAGCCGGCGCCGGGAACTGGTCCGGCGCAGTTGAGACGAGGAGGAAGAGGATGAGACGGACGATCATCACGTTGGCCGCGCTCGCGCTGTGCGCGACCGCCCTGGCCGAGACGCGCTCGGTGACGGTGAATCTGGAGTCCCTCACGGGTCGACCGGTGCCCGTGAGCGTGGACCTGATCACGCTTCGTGACGCCATCGGCGCTGAGTTCCCGATGGATTGGACGAGCCTCAAGGTGAGCGTCGACGGTGCCGAGGTCCCCTACCAGATCGACGACGTCGACCTGAACGACCGCCTATCGGCCGGCGACCAGCTCGGGTTCCTCGCGACAGGGCCCGCCACGATAGAGATCGCGGACGCCCCCGGCGAGGGTGCGACTTACGAAGCGGCGCTCACGGTCGAGGGTGAGGACCCTGCGGTCATAACGTCCTCGCAGGCCGACGGCTTCGTCGTCGAGGTGCCCGCTCACGGCCTGGCTCGCATCGCCGGCTACGGCGACGG
>JBDZWC010000011.1:0-40141 GCA_040256005.1 Deinococcaceae bacterium | reverse complement strand
AGTAGTCGCCCTCGTAGTTGACGAACACCTGGGTCTTGTACTCGAGCCGCCTGAACGCGCTGGTGTGCAGGACGCGGTCCCGGTCCTTCTGGAACGCCGTGCGGTGGGCGCTCTCCCGCTCCGGGTGGATACGCCCACGCGACTCGCCGGCCAGGCTGGCGTACGGGGACAACGCCCGGCGCTCGTCCGCCTCGAGCTGCTCCCTGGTCTTCAGCATGGCGCCTTCGACATGGCGCTGTATGGTAGCACCGCATGGACCTGTCCGACGCCCTGGCCGTGTGTCTGGAAGCCGTCCACGACGCGGGTCGGCTGACGTTGGGCTACTTCGAGCGGGCGCCGGAGCCGCGGACCAAAGGCGACGGCACGCCGGTCACGGAGGCCGACGTTCGTGCCGAGGAGCTGATCCGGGCACGGCTCGAGCGTGCGTTCCCGGAGCACGGCATCCAGGGCGAGGAGCACGGCGTCTCCAACGAGAGCGCCGGCGCTCGCTGGTACATAGACCCCATCGACGGGACCAAGAGCTTCATGCGCGGCGTGCCGCTCTACGCCAACCTGCTGGCGCTGGAGGTGGACGGCGAGGTCGTCGTCGGCGCGGCGAACTTCCCGGCCTTGGGGGAGGTCGTGTACGCGGCGCGTGGGGGTGGGGCGTTCCTGAACGGTCGCCCCGTGCGCGTGCGCGAGACGAACGACCTGTCCCGGGCGATGGTCGCGTTCACGGACGCCGCCTCGTTCGAGAAGGCTGGCCTGGGGGAGGGGTGGCGACGGCTGATGTCCGCCACCTATCACCGCCCCGGCTGGTCGGACGCCTACGGGCACGCCTGCGTGGCGACGGGCAGGGTCGAGGTGATGGTCGACCCCTTCCTGGCGCCTCACGACGCCGGCCCGTTCGGGGTGATCCTCGAGGAAGCCGGCGGCTGGTTCGGTGACGTGCGGGGCCGACCGGGCATACACGGCGGTTCGGGCCTCAGCTGCAACCGCCAGCTGCTGCCGGAGGTGCTGCGGCTCCTGGGCGGGGGCTCGTAAGAGGGCCCGCGCGAACCGCCGCCGTGTCGCGGCACGGGTATCCTGCGGCACGTGGACTTGACGCTCAGGCGCAGCACGCCGACGACCTGGGTGGGCGGCGTGCCGGTAGGCAGCGGCCACCCCGTCGTCGTGCAGAGCATGACCAACACGGACACGGCGGACGCGGCCGGAACGGCGCTGCAGGTGTACGAGCTGTGGACAGCCGGCAGCGAGATCGTCCGGCTGACCGTGAACAACGATGCCGCCGCGCGGGCCGTGCCGGAGATAAGGGAGAGGCTCCTGGACATGGGAGCCACCGTGCCGCTGGTCGGCGACTTCCACTTCAACGGTCACAAGCTGCTCGTCGACCACCCGGCGGCGGCCATGGCGCTCGACAAGTACCGGATCAACCCGGGCAACGTAGGGCCAAGGAAGCGTCATGACGAGAACTTCCTGACGATCATCGACGTCGCGATCCACAACGACAAGCCGGTGCGCATCGGGGTCAACTGGGGCTCGCTCGACCAGGAGCTGCTGACGGCCCTGATGGACGAGAACGCCAGGGCGCCGGAGCCGCAGGACGCCCGCGATGTGCTCGTCGAGGCGATGCTGAGGAGCGCGCTGGACTCCGCGGAACTGGCCGAGGCCAGGGGCCTGGCCCACGACCACATCATCATCAGCGCCAAGGTCTCGGGCGTGCGCGACCTGTGGGACGTCTACCGGCGCCTGGCGGCGCGCTGCGACTACCCTCTGCACCTGGGCCTGACCGAGGCCGGCATGGGCGTGCGCGGCGCCGTCGCCAGCACGGCCGCGTTGGCGCCGCTGTTGGCCGAGGGCATCGGCGACACGATCCGGGTTTCCCTCACTCCGGACCCCGGCGCGCCGCGCGAACGCGAGGTCGAGATCGCTCAGGAGATCCTGCAGTCCCTCGACATCAGGCGCTACGCACCCAGCGTCACCGCCTGTCCCGGTTGCGGCCGCACCACCAGCACCCTGTTCCAGGAGATGGCGCGAGACGTGCAGTCGTTCCTGAAGTCCCAGATGCCCGTGTGGCAACGGCTCTACCCCGGGGTCGAGCACCTCAGGGTCGCGGTGATGGGCTGCGTGGTCAACGGGCCGGGGGAGTCCAAGCACGCCGACATCGGCATCAGCCTGCCAGGCACCGGCGAGTCGCCGCGCGCACCCGTGTACCAGGACGGCAGCCTGGTGACCACGCTGCAGGGCGACGACATCGTCCCGCGGTTCAACGCGATGCTCACGGAGTACGTGGCCAAGCGGTACGGCACGGGCGAGGTCGCGGACAGCGCTGCGGCCGGCGGGCAACACGCCGCCGTCGAGGCGGACGAGGCAGCCACCGGCGTGGGTGAGGCGGAAGGGGCATGAAGGTCTACACCCGCACAGGGGACGACGGCACCACGGCCCTTTTCGGTGGAGGACGGGTGCCCAAGGACGACGCCAGGGTGGCGGCGTACGGCGCCGTCGACGAGGCGAACTCGGCGCTGGGTCTCGCTCGCGCGGCCCTGCTGGCGGAGCCCGAGGGGTCCACGCTGCGCTCCCTCGACCTCGAGCTGCAGGCGCTGCAGTCATTGCTGTTCGACATCGGCGCAGACCTGGCCACCCCACTGGCGGCCAACACGCGTGACTACGTGACGCCCATAAGCGCAGGCGACGTCGAGCGCCTCGAGGCCCTGATCGACGAACTCACAGAGGAGCTCCCGCCCCTCACAAACTTCGTGCTGCCGGCCGGCACGCCGGCCTCGGCGGCGCTTCAGCTCGCGCGGGCGACGGTGCGGCGGGCCGAGCGCGAGACGCTCACGCTCTCCCGCCGGACCGACCTCAACCCCCAGGTGCTGGTGGCGCTCAACCGCCTCTCCGACCTGCTCTTCACGCTGGCCCGCGTGGCCAACGTGCGGGCCGGCGTGGACGAGGTGAAGTGGACGCCGCGCCGCTAGGCGCGGCGCTCAGCCCGACCGACTCGCCAGGTAACGCGGCAACCGCGGCCCCTCGTAGACGAACGACGTATAGACCTGCACCAGGGTGGCGCCGGCGGAGAGCCTGAGCGCGACGTCGTCGGGGGTGAAGATGCCGCCGACCGAGACCAGGGGCAGCCTGGTGGCGTCCGCCAGGGCCCGTAGGGCAGCGACCGCGAGGGGCGCGAGCGGTTTGCCCGACAGACCGCCTTCCTCGCGCGCCAGGGGACTCCCAAGTCCAGGCCGAGATACGGTCGTGTTGGTGACGATGAGACCGGCGGCGCCCTCGTCCTCGGCCACTCTGGCCGCCTCTAGCAGCGCGGAGGCGCCGAGGTCGGGGGAGAGCTTGACCAGCACGGGCTTGGGTCCGCGCTCATCGGCTACCGACCGCGCCGCGGACAACACGGCACGCAGCGGCGCGGCCGCCTGCAGGTCGCGCAGCCCGGGGGTGTTCGGCGACGAGACGTTCACGGCCAGGTAGTCGGCGACGTCCCACACGGTGGTGAGGGCCGCTCGGTAGTCGGCCGGTGCGTCCTCGGGAGCGACGATGCGCGACTTGCCGACGTTCACGCCCACGGGCGGCAGCCAGTCGCCGTGCAGGCTCTTGAACCGCGCCAGGCGTGCCGCCAGGCCCGCCGCGCCACGGTTGTTGAAGCCCATGCGGTTGATGAGCGCTTCGTCCTCTACCAGGCGGAAGAGCCGCGGCCGGTCGTTGCCCGCCTGGGGAACCGCCGTGACGGTACCCACCTCGACGAACCCGAAGCCCAAGGCGGCCAGGGCGGGCACGGCCACGCCGTCCTTGTCCAGGCCGGCGGCCAGCCCCACGCGGTTGGGGAAGCGCAGGCCGAAAGCCTCGACGCCCTGTGCCGGGTCGGTGGCGGAGGTCGCGTACGCGACCCGCAGCGCCCGCAGCGCCAGGAGCGAGCGCGAGGCCAGGGCGAGCCCGCCCATCGTCAGCTCGTGGGCACGCTCCGCGTCCAGCCGGAACAGGGCCGGACGCAGGCGGCCGTACAGGTTCACCGGGCTCAGCCGCGGCGCGGCCTGGTGGGCCTGATCTCGACCTTACTGGGCAGCGTCCTGGCCGGCATGCGCCACAGGTAGAGCACGGTGTCGGCGATGTCCCCTGGCTGTATCTTCCAGCCGTCGGCCTCGCTCACGGTGCGGTCGTTGAAGCCGGTCGCGACGGACCCGGGCAGGATCGTGGACACGCGTACGCCCTGTTCGCGGAGGTCGAGCATGGCCGCCTGTGAGAAGCCGACGAGGCCGAACTTGCTGGCGTTGTACGCCGCTCCGCCGGCGAAGAAGTTGACGCCGGCCAGGCTGGCGACGGTGACGAGCATGCCACCTGTCTCCTTGAGCGCTTGGGCGGTCGCCTTGACCGTGAAGAACGCGCCGGTGAGGTTAGTGTCTATGACCCTCCGCCAGGTGGCCTCGTCCAGCTCGTCCACCGGCCCGAAGGCGCCCACGCCGGCGTTGGCGACCACGAGGTCAAGCCGACCGAACCGCTCGAGGACGCGCGCCACGCCTGCCTGCTGGGCGGCTAGGTCGGCGACGTCGAATGGCACCGCGAGGGTGCGGCCGGGGAACCTCTCCTCGAGGGCGGCCGCCGCGTTCCCGAGACGACTCTCGTCACGCCCGTTCAGCGCGACGGACATGCCGGCGTCAAGCAGGGCCTCCGCTATCGCGAGGCCTATCCCGCGGCTCGCGCCGGTCACGAGCGCGACGTTGTCTGGCGCCTCTACTGGCATGCTGGACGCTATCACGCCCCTGTTAGACTCGCACTCGTGCTGCGCCTGACGCTCATCCGCCACGCGCTCACCGACTGGAACGCCTCCGGTAGGTTCCAGGGCTCGGCGGACACGGAGCTCAACGACGAGGGCAGGGCCCAGGCGCGGCGACTGCGCGACTACGTCGCGCGTCTAGAGCCGGGCGCGGAGGTCTTCTCGAGCCCTCTCAGGAGGGCCGTGGAGACCGCAGAGATCGCGTTCCCGGGTCGCGAGCTGCGGTTGGACGCGCGGCTCAAGGAGCTCAGCTTCGGCGAGTTCGAGGGCAAGACCCAGGCGGAGAACGAACTACACCCGGGCTGGGCCACCTGGTTCTCGGACCCGTTCGACCTGGCCGCCCCGGGTGGCGAGAGCTACTCGATGCTCAGGCAGAGGGCGGTGGCCTGGATGGACGAGGTCGCCGACTCGGGCGCTCGACACGTGGTGGCCGTCACCCACTCCGGCACCATCCAGATGGTCCTGGCGCACGTGCTGGGGGTCGAGAAGGTCAGGTGGCGCAAGCGCATCTACCTGCGGCACGCCAGCGTGAGTCGCGTGCTCTTCAGGGGCGAAGAGGTGCTGGTGGAGCGCGTCAACGACACCCGGCACCTGGCTAGTCAGGGCGGCGACCCTTTCCTGGACTGAAGGCGTACGGATCAGGCCGTCACGCGGCGCCGGCGGCCCCGCCCCGCTAGTCGCGCGACGAGCACGATGACGAGGACGAGCAGCGCCCCTCCGACCGCGCCCACGGCCAACGGCCGCCAGTTGGACCGCAGGATCGAGAGGTACCGGGCCAGCCCGGTGTCGCCGTGCACGTTCACTGACAGCACCTGGAACAGCTCGTCGCGCGCCAGCCTCGCTTGCTCGGCCGTCAGCCCGAGCTTCGGCATCAGTCGCTCGGGGTCGTCGAAGCGCGGCTCCTGGATCATGTTCACGAGCCACACGCTGGTGCGCTGGCGGCCGGAGGCTGCCAGAATCTGTGCGCGGGCGTCGTTCATGTACGCGTACGGGTCGTCCGGGTCGGCCATCATCGCCCGCAGGTCCTCCTCGTACTGCGCCGAGTTGAGACGCTCGGTGATGCCGTAGTTGAAGTCGAACTGCGTCAGCACTGGACCGATGCCCCCACCTTGGCCGGCGATCTCGTGGCAGCCGGTGCAGCCCAGCTCTTCGAGCACGCTGATCCCGGCGTTGCGGCTCAGGCCGGGCGTCGCCTTGGCGACCACGGCGTGCGCCTGGTCCGGGTCGTAGCGGACCCGCAGCACCACGCCCTCGAGCCCGTCCAACGGCACCATCGGGGTGACGTAGAGGCCGTCGTCGCCGACGGCGACGCCGGCGAAGTGCTGGGCGTTGGGGGCTGCCGTGGACTGCACCAGGTACGTGGGTGGCGTCGTGAGCTTGTCGCCCTCGCCTGCGCCTCCGAAGAAGGCGACCCCGGCGGGCACGTTGGCCGAGCCGAAGCCGGCGGCCAGGTAGTGGCCCGACCAACCGGGCGCCATGTACGGGGCGCCTGCCGGCACGTACGCGAGCTGTACCGGCGAGAACGGCTCGGGGAAGACCAGCTCGGCCGCCGCCGTGAGGGACGAGTCGCGACCGTCCCACAGGTGGTCCGCTCCGCGCTGGATGGCCAGGAACCTATCGAGGTCGATGCCGTTCTCGGCCGCCACCAGACGCGTGCCGTCGAACCCGAGGGCGAACGGGTTGCGGAAGCCCTTGGCGTAGACGTAGGCGGCGGGCCCATCGGTACCGTAGGGAGGGTCGGGGCAAGGGTCGCCTGCCAGCGTCATGCACAGCACCTTGCCGAGCAGCGTGGCCGGCACAGTGGCGTTGCGCGCCGACCCGCCGTCGCCCACGCCCACGTAGAGCAGGTCGCCCTCGATCACGCAGTCGCCGATCTGGTGGGCGGGCGCCGACTGGAACTCTGCCAGCACCCCCGCCACGGGCGTGGGGTCGGTGCCCCGCAGGCCGTCCTCTGTGGGTGTGACCGTGAACCTGACGATATGGTTCCTGATGATCCCGCCTGCGTCCGGGTCCGTGAAGGTGGCGAAGAGGTACCGGCCGGAGGGTGCCACGCACAGGCCGGCGAGACCCTGCTGGCTGGCGCCGTCCAGCCCCGTGTCTTGCATGCCGTACGTCGGCACCGTCGCGAACTCGCTGACCCTGCCGTCGCGAGTAACGACGTCGATGCGGCCCTGCAACTCGCCCACGAAGTAGTAGGGGTCGCCCGGGTCCGGCCCGGGGTCCGGCAGGAACTCGATCGCCGTGGGCAGGAACAGGCCGCTCGCGTGGACCTCGAGCGAGTAGCCGCCCGCTACGGCGATCTCGCCGAGGGCCTCCGCGTCCGCCGGAGCTGCCTGGGCCAGGGCTGCCGACAGCGAGAGAGCGATCAACTGGAGAGTGAGAAGCGTTCGGGTGGTCGGGCGCTCGACTCTTCCCCGGGGGCGCCCGTCTGCGACTCGCGCGTCGGTCACTTGCGAACGCTACCACCGCGCCTCATGAGGAGACGACCGCAGCCGTCACCGCCCGCGCGACGCGGAGGGCGGTGTTACGCTCGCCGACGTGGCGGCCGTTCTGAGCGCTCGGCAGGAGCAGCCCGAGGTGCGGGGCTCCCGGGCCTTCGACCCCGACGGCGGCTACCTGGTCGCGATGGGCACCTTCACGGGCACCGTCAGCGAGCTCGCCGGCGCGCTCAGGTCGAGGAGCCTCTCCCCACACGACGTGGACCTGTACCGCCTGGCGCGCGACTACCTGGCGTACTTCGAGCGCCTGGCCGCCACGGACCTCGAGCTGGCGTCCGAGGCCCTGCCGCGCGTCGCGCAGGTGATCGAGCTGAAGCTGCGCCTGCTGTTGCCGCGACCGTCGGATCAGACGGAGGAGGAGGCCGAGGCCGCTGCGCTCGAGGAGGCGCTGGAGACCGTCGCCCTGCTGGAGGAGCTGGAGCAGGCGATCGACTTCCTGCGGCGGCGGCGCCAGGAGCGCAGGCTGGTGGTCAGGGCGCGCGCTCCCAGGCCGCCGTTCGAGCGTCCCCCGCGCCCGCTCGCCGTCTCGAAGGACGACCTGGCGCGCCTGGCGGGCAGGTACCGGCTGGGCGGCTACTTCGAGATCTCGTCGGAGGGGCTCACCGTCGCGACGGTCTCGGCCCGGCTGCTCGCGCGCCTGCGTCGGATCGCCAAGGGCCTGCTCTTCACCCTGTTGGGCGCGGGGGACTGGCCCATGAAGACGCTCACCTTCGCAGCGATGCTCGAGCTCGTGAAACAGGGCCGGGTCACGGCCCGGCAGGACGCCCCGTACGGTCCCATCGAGGTCGCCTACACGGGCGACGAGGGCGGGGCAGGCCAGGCGTAGAGGTACTCGTAGGCGGGCTCGAACCCGAGCCTCTCGTACAGGCGCAGGGCGCCCGCGTTGTCGGCGGCAACCTGCAGGTAGGCGATGTCGGCACCCTCGCCCCGGCCCCACTCCAGGAGCGCACCGACCGTCGCGGTCGCTACGCCCGTCCGGCGGTGCTCCGGCACGGTCAACACGTCGAAGACGCCCAGCGCCCCGTCGACGAGCACCCCGAGGGCGATGCCGGCCACGCCCCGCTCGGAGCGGGCGACAGCGAAGCGCCGCGGTGACGGGGCGGCTACCGCCAGTTCGAGCCTGGGACGCCCCTCACGCGCGTCGTAGGCGCTCAAGTAGGTCTCGGCCCACCCCGCACCGGCGCCGGGCGTCAGCTCCACCGTGGGCGGGCCGCCGGCACCGCCCACAGCCGCCAGGTCCAACGTCATGACCACGACGGGCCGCGAGACCTGGCCACCCGCGGCCAAGAGCAGCGGCAGAGCGTTCTGGGGCGTCAGGGGCGTGAGGCGGAACCGGACAGGGGCGCCCCTCGACTCGTAGCTACGCGCCACGCTGGCGAGCTCCTCCGCCGTGGCGCTCCCACCGCCGCTCTCGTAGACGGCGGCCGAGTTGACGCGGCCCACGCGCCCTCCTGCCCCGCGGCCGCAGAGCCAGCGGCCCACACGCCAGGACTCCTCCGGGGGTACCGCGATCGCCGCCGCGCGCTCGACACGTGCCACGTACCGAGCGTCCGTCCACACGTTCGGCGCAGCGTCCACGTCCCCGGTCGCGCGCCGGTGAGGCCGGCCGGGCACGGGTCGGCTCAGGCCGCGGCCTTCGCTTCCTTCTTGCGCAAGTTGGGGTCGAGCACCCTCTTACGGAGACGGAGGGACTTGGGCGTCACCTCGAGCAGCTCGTCGTCGGCGAGGTACTCGAGCGCCTCCTCCAAGGTGAGCCGGCGCGCCGGCGTGAGGATCAGGTTCTCGTCCGAGCCCGCCGCCCGCACGTTGGTCAGCTTCTTGTTCTTGGTGACGTTGACGTTGAGGTCGCCCTGCCTGGTGTGAGCACCGACGATCATCCCGACGTAGACGTTAGTGCCCGGCGTGATGAAGAACACGCCCCTGTCCTCTAGCTTGTAGAGCGAGTAGGCGAACGCCTCACCGGGTTCCATCGCCACCAACGAGCCGTGGCCGCGCGTGTTGAGCTCGCCGGCCCAGTCCTCGTAGCCGTCGAACACGTGCGAGAGGAGGCCCTCGCCCTGCGTCATCGAGAGGAACGTCGTGCGGAAGCCGAACAGACCCCGACTCGGGATCCGGAACTCGAGGCGCGAGCGCGTCTCGCCCGGCTCCATGGCCGTGAGCGTGCCCTTGCGAGCGGAGAGGGCCTCCACCACGCTGCCCATGGCGGTGACGGGCACGTCCGCCACGACGCGCTCGTAGGGCTCCTGGCGCCTGCCCGCCTCCTCGCGCAGGATGACCTCCGGCCGCGAGACGCTGAACTCGTAACCTTCGCGGCGCATGCTCTCCACGAGGATCGAGAGGTGCAGCTCGCCGCGTCCGGAGACCCGGTAGCGCTCGCTGCCCAGCGGCTCGACCCGCAGCGCGACGTTCGTCAGCAGCTCGCGCTCCAGGCGGTCGGCTAGGTGGCGGCTGGTCACGTACGTGCCTTCGCGTCCGGCGAAGGGACTGGTGTTGGGGCTGAACGTGACGCTGACGGTGGGCTCGTCCACGCTCGGGCTGGGCAGCTGCTCCACGGCGTCGGGCGAAGAGATGGTATCGCCTATGTTCACGTCCTCGAGGCCGGACAGCACGACGATGTCGCCCGGCTCCGTCTTCTCGGTCTCGACCCGGTCCAGGCCCAGATGCGTGTAGACCTTCGTGACCCGTGCGCGGTGCGGCTCCTTGCCCCTGCCGGTGAGCACGACGCTCTCGCCCGTGCCGACGCTGCCCCTCAGCACCCGGCCCAGCGCCAGCCGGCCCAGGTAGTCGGAGTAGTCGAGGTTGGCGACCTGGAAGAGGAACGGGGCGGTGGGGTCACCGCCCGCCTTCGGCACGCGGGCCACGATCGTCTCGAACAGGTCCGTGAGGTCGTCCTTGGGGCCATGGCCGTCCAGCCAGGCTCTGCCCTCACGGGCGACGGCGTGCAGGATGGGGAAGTCGAGCTGTTCGTCGTCGGCGCCGAGCTCGACCATCAGGTCGAACGTCATGTTCACGACCTCGTCCGGCCGGGCGTCCTGCCGATCGATCTTGTTCACGACGACGATGGGGCGTAGGCCCTTGGCGAGCGCCTTCTTCAGCACGAACCTGGTCTGGGGCATGGGCCCCTCGGCCGCGTCCACCAGGAGGAGGGCGCCGTCCACCATCGTCAGGGCGCGCTCGACCTCGCCGCCGAAGTCGGCGTGTCCGGGGGTGTCCACGATGTTGATCTTCGACCCGTGCCAGACGACGGCCGTGTTCTTGGCGAGGATCGTGATGCCCCTCTCGCGCTCGAGCCCGACCGAGTCCATGACGCGGTCCGGCACCTGCTGGTTGGCGCGGAACACGTTGGACTGACGCAGCAGGCCGTCGACCAGGGTCGTCTTGCCGTGATCGACGTGCGCGATGATGGCGATGTTGCGATGATCCATCTGTCTCCTGTGCGGCCGCGGCGCTGAGTGCCTGCCGCCGGCGCAACAGGGGAGTATAGCGGTACGGAGCGCATCACCGTGGTAACGTCCGCCGATGTCGCGCGCGGTGGCAGGCCCGGCCGTAGGCGACGAGAGCAGGAACGAGGACGAGGCGCCTGACCGGGCGCGGCCCGCCGAGGTGCGGAGCATGTTCTCGCGGATCGCTCCCACGTACGACCTGCTGAACAGCTTGTTGAGCCTGGGGCTGGACGCCCGCTGGCGCCGCGAGGCGGCGCTGGCCGCGGTCGTGGGCGCTCCCGCGCGCGTCCTCGACGTGGCCGCCGGTACCGGCAAGCTGGCGTTCGCCGTCAAGCGCGCCCTGCCGGCGGCAGAGGTCACGGGTGTCGACTTCAGCGCCGCGATGCTGGAGGTGGCGCGCGACGCGGCGCTCGCACAGGGGCTCGAGGTCGCCTTCACTGCGGCGGACGGCACCGCGTTGCCGTTCGCGGACGGCGCGTTCGACGCCGTGACCATCGGCTACGGGTTGCGGAACTTCGCCGACCCGGAGGCGGGCTTGCGAGAGTTCCACCGCGTGCTCGCGCCCGGCGGCAGGCTGGTCGTACTGGAGTTCCCCCCGCCGCCGGCGGGACCGGTAGGGGCGGCGTTCCGGCTCTACTTCGAGCGGCTGCTGCCCCTGATCGGCGGGCTGGTGTCGGGTGACCGCGAGGCGTACGGCTACCTGCCGCGCTCCGTGGGCGCTTTCATGGGCCCGGGCGAGCTCGCGGCGCGCATGGCCACGGTCGGGTTCGTTCAGGTGAGGTATCGGCTGCAGACGTTCGGCGTCTCGGCGTTGCACGTTGGTGTCAGGGCCCCAGCGGGCCCGGTCGGAGGACGGTGAGTTCATGACGAGCAAGGGTGGGCCGGCGGAAGTGCCCCACGACATCGAGATCAACACGGACGGGGCCCTGCTGGGCCTAAGCGGCGGTAGCGAGATGCTCGATGCGCACGATCGCCGCTTCGGGCTCGCCATCACCCACTTCAAGAACGCCGTGCGCGGGCGCGCCTACGACAACGAGTCGGTCGCCCTCCGCGTGGGCCGTGGCGGCTACTACACGCAGTCGAAGCGATTCCCCATGGCCTTCTTCGGCGACTCGGCCAAGCCCGACGTCCGCGTCGTCGACGAAGCCGAGGCCCGGTCGATCGTGTGGGAGGCGGTGGCTCACTACCGGGCGGACGAGGCCCAGTCGCTGGTGTGCGTCTACTCGACCGACGACCCTGACGACGTCTTCATCGGCTACAAGGCCAGGTCCGACGTCGAGTACGAGTACGGGGTCCTCAAGGCCGACCTGCCCGTGCACCTGCGCGTGATCTTCTCCGCCGAGGACGTCGTGCCCCTCATCGGAGCCAGGAGCGGTGTGCTCGTGTACCAGCGCACCCGCGCCGGGCAACACGTGCTGCTGCGTGCCTCGGGGCGGCGGGCCCCGCTCCTGCGCGGAGGCATGTCCAGCTGAGCACCGAAGCTGTCCCCCCGCGGACGGTCGACCAGCTGCGCAAGGAGGGGTCCGTCCTCGTCGTGGGCGGTGGCGTCACCGGCTGCGAGGCGGCGTGGCGGGCGGCGCGCCTGGGCGCCAGGGTCACGCTCGTGACGACGAGCCTCGACACCGTCTACGCGCTGGACGAGGAGCCAGGGGGTCTATCCGCGCCGCCGGGGACCTTGCTGCACGCGGTGCTGGCCGAGGGCGCCAGCACCCGGTGGGACGTCCACCGCTCGGCGAAGTACGCGCTCGAGGCGGAGGCCAGGCTGCACCTGCTCCAGTCCACGGCGTCGGCGCTGGTCGTCGAGGACGGCACCGCGATCGGCGTGGAGACCTGGGAAGGCGTGCCGCGGCGCGCGGAGGCGGTCGCGCTGTGCGTCGGCACGTTCCTGAGGGCACGTCTCGAGATCGGCTCGGTGGTGGAGCACCACGGGCGTCTCTCGGAGATGGCCTACGACGACCTGTACCGCGATCTCTCGGAGCGCGGGTTCGAGTTCGCGGAGCTGGAGCTGGCCGCGGAGGCGGGCCCTGGCTCCCTGCCTCACGTCGTGCGTACGCTGGTCTTCGCCGCCGCGGAGCGGTCGGACGATGACCTCAGCCTGCGCCGCCTGTCGCGGCTGTACGCGGCCGGGGCTTGCGTCGCCCGGCCCGACGGCCCGCCCGGCGCGGTGGAGTGCGCAGCCGAGGGCGCGCGCCTGGCTGACGTGCTGGCGGGCCAGGTCGGTCGCGGCTCGCCGGAACCTGGCTAGACGCTCGGCGTGTCCGACCGCGGCGTCGTGTAGCGCTCGATCTTCTGCAGCTCGTCCGGTTCGGCCCAGGCGACCTGCGGCCCTTGCGCCGTGGTCCTGACGAGCCGGTAACGGTACGGGGGCGACGGCTGCTTGAGCGTGATGACGAACCTTTCGCCCTCCAACAGCACCTCTTCGCCGATCGTGAAGGTCGCCATGGTCACGACGTTACCCCTGTGAGGCGGGTCCGGCCAGGGACGTCTCGCCCGCCGCGGGCACGAAGACCGGCGCCTCGGGCAGGTCGAAGAGGCCGACCGCCGACCCCCTGGCCAGCAGCTCGCGCACCGCGGCTTCGCCGGCCTCGCCCACGTCCAAGGAGTGCTCGTTCACGTACAGGTCGATGTGGCGGCGCCGTACGTCCGCGTCCATCTCCTGAGCGTGCCGAGACACGTAGGCCTCCGAGGCCTCTGGTCTGGCGTAGGCGTGCTCGAGGCTCGCCCGCACGAGAGTGTCCAGGCGCCTGAGCACGTCCTCGCCCAGGGACCTGCGGGCCGCGATCGCGCCCAACGGCACCAGATGACCCACCTCGTGCTCCCACCACGTGCCGAGGTCGACGAGCGCGTGCAGACCGTGACGCGGGTAGGTGAAGCGGCTCTCGTGGATGATGAGGCCCGCGTCGTACTCCCCGGCCGCTACGGCGGGCATGATCCTGTCGTAGCGCACGACCTCGGTGTCGAGGTCGCTGCGCCACAACGAGAGCAGCAGCTTGGCCGTCGTCGTCCCGCCCGGGACGGCGACGCGCTTGCCGGCCAGGTCGAGTTGGGCGGACCGAGCTACGACCAGCGGCCCCACGCCGCGGCCCAGCGCTCCGCCGGACCGGAGCAGCACCCAGTCGTCGGAGAGGTAGCCGTAGGCGTGGTAGCTCACCTTCGCGACGTCGAGGGTGCCGCGCAGCGCGGCCTCGTTGAGGGCGTCGATGTCGAGGAGGCTCACGTCGAACTCCAGCGCCTCCTCGCCCGGCCCGCCGGACTGCGCGCGCGTCCCTGCCAGCAGCCCGGTCGCCAGCGCGTGGAAGATGAAGGTGTCGTTGGGGCAGGGGGAGTAGCCGAGCCTGAGGCGCCTGGTCACGAGCCTGAGGCCTCCCTGATGAAGCGCTCGAGCTCCTCCCGCAGGTACAGCAGCGACGGGCGATGCACGTACATCATGTGGCCGGCCTCGTAGAAGCTCATGGTCACGTTCTCTCGTTGCTCCGGCGTCAGGCCCATGTGGGCGAACGTGTGGAGGGTAGCGAAGTACGGCGTGGCCAGGTCGTAGTAGCCGTTCGCGACGTGGACCTTCAGGTGAGGGTTGACGCTCATCGCCTTCCTCAGCGTCTCGGCGACGTTGAGGTAGCGGTTCTCGACGTCCTTGTAGCTCCAGCTCTGGTAGAGGTTCGCGAGGATCTCGTAGGGCAGGTCGGACAGGTAGCGCAGCTCCGTCCGCAGGTAGTCGTTGAGGGTCGCCGTGTACGGGCCCTGGGTCGCGGACATGCTGGGGTCGAACTCGAAGCGTTCGCCCGCAGAGTCGCGGTCGACACCCGTGTAGCGGCTGTCGATGCGGCCGACGGTGCGGCCCTCGGAGCGCAGCAGCTCCTTCGTGAAGCGGAAGATCTCGATGCGTAGGTCCGTCGACTCCACGTAGGCCTCGCTCAGGCCGGTGTAGCGGGCGAGCTCGCCAACCACGGCCGCGCGCTCGTCCGCCGGCAGCCGGTCCCCCAGCAACAGGGCAGGGGCGTAGCGGTTGAGCGCGAAGTCCTCGACGCGCTCCATCAACTGGGCCACCGACAGGGCCTGGAGCTCATCGTCGAGGCGCCCGTGATAGTGGGCCGTGGCGGCGTATGTGGGCAGGAACAGGAGCGGCGGAAGGTCGTTCCCAGGGCCGAAGCGAGCGGTGCCGAACTCGAGGATCGCCGACACCAGGATGAGCCCGTTCAGGTACATGCCGTGGCGCTCCTGCATGTGGCCGGCCAGGCCGGCGGCGCGGGTCGTGCCGTAGCTCTCGCCCGCCAGGAACTTCGGGCTGCGCCAGCGCTCGTAGCGGCCGGTGTAGAGCCTGATGAACTCGCCCACGCTCTCGACGTCGGTGTTGACGCTGTGGAAGTCCTTGGCCTTCACGCCCTCCACCGGCCGGCTGTAGCCGGTGCTCACCGGGTCGATGAACACCAGGTCGGTGGCGTCGAGTAGCGACTCCTCGTTGGTCACCAGCCGGTACGGCGGAGCGGAAGGATGGCCCTCGTCGTCCAGCGCGACGCGCTTGGGCCCGAACAACCCGAGGTGCATCCACACCGAGGAGGAGCCGGGCCCACCGTTGAAGCTGAAGGTGACCGGTCGCTGGCTCTTGTCCACGACGCCGTCGAGCTCGTAGGCGACGAAGAAGACCTCGGCCCGCGGCTTCACGCCCTCGAAGGTGCCCTCCTTCTCGCCCTCGCCCACCTTCTCGTGGGACAGCACGACAGTGCCGGCGGTGGCGGTGTACGAGACCTTCTTCCCCTGGATGGTGGTCTCGTGGTGCGTGACGACGAGGTTGTCGCGCGGGACCCGCGCCTTCGCCTCGTGGCTCGCGGGCGAGCCCTCGGCTGCGCCCTCCCGGCCTTCTGCTTCACGTCGTGCTTCGGGGTCTGGGGCCATCTACGCTCCTTCGTGGGGATTATCGCCCGTGGAACAGGCCACGGCACCCTGGGACCCGCTCCCATCTGCTAAAGTGGTACGCCGCGTACGCGCCTACCCGTGCTGTCAGGGCCGGGGGCCGCGACGCGCCCAAGTCTCACGGAGGTGGAGTTCATAGCGAAAGAACTGAAGGTGAATGAACAGATCCGGGTACGTCAGGTGCGTCTCATTGGAGCAGACGGTGAGCAGGTCGGCATCGTCGAGACCAGAGACGCGCTGAAGCGTGCGCGGGAGGAAGACCTGGATCTCGTCCTCGTCGGGGAGGCGGCGCAGCCGCCAGTAGCGAAGCTGCTCGACTACGGTCGTTACCGTTTCGAACAGCAGCAGCAGGTCAAGGAGGCGCGCAAGCGCTCTCGCCAGCAGGAGATGAAGTCGATCAAGTTCCGCGTGAAGATCGACGACCACGACTACGAGACGAAGGTCAACCACATTCGCCGGTTCCTCAAGGCAGGGCACAAGGTGAAGGTCACCATCATGTTCCGCGGTCGCGAGAGGACTCACCCCGAGCTGGGACAGGGCATCCTGAACCGGGTCGCGGCTGACGTCAGCGAGATCGCCGCCGTGGACTCCGCGCCCATGATCGCGGGGATGGACATGAACATGATCCTGCGCCCCATCGCCCCGGTACCGGAGAAGGTCCGTTCGGAAGCCTTGGTCAGCTCGTCGCAGAACGCCGCCGCCGCTGAGTAGAAGGCCAACAGGAGAGAGAAGGCATGCCTAAGCTGAAGACCCATAAGGGCACCAAAGCCCGTGTCAAGATCACTGGGCGAGGTAAGGTCAAGGCGATGCGCTCCGGTAAGCGACACCTGAACTACAAGAAGTCAGGCACGCAGATCCGGCAGGGGCGCACCGACCTGGTACTCGACGACTCGGAAGTCAAGCGCATCAAGGCGCTGCTTCCGTACGAGTGAGGTAGCGAGTGCCACGCGCCAAGACAGGCACCGTCCGCCGCCGCCGCCATTCGAAGATCCTCAAGCGTGCGAAGGGCTACTGGGGGCTGCGCTCGAAGAGCGTGCGCGTCGCCACCCAGACGCTGCTCAACGCCGCTGACTACGCGTACCGTGACCGCCGCGACAAGAAGGCCGAGTTCCGCAGGCTGTGGATCGCGCGCATCAACGCCGCCGCGCGGCAGGAGGGCCTGAGCTACTCGCGCTTCGTGGCCGGCCTGCGCAGGGCGGGCGTGACGCTGGACCGCAAGGTGTTGGCCGAGCTGGCCGTGAACGAGCCGGCAGCCTTCAAGGTCCTGGCCGACAAGGCGAAGGCCGCCTAGCAACAGCCCTACGCGACCGAAGAAGCGATCGAGGGCGCGCCCGGCACTGGACCGGGCGCGCCTTCGTTCTCCTCCGGCTCGTCAGTAGCCCTGGTGCGGGTCCACGAGGTTGCGCTCCTCGCCGCGGGTCAAGGCTTCCAGCGTCGCCATCACGTCCTTGGCCGCCTCCGCGCGCCAGCCGCTCATGTCGTTCGCGCTGTGGGGCGTCATCACGACGTTGTCGAGCTCCCAGAAGGGGAGGTTCGCTGGGAACGTCGCGTCGCGCCCGTCATCGCCCTGCGGGTAGACGTACCAGACGTCTATCCCGGCACCGTAGATGCGGCGCGAGGCCAGGGCCTCGTACAGGGCCGCCTCGTCCACCACCGGCCCCCGCCCCACGTTCACGAGGATCGCCGACTCCTTCATCGCCCCGAGTTCCGCGGCGCCTATGAGCCCTCTCGTGTCGTCCGTGAGCGGCAGCGTCGAGACGACGACGTCCGCCTTCCGCAGCGCGGCGTGGAGGTCCGCGGGCCCGACCTCGGGCACGTCGCCGTCGTTCCGCGGCCGGCGCCGGAAGGCGGTCAGCTCGAGGCCGAGAGCGTTCAGGACGGGCGCAGCCGCCCTGGCGATCGAGCCGTAGCCCAGCAATAGACAGGACTTGCCCCGTAGGTACACGCCCAAGCCATCCGTGTCCTTCTCGGCCGGCCCCCAGTCGCCGCGGCGCAGCGCGGCGTCGCTGGCCGCGACGCGGCTCGCGACCGCCAGGAGCAGCGCCACCGCGTGCTGGGCGACCATGCCGTCGTTGAAGTGCGAGTTCTGCACCTTGAGGTGCGGGCGGCGCAGCAGGTAGCCGCGCAGACGGCCGCCCAGGCCGGCGTACGGGACGATCACCCTTTCCACCGTGGCCCCGTCCAGGAGCTCCTCCGGTGGGCCTCCGTCCACGATGACCTGGGGCCAGTCCTTGAGCCCCAGGGCCCGCCGACGGTCCAGCTCGACGATGACCTCCACGCCAGGCGGCGGCTTCATGTCGCGGGCGGCCTCGCCCGACACCGCGTGGGTCCACAGCACCTTCAGGGACATGGGCGGATGCTAACGCGGGTCGTCGCGTGTGCCGTGCGGGTATCCTTGTCCGTCATGCAGGAGGTGCGCGGGCTCGAGGCTGCCTTGGCATGGTGCGCCCTGCGCCGGGCGCGTCATGCCTCCACGGCGCGCCGCGCCGAGCTGGCGGCGGCGGTCGCCGACGTGGTCGCCTCAGTCGCCCGCCGAGGTGAGCGAGCGCTGCTCGACCTGACCAGGCGGTTCGACGGCGTGGAGCTGGAGAGCGTCGTCTTGCCGCGGGCGCGTCTCGAGGCCGACGCCGACGAGGTGCCGCCCGCCTTGCGCGAGTCGATCGACCTGGCCCTGGAGCGTGTGCGTGCGTACTACGCCGCCCAGGTGGAGAGCGGGTTCGAGGTCGCCGACGCGGGCGCGAGGCTCGGCATGGTCCTCAGGCCAGTGGCGTCCGTGGGCTGCTACGTCCCCGGCGGCAGCGCGCCGCTGTTCTCGAGCCTGATCATGACGGGCGTTCCAGCCCGGGTGGCCGGCGTGGAGCGCATCGTCGTCGCGACCCCTCCTCGGCCGGGCGGCGGGGTGCCCAGGGAGATCGCCTACGTCGCGTCGAGGCTGGGCGCCGATGCGGTGCTGAGCGTGGGTGGCGCCCAGGCCGTGGCCGCGCTGGCCTTCGGCGTCGGTGAAGTGGGAGCGGTCGACATGATCGTCGGGCCAGGCAACGACTACGTCGTGGAGGCTAAGCGTCAGCTGTTCGGCACCGTCGGCATCGACTCGCTGGCGGGCCCCACGGAGACGTTGGTGCTGGCCGACGACACGGCCGACCCTCGACACGTCGCCGCCGACCTGGTGGCGCAGGCCGAGCATGTGGGCGCCGAGCCGGTGCTGGTCACGACCAGCGAGCCGCTGCTCACGCGGGCGAAGGTCCTCGCCCACGAGATGGCGGCCGCGCTGCCCACCTCGGGACCGGCCCTCGACTCGCTCGGCGGGCGGGGAACAGCGGTGCTGGTCGGCGACGTCGCGGAGGGTGTCAGGGTGCTCAACGCGTTCGCTCCCGAGCACGCCTGTCTGCTCGTCAGGGAGGCCGAGGCGGTCGCGCAGCAGGTGCGCAACGCCGGCGGCCTCTTCCTGGGCCACGACAGCATGGAGGCGCTGGGCGATTACCTGGCGGGGCCGAGCCACGTGATGCCCACGGGCGGCACGGCCCGGTTCGCCAGCTTCGTGAACCTAAGGAACTTCCAGAAAGCGATCCCTTACGTGGCGGCCAGCAGGGAGCTGTTGGAGCGCGTCGGCCCGGCAGCCGCCGCGCTGGCGCGCGCCGAGGGCCTCGAAGGTCACGCCCGCGCGATAGAGTCGCGGCTCGCAGGGGACGCCTAGCCCCAGCGGCAGCGACGGCTAGCCTCTCGAGCGCAGACCGAAAAGCGTGCCGAGGATGTCGCCGTACATGCGGGCGCGGACGGCCAGGCCACGCCAGAAGCCGCGCTTCTCCTCCTTCATGACCTGGGAGACGCCCGGCAGTGGGACGTCGATGAAGCGCCAGTCGTTGCGGATCGCGTGGCGCGTGATCGCCACCTCGACGCCGTAACGCGAGGTGCCCAGCCCCGGGACCGCCAGCAGGGCGTGTCGCCTCAGCGCCCTCTGGCCGGAGAGCTGCGGCGTCATGCGCTGGGCGACGCTCGTACGCCACCTGCCTCCCGTGAAGATGCCGCGCGTCATGTCGACCTCACCCGCCAGGACGGGGTCGACGAGGTCGTGGACGTGCTTGGGCGTCAGCCCCACCAGGTCTGCGTCGAGGAGCACGACGACCTCCTCCTCGGCGGCCAGCGCCCCGGCTTGGAGGGCGCCGCCCTTGCCGCGGTTGACCCCCAGGCGCACGACGCTCGCCCCGGCCTCCTGGGCGGCGTCGGCCGTGGCGTCGGTGGAGCCGTCGTCCACGACGAGGACGCTGCCCACTTGCGCGGACAGCGCGACCTTGACGACCCTGGCCACCGTCGACTCCTCGTTGTAGGCGGGGAGGATGACGCACGCCCGGTCGCGGCCGGCCGTGGCGTCAGCCCGTGAGAAGCGCTCCGAGCTCACGGAAGGTGATGAGCACGATCAGCGCGAGTACCGCCATGACGCCGATGAAGTGCAGCGCCTCCTCCTGGCCGGGCCTGAACGGCCGGCCGCGCAGTGCGACGACGGTGGAGAGCAGCATGCGGCCGCCGTCGAGGCCCGGCACGGGTAGGAGGTTGAAGACGGCGAGCGAGAAGTTGATGATCGCGGCCAGCAGCACGACCGGCGCCAGGCCCACCTGGGTCGCCTGGTTGACCATGCTGACCATCCCGATGGGGCCCGCCACGTCCTGGTTGTCCGCGCCGGTGAGTGCGGCGGCGAAGCCGCTGATGAAGCCGCTCACCATGCGGGGGATGACCCGTACGCCGAAGGCGGCGGTGCGGGGGAGCATCTCGAGGAAGCCGACCGGCTCGACGAGGGCGCTGATCTGTACGCCCAGCAGCGGGGGGTCGGGGGAGCCGGGCGGGGGCCACGGGGTGCTCAGGGTAAGAGTCTCCGCGCCGCGCTGGAGCGTCAGTTCGAGCGCACCGGCCGTACGCACCTGGTCCACTACCGCGTCAGGCCCGGGCCGCTGCACGCCGTTGATGGCGACGATCACGTCGCCCTGCTGCACGCCGAGCGATTCGGCCGCCGACCCTGTCGTCACCAGCTCGACGACGGATCCTTCGGCGGGTACCGGCGCGTTCGTGACGATCTCCTGGTAGGACGGCTGCAGGCTGATCGCCCAGGCGAGCAGGATGGACCCGAGCACGTAGTTGGCTATGACGCCGCCGACCAGGACCCACAGCTTCGCCCCCAGGCCCTTCCGTGCCATGCCCTCGTCGCTGTGGGTGAGCTCGCCGTCCGCGCCGACCTTGGCCGCCATGCCGGGCAGGTCCACGTAGCCGCCCAACGGCAGCAGCGACAGCCGCCACTCGGTGCCGCGCCAACGGCGCCTCACCAGCACCGGCCCTATGCCCACGCTGAACGCCCTCACCTCTACGCCGACGGAGCGGGCGTTGAGGTAGTGCGCCAGCTCGTGAACCACGACGGCGCTGGTCAGGATGAGGGCGAAGGTGAGTGCGGTCAGCATCTGGGTCACGGGCGCCTCGTCGGGCGCCCCAGGCAGTATGTCAGACCTAGGGGTCCCAGCCGGTCATCCCCGGCGCAGGGCGGCGATCACGTCGGTCTTGCCGACGATGCCGACGAGCCTGCCCGTGGGGTCCGTGACGCATAGACGGCCTAGCTCGCTGTTGGCCAACGCGGTGAGCACCTCGACGCCGCTGGCCCCGGGCCTGATCACGTCGGCTTCGCGCAGGACCGTCCTCACGGTGGCGTCTTCCGGCTGCTCGTCGAGGGCGGCCACAGCGTCGGCGATGAACGCGAAGCCGAGGAGGCGCCCTGCGTTGTCGGCGACGGGGTAGCCCGCGTGCCTGCCGTAGTGCCTCAGCCGCACGAACTGGCCCAGGGTCATGTCCGGGTCCACGGCCTGGGGCGCCGGCGTCATGAGGTCTTCGGCGGTCTGACCGGCGAGGGCGTGCTCCAGCGCGGCGGCCTGCGCCTCCGAGCGGCCGGCCTCGTAGACGAAGAACGCCAGGAGGATCAGGAACAGCTGGCCAGAGACCACGCCGTAGAAGCCGAGGAGGGCCGCGATGCCGGCGCTCACAGCCACGGCGACCTGTGTCGCGCGCAGGCGGGGCAGGAACAGCGCCAGCAGGCTGCGCAGGACCCTCCCGCCGTCCAGCGGTATCGCCGGCAGCAGGTTGAACACGGCCAACATCGCGTTCGTGGCGGCGAGGTAGGCGATGATCGTCGTCGCCGTGGCGCCGAGCGCGACGCGCGGCAGCAGCGCCCACAGGAACAGCGCGAGCAGCACGCTTGTGACGGGCCCGGCCACGGCGACGATCGCTTCGGCGCCCCGGCGTCGCGGCAGGTCCTTGAACTGGGCCACTCCGCCCAGGAACCAGAGGCGGATCTCGAGGGTCTGGACGCCGTAGAGACGCGCCGTCACGGCGTGACCCAGCTCGTGGAGCACCACGCTGGCGAAGAGGCCCACGGCGGCCACCAGCCCCAGCAACCAGCCCGGGGCGCCGCCAGCCGTGCCCGGATCGAGCCGCCGTGCCAGCTCGGGGTCCATCACCCGTGCCATCTCCCTGAGCTGGGCGTTGAACTCCGGTAGCTGGCTGCCGATGAGGTACGCGAGCAGCGGCAGCACCAGGAGGAAGCTCACGTCCAGGCGCACCGGGATGCCGAGCAACTTGAACGGCAGGAGGATGCCGCCCCTGCCGATGCGGCGCGGCTCGTCCCGAGGCTCATCCACCTCAGGCGCTCCCGGCGTGAGCGCGAGCCAGGCGGTCGACCATCTCCTCGGCCAGTGCCCTGGCGCGCTCGTCCGCTGCGAAGAGGCCGTCCCAGCCGAGTGTGCCCGGCCTCGCCGCCTCGAGCGTGCCGCGCAGCACCTCAGCGATCGCGCTGAACGGCAGGCGGCGCGCGAGGAACGCCTCGACGGCGACCTCGTCGGCTGCGTTGAGGTAGGTGGGGGCCAGGCCCCCCATCTCACCCGCCAGGTAGGCGAGCCTCAGGCTCGGGAACCGGCCGTGGTCGGGCGGTTCGAACGTCCACTCGCCGTGCAGCGGCAGGGGGGCCGCGCCCGGCGTCTCGCCGCGGCCGGCCAGCGCGTACCTGATGGGCAGGCGCATGTCGGCCGGGCCGAGGAGCGCCTTGACGTTGCCGTCGGTGAACCGCACCATGCCGTGCACCAGCGACTGCGGGTGCACGACGATCTCGATGTCGCTCAGCGGGACGTCGAAGAGGAAGTGCGCCTCGAGGACCTCCAGACCCTTGTTGAAGAGCGTCGCCGAGTCGATGGTGACCTTGGGACCCATGGACCAGTTCGGGTGCTTCAACGCCTGCTCGGGCGTGACGCTGCTCAGGTCGGTAGGGCCCGTCCGGAACGGCCCTCCCGATGCCGTCAACACGAGGGCGGCGACCTCGGCGCGCGGCTCAGCCAGCAGGCACTGGTGGAGGGCCGAGTGCTCGGAGTCAACGGGCGTGATGACCGCTCCGTGGCGCGTAGCCAGCTCGCGCATGAGCGGGCCGGCGACCACCATGGCCTCCTTGTTGGCCAGCGCCACATGACGTCCCGCTGCCAGCGCCGCCGCGGTGGGCCTGAGTCCCGCCATACCCGTGATGGCCGCGACGACGGTGTCCACCTCGAGCGTCGCCACCGCCTCGGCCCCCTCGGGCCCGGATACCAGGCGCGTGCCGGCCGGCAGGTGTGGCCTGACCGTGGCGGCGACCTCGGACGCGCAACTGACCAACCGGGGCCGGAACTCGGCGGCCTGGGCGATGAGCAGGTCCGCGTTCCGTCCCGCGGCGAGGCCCACGACGTCAAGGCTCAGGTGACGCGCGACCTCCAGCGTCTGAGTGCCGACCGACCCGGTGGAGCCCAGTACCGCGATGGTGCCCACGTGGGAATCATGTCACGGGCGGTATCGCGGGGACTGCCGTCCCGGGAAGCCGCGGCCACCGGTGGTACCATCCGGTCACGATCAGGAGGCACAGATGCTTGTCAGCGAGTGGATGACCGCAGGGCCAAGGACGGTCTCGCCGGACACTCCGGTCATGGAGGCCATGCAGTACCTCCGCGAGGGTGGCTACCGCCGCCTCCCGGTCACGCGCGATGGCGTCCTCGTCGGGATCGTCACGGACAGGGACCTCAAGGAGGCCACCCCGTCACGGGCCACGACGCTGTCGATCTACGAGCTCAACTACCTCCTCTCGAAGCTGAAGGTCAAGGACGTCATGCGGACCCCCGTGATCACGGTGCGCAGCTCGGACACGATCGAGCAGGCCGCCCTCCTCATGGAGGAGCACAGGGTGTCGGGCCTACCGGTCCTGGACGGCGGCGATCTGGTGGGCATCCTGACCATCACGGACCTGATGCGCGCGTTGGTGGCGTTCCTCGCCTTGCGCGAGGGTGGGAAGCGCGTGACCGTCGACCTGCCTGACGAGCCCGGCGTGCTGGCCAAGGTAGCCCAGGCGGGGCCACCGTCGAACATCGTCGCCGCGGTCACCACGGGCATCCAGGCCGGGCACCGCAGACGGCTGGTGCTACGGGTCACGGGCGACGGCGCGGACGGCTACGCCCAGCGCCTTAGGGACAGCGGCGTCGACGTCGTGGACGAGCGCTAGTCCAAGGTGGGAGGCGAGCTTCGAACGCTCGCTGCGGTCGTGCCGTCGCTGCGCGTGGACGTGCTCGGCGCCCGGGCCTTCAAGGTGTCGCGCGCGTACTTCGCCAAGGGCGTCGCCGCCGGCAACGTGCTCATCGGCGGCGTCAAGGCGGGCAAGGCGGCGACCGTGGAGGAGGGCCAGGAGGTGACCGCAGTGGGTCTCGGGAGCTTCCGACTCGCCAGCGTCGACGGCGCCACCCGGCGCGACAACCTCAAGGTCACCCTGAGCGTGTCGCTGGACTAGGCGGCCCCGCGCGCTGAACAGGCGGCCCGACCGCCCGCTTCAGGTCCTCACGCGCTTGCCCGAGCCGCCCCTCTCCTTGAAGACGAGGCGGAACGGCACCTCGGCGAAGCCCAGGTCCTCGCGGATCCGGTTCCTGAGGTAGTGCTCGTACGGCCGAGTCAGGAACTCCTCGTGGTTGATCGAGAAGACGAAGGTGGGCGGCGCCACGTCCACCTGTGAGGCGTAGAGGAGCTTGAGCGGCCGGCCCTTGAAGTTGGGCGGCGCCTGCTTGAGGGTCCATGCCTCCAGCCAGGCGTTCAGCTCACCCGTAGCCACGCGCCGTCTGGCCGTGTCGTAGAGCCTGATCGCAGTGGCCAGCAGCTCGTGGAGGCCGAAGTCGGTCTCGGCGCTCGTGTAGACCCGCGGCGCGAAGGACACGGGCGCCAGCTTCTCGTCCAGCATCGCCCTGAACGGCTCGAGCTGCTCGTCCGTCACGAGGTCCCACTTGTTGATCGCGATGACTACGGGCTTGCCCCAGTCCAGCGCGAGGTTCGTCAGGCGCAGCTCGTGGTCCCCCAGCTCGAACGGGTCGACGACCAGGATGCCGACGTCCGAGCGCCTGAGCGCCGCCTCGGAGCGGATGCGCATGTAGTACTCGAGGTCGTCAGCGTCCTTGCGGCGCATGCCGGCGGTGTCCACCAGGACGAACGGGCGCCCAGCGAACGTGAACGCTACGTCCACGGCGTCGCGGGTCGTGCCCGGCTCGTCGGACACGATCACCCGCTCGTCCCCCACCAGCGCGTTGAGCAGGCTCGACTTGCCCACGTTGGGCCGGCCGATTATCGCCACCCTGACGGGCTCCTCCTCTGGCTCCTCGGACTCGGGTGGCAAGCGCTCGGCGATCGACTCGATGAGCTCGTAGGTGCCGCGCGCGTGCTCGGCGGCAGTGGGCACGGGCTCCCCGAACCCTAGCCCGAAGAGCTCGAAGAACTCCGCCGCCTCCTCGTGGCGAGGGTCGTCGACCTTGGTCGCCACGAGGATGACGGGCTTGTCCAGCTGCCGGAGCCACTGGGCCACCTGTTCGTCGCCGGCCGTGAGACCCGAGCGGCCGTCCACGCAGAAGAGCACGAGGTCGGCGTCCGCCGCGGCGGCGTCGACGCGTTGCTGGATGGGCCGCTCCCACCTGTCGCCCGACCACAGGCCGCCGGTGTCCAGCAGAGTGAACGCCCGCCCGTCGTCCGTCACGACGACGCCCTCCTTCACGTCCCTCGTGATGCCGGGTTGGTCGGCGACGATCGCGTCCTTGGAGCCCACCAGGCGGTTGAACAGGCTCGACTTGCCCACGTTGGGCCGGCCGACGATCGCGACCCTAGCCAAGGCGCGTCCCCACCGTCACGCCGCGGCCGTTGGCCCAGTCGCGCGCCGGCATCACGCGCCCACCCGGCGGCTTCACGCTCGCGAGGCTCACCGCCCCCGAGCCCGTGGCGACCACCACCCCGCCGGCGCCGGCTGCGAGGACCGTGCCGGGCTGAGCCTCGCCGGTATCGAGGCCGGGGTCTGGGGACATGGCCGTGACCTTGACGCGCTCGTCCCCGTAACGGAAGGAGGTGCCCGGCCACGCGCTCACCCCCCGGAACCTGTCGTGGACAGCCCGCGCGCTCTCGTGCCAGCGGACGTGCCCATCCTCAGGTTCCAGCGGTGGCGCGTGCGTCGCCAGGCTGTCGTCCTGCGGCGTGAGAGGCAGGGTGCCTTCCGCGAGCAGGTCGAGCGCCTCGACTAGCGCCTCGGCTCCCAGTCGCGCGAGCCGCGCGGACAGCGCGACGGCGTCCTCGCCCTCCTCGACAGCGACGCGGCGCTGCAACCTGATCGGCCCGGTGTCCAGGCCCTCCTCGGTCTGCATGATCGTCACCCCGGTCTCGCCTTCGCCGCGGATGAGGGCCCACTGTATGGGCGCCGCACCGCGGTACCTGGGGAGGAGGCTGGCGTGGACGTTGAGGACGCCGTGGCGGGGCGCCGAGAGCACCCGCGGCGGCAGGATCCGGCCGTAGGCAGCGGTGACCCCCACGTCGGCGTCCACCTCGGCGAGCCGGGACAGGAACGCCTCGTCCGACCGGAGCCGCGTGGGCTGCCACAGCTCGAGCCCGGACTCGCGGGCGAGCCGGGCGACGGGCGGCGCCGTAACCCGCATGCCCCGCCCGGCCGGCTTGTCGGGCTGGGCGACGACCATGACGACCTCGTGGCGGGCCATGAGCGCCTCGAGGGTGGGAAGAGCGAAGTCGGGTGAGCCGAAGAAGACGACCTTTAGAGGCCTCAACCCTCAGCCTCGGCTCGGGGCTGGGCGCGGGGCCTTGCCGGCGGAGCGCTCCTTCGCGGCGGCGCGCGCCTCGCGCTGCCACGCGGCCAGCGTCGTGCGGTTCTCCTCCAGGAAGCGTTCGCGCCGGTCGGCCGGCAGGTGGTCGAAGAACAGGACGCCTTCCAAGTGGTCGAACTCGTGCTGTAGCACGTGCGCGAAGTAGCCCTCCGCCTCGAGCCGACGCCGCTCGCCGTGCACGTCCTGGTAGTCGAGGACCGCCCGCAGCGCCCGCGGGACGTCTTCCACCGACAGGCCTGGGAGGCTCAGGCAGCCGTCGCGTCCGAACTGCTGCTCCTTGGAGAGCGCGATCGTCGGGTTGACGATGACATGCTCGGCCACGACGCCCCACGTGCGACGCTTCTGCTCCTGAGTCAGTTGGCCCTCTTCGTCGTCGTCGTCCATGACCTGGCCCTCGCGGGCCTCCTCGTCGCCCTGCGGTCCGATCTCGAGCGCGACGAACAGGCGCCATGGCAAGCCGATCTGAGGAGCGGCCAGGCCAACCCCGTCGGCCGCGTACATCGTCTCTATCATGTCCTCGGCCAGGCGCTCGAGCTTGGGACCGAACTCGGTCACCGGGCTCGCCCTGCGCCTCAGCACCGGGTCGCCGTACAGCACGATGGGGTGGATCAAGTGTTTCCTTTCGTCGACGCCTACGGCTGCATGGGGACGCGTACGTAGAGCAGCGTGGCCGTGGGCGCGGTCATGGCTGCGACGCCGTCCGGCAGGGCCAGACGGACCCGGAGAGTATACCGGCCGGCGTCGACAGCCCCGGTAGGCGCGTCTACGGCGCCTGAGACGCTCGTCAGGTCCTGCAGGACGTCCGGCGGACCCGCCACGGTGACGGTCTGTGAGGAGAGGGTCACGTCCACGAGGTTCTCGCTCTGCGGGGGCTCCAGGTCGATCTGGACCTCCTTGGTGACCAGGGCTGGCCGCGAGCCGACAGAGACCGTGACCGTGGCGGGTGAGAACTCGACGTCGGGGACGGGCGTCCCCTCGTCGTCGAGCGCGACGAGCCTGGCGACGCCGCCGCCGACGACCGGCGCCACCGCCAGGACCCTGGAGACGCGGTCGAGTACCTGGCTGCGGCCCGTGAGGGTCACCGAGCCCGGTTCGACCGTCGCCTGCACGATCGCGTCGCCCGGTGGCTGACCGGTGAGTGACGCCGTCACCGCCATGGTCGAGCTGGTGATCGCCTCCACGAAGCCGATCACCTCGGCCGGCTCGACCCGCAGCACACGCACCTCCTGGGGCGACTGCACCACGATGGGCCTCTCGAACTCGCCGTTCACGGCCGTGAGGTCGAGCGATGCCCTGATCATGTCGGGCGTCAGCCTGTCCACCCTGAGGCTGGGGCCGCTGACGGACACCGCCACCGAGCTGGGTAGGCCCACCGGCACCAGGTCCTCGGCCACGCCGTCGACCTGCAGGGGCACGATCAGGCTCCGCTGCGTGAGCGTCGCGCTGGAGTTCGTGACGAAGAGCCAGATCAGGAAGGCGATGACGACCGAGATGAGCTTGGGCACCCAGTTGCGAGCCAGGCGCGCCAGCAGCACGCTGAGCGTGGCGGCCAGACCGGTCACAGGCCTGCCGCCGAAGCCACGCGGGACGGGGCGATCACGCGTAAGCCTCCTGTAGCGTCGAGAGGACCTCCGCGGGCGCGATGTCGGTGTTCAGCACGCCGCCCCTGGCGACGCTGACGGTGCCGCGCTCTTCGCTGACCACGATCACGATCGCGTCTGTGACCTCGCTCAGGCCCAGCGCTGCCCTGTGCCTGGTGCCGTGCTTCAGCGACCAGCCGTCATGCCTGTCCGAGAGCGGGAAGATGGCGCCAGCGTGGGAGACGAGGTCTTCCTTGATGACGACCCCGCCGTCGTGGAGCGGCCCCTTCGACGCGAAGATCGTCTGCAGCAGCGCCGCCGTCACCGGGGCGCCGATGGGCGTGCCCGTCTCGCTGTACTCCTTGAGGGGCGTGCGCTGCTCGATGGCGATCAGGGCGCCGCGCCGCTGGGTCGCCAGCTCCCTGACGGCGCTCATGATCTCCTGCACCGGGTCGCCCCTGATCGCCGAGCGGAAGCGCCCGCGGCCGAACCTCTCGAGCACGGCCCTCAGCTCGGGCTGGAACACCACCACCAGGGCGATGAAGCCCACCGGAGCGACGGCGTCGAAGAGCCACTCGGTGGCCTCCATGTTGAACTGCGCGGCCAGGAACCACAGGGCGGCCAGACCGATGAGGCCCCTGAGCACGTTCCACGCCCGCGACCCGACCAGCAGGGCGTAGGCCTGGTAGAGGAGTACCGAGATGATGAGGATGTCCAGCGCGTCTTGGAGCCGGAACCCTTGGAAGACAGGCAAATCGTGCGCCTCCGGCGGTGGCTACCCAGGCGCCGCCCGGCCCGCGAGTAGCGAAGTGCGGTGAGGTACCACCTGGACCCCGGGCTAAAGCTCGCGCCGGGGAGCGCTGACGTCGCCACGGGGTCGGCCTCAGATGGGGCAACGATATCATCGGGCGGCCTGTGCCTCAGGGCCGCGAAGGCGCCCGCCTGAAGGCGTTAGACTCCACGGGATGACCAGCGAACTGAAGGAACGGATCGAGCACCTACGGGGGTATCTTTGACCTGGGCACCAAGCGTGCCAGGTTGGAGCGACTAGAACCTCAACTCAACGAACCGGGTCTGTGGAACGACCCTGACAAGGCCAAGCAGCTGACGCAGGAGGCGTCGCGGCTACGGCGGGTCATCGAGCAGTTCGACACGCTCGAAGGCGACGTCGTGGGCCTCGAGGAGCTGCTGGAGATCGCCACCGACGAGGAGCTCGAGGAGCTCGAGCCGGAGCGCGAGCGCGTGGAGCGCGACCTGGACGGCCTCTACCGCGAGACGCTCTTCAACGGCCCGCACGACGACAGCGCCGCGATCATCACGATCAAGCCGGGCGCCGGCGGCACCGAATCGGCCGACTGGGCCGGCATGCTGTTCCGCATGTACCGGCGCTACGCGGAGCGCAACGGCTACGACGTCGAGGTCCTCGACGTCGTGCCCAACAACGACGCCCCGAACGGGATCGAGTACGCGCAGATGATCGTCAGGGGAGACCGGGCCTTCGGCCGGCTCCGCGTGGAGGGCGGCGTGCACCGCCTCGTGAGGGTGAGCCCCTTCGACTCCCAGGGCCGGCGCCACACGTCCTTCGCCTCGGTGGAGGTCATGCCGGAGATCGACGACGACATCGACATCGAGATCGATCCGAAGGACATCCGGGTCGACGTCTACCGCTCCAGCGGGCCCGGCGGCCAGTCCGTGAACACCACCGACTCGGCCGTGAGGGTCACCTTCAGGCCCGGCACCCCGGACGAGATCGTGGTGACGTGCCAGGACGGCAAGTCGCAGATCAAGAACCGGGAGAAGGCCATGACCGTGCTGCGCTCGCGTCTCTACGAGCGCGAGGAGCGGAGGCGCCTCGAGGAGCAGATGAAGGCGCGCGGTCAGCAGAAGGCCATCGAGTGGGGCTCCCAGATCCGCAGCTACGTGCTCGACAAGCGCTACGTCAAGGACCACCGCACGGCCGCCATGCGGCATGACCCCGACGCCGTCTTAGACGGCGACATCGAGGACCTCATCTGGGCGGGCCTCGAGTGGCACGCCAAGGAGGCGGTGGCGTAGGGCGGGAGGCGCAGGGGGGAGACCGGGGCGCGGCGCACGCCGCGACCCCGGACGCCGCGCCGTTGGGCGTGCGCCTCCTGGCCATCGCGGACGAGGTCTCGCCGGTGATCCACTCGGCGAACTTCCCGGGCAACCTGCCGTCTTTCGACGCGATCCTGTCGGCCGGTGACATGCCGGGAGAGGTGCTCGAGTTCGTGGCCACGAAGGCGAGCGTCGCCCCGCTGTACGTGTTCGGGAACCACGGCTACGGCCTGATGCGCAGCCCGGAGGGCGACACGCCCCACCTGCCGCCCGGGGGCTGCATCGACGCCCACCTCAAGCTGCTTACCGTCGCCGGGCTCAACGTCCTGGGGGTGCAGGGGAGCTTGCGCTACCGTGACGGCCCGTTCCAGTACACGGAGCGTGAGTTCGCCGGCATGCTAGGCAGGTTGGCCCCCAGGCTCTGGCTGGAGGAGCGGCGGCGCGGCCGGGCTGTCGACGTGTTGCTGACCCACGCACCGCCGGTGGGCCCATCGGCAGGACAGGACCACGCGCACCGCGGGGTGCCGGCCTTCAACCGCTTCCACGCACGGTGGCGTCCGCTCCTGCATGTGCACGGCCACGTGCATCTCGAGGGCGGAGGACCCCGCGAGTACGTGACCGACACCGGCGTCCGCGTGGTCAACGCCTTCGGCTACACGCTCATCGACCTCTGAAGGGGATGATCGCCACATGAGCCATGACACAGCGGTGGGGTACGGGCCCGGCGTCTCGACCGCCACCCGGCCGGGTGGCGCGCCGATGTTCACGCGGCTCGCCGGCAGCGCTGCGCTGCTGGCCACCGGCGCGGATGCCGTCGACTTCCTGCACGGCCAGCTGGCCAACGACGTCAAGGGCTTGAGGGACGGCGGCGCTGTCCGCAGCCTGCTCCTGAACCACAAGGGTCACGCCATGGCGGAGGCCCAGGTGCTCAGGTTCGAACAGAGCCGGCTCGCGCTGATCGTCGACGACGGGCAGGGCGCGTGGGTGCGGGAGACCCTCGAGCGGCACATCGTCTTCGACGAGGTGAAGCTCGAGCCCGTCGACTGCGTGGTCCTGACGGTACAGGGCGTCGCCGACGGCGCACTGGGCGCGTTGAGCGCACAGCCACCGGCCGAAGGGGAGTGGCTCGCTATCGGCCCGAGCGGACATGCGTACCGGACCGCGCGGACCGCCGCGGGCGGCTACGACGTGACCTTCCTGGGCCCGGAGGCAGGCGGGCTGGCTGCGGAGGCCGAGGCGGCGCTCACCGCCGCCGGGGCCGTCGCCGCTGACGAGGCGGCGCTGGACGCGGCCAGGGTCGCCGGGCTCGTGCCCGCAGCGGGCCGCGAAGGCGGTGAAGGCGTGCTCCCCCAGGAAGCGGGTTTGGAGGGCCTCGTCTCTTTCCGCAAGGGCTGCTACCTGGGCCAGGAGATCATGGCGCGCATCGAGGCGCGCGGCAGCGTCAGGCGTGGCCTGGTGGCGTTGGAGCTCTCGGGGGAGCCGGCTGGCAGAGAGGTCACATTGGACGGCAAGGTCGTGGGACGTCTGGGCACGGTGGCGCGCCTGCCGGACGGAGGCCTGGGAGCGCTGGCCGTGTTGCGGCAGGACGTCGCGGACGCCGGGCGGTTGTCGGTGGGGCCGCAGGCGACCGCCAGGGTCGTGAGGGCCGCGCGTATGATGCCGACATGAAGCCGAAGCGCCAGTGGCTGGCCGAAGACTACGCGGCGGCCACGGAGCAGCATCCGGAGCGCGACGCGCCTTTCGAGACCCTGTCGCAGATCCCGGTGGACCCGCTGTACACGCCGGAGGACCTGGCAGGCTTCGATCCCGGGCGTGACCTGGGTTACCCGGGCAGCTTCCCGTACACCCGCGGCGTCCGCGAGAGTATGTACCGCGGCCGCCTGTGGACGATGCGCATGTTCGCGGGGTTCGGCACGGCCGAGCAGACGAACGAGCGTTTCAAGCGGCTGCTCGCCGCTGGTCAGACCGGTCTGTCTACCGCGTTCGACCTCCCCACGCTCATGGGCTACGACAGCGACCATCCCATGGCACTCGGCGAGGTCGGCAAGTGTGGGGTGGCGGTGGCCAGCCTGGCCGACATGGAGGTCCTGTTCGACGGCATCGACCCGGAGCGGGTGACGACCTCCATGACCATCAACAGCCCCGCCAACGCGATCTGGGCCATGTACCTGGCCATGGCCGAGAGGCGTGGCGCCGACCTGAGCCGGGTGGGCGGCACCATCCAGAACGACATCCTCAAGGAGTTCATCGCCCAGAAGGAGTACATCTACCCGCCGGCGCCCAGCGTGAAGCTGGTGATCGACACGTTCGAATGGGGCCCCAAGCACGCGCCCCGGTTCAACTTCATCTCGGTGTCCGGCTACCACATACGTGAGGCCGGCTCGAACGCGGTGCAGGAACTGGCGTTCACGCTGGCAGACGGCATCCACTACGTGCGCAAGGCGCTGGAGCGCGGCCTCGACATCGACGAGTTCGCGCCCCGCATCAGCTTCTTCTTCAACGTCCACAACGATTTCTTCGAGGAGATCGCCAAGTTCAGGGCCGCCCGCCGGATCTGGGCGCGGCAGATGCGCGACGTGTTCGGCGCCAAGGACGAGCGCTCCTGGATGCTGAGGACCCACGCTCAGACCGCAGGCGTCTCGCTCACGGCCCAGCAGCCCCTGGTGAACCTGACCCGCGTCGCGATCCAGGCGCTGGCCGGCGTGTTGGGCGGCACGAACAGCCTGCACACGGACGCCTACGACGAGGCGCTGGCCCTCCCGACCGAGGAGTCGGCCACGTTGGCGCTCCGTACCCAGCAGGTGATCGCCGAGGAGACCGGGGTCCCCAACACGATCGACCCGCTGGCGGGCTCCTACTACGTCGAGTGGCTGACGAACGAGATGGAGCGCCGCACCCTGGCGTACTTCGAACAGATCGACGCGCTCGGAGGCGTAGAGGCGGCGATAGAGGAGGGCTTCTTCGCGCGCGAGATCGGCGATGCCTCCTGGCTGGCGCAGCGCGAGGTCGACGAGAAGCGAAGGCTCGTGGTGGGCGTGAACGCGTACGTTCAGGACCACCCGGAGGTGCCCATCCAGCTGGTCGACCCGTCTGTGGTCGAGGTGCAGAAGCAGAGGCTCGCCCGCGTGCGCGGCGAGCGCGACCCGGCGGAGGCCGACGCCGCACTGGCGGAGCTGCGCGCCGCCGCTCGCGATGGGCGCAACACCATGCCGGCCTTCATGCGCTGCGCGCACGCCATGTGCACGCTCGGCGAGCAGATGGGCGTGCTGCGCGAGGTATACGGCGTGTACCAGGAGCCTGTGCTCATCTAGAGCGGACCTCGAGGGCGAGATGGCGCGAGAAGTGCGAGAGGCGAGTGAAGTGGCGAGCGCGGGGGACGAGGACCGCAAGCTCAGGGTGCTGATAGCCAAGCCCGGCCTGGACGGCCACGACCGCGGCGCGAAGGTCATCGCCCGCGCCTTGAGGGACGCGGGCATGGAGGTCATCTACACAGGCCTGAGGCAGACCGCCGAGATGATCGTGGCGGCTGCGGTCCAGGAGGACGTCGATGCGGTCGGCCTCTCGGTGCTGTCGGGAGCGCACATGCACTACTTCGCGGCCGTCATGGAAGGTCTGAGGGCGAAGGGCGCCCACGACGTCCTGGTCTTCGGCGGTGGCATCGTGCCCGACCAGGACCGTCCGAAGCTGGCCCAGCTCGGCGTCGGCGAGGTGTTCGGACCCGGTTCCAGCACCGAGGACGTCGTGGCCTACGTGCGGCGCACAGTGGCCGAGAAGACGCCGCGCTAGACGCGAGCGGCTGTCCGTCTGGGTCGAACGCCCCGGTCGGGTGAGAAAGCTCATGCATCTCTCATCCGCCGCGCGGTAGGGTTCCAAGGGTCGCAACCCGCGGCTCGACCGGAGCACAGTGTCTTGATCAACCTGAGAACCGCCTTCTTAGTCCTGTGTGCCGCCGGCACGCTCAGCCCTCTCGCAGCCGCGGAGTCTTACGCCCTCAGGACAGTCGTTCCCGGTGACTCGCTGGGTCTCATCGCGGAGCGCTACCGGGTCTCCGTGGACGACCTGATGGTCGTCAACGGTCTTCAGAGCGCCACGATCCACCCAGGACAGGTCGTCAAGGTCCCCTACGTCGCCGCCGTCGGCGGTCCGGCCGAAGCAGCCGCCCCGCCACCGCCAGGCTTCAGATGGCACAGGCTGGGGCCGGGCGAGACCCTGAGCACCGTAGCCAGCATGTACGGCGTGAGCGTCGAGGCGATGGTGGGGGCCAACCCCGACATCTCGTCGTTGGACCGCCTGCCGCTGGGCATCGAGCTCCTCGTCCCGCCTGCCTTGGGCCTGGTCGTGACGCTGCGGCCCGGCGACTCGGTCCTGGACGTGATCGCCCGCTACGACGTCGAGCCCGAGGCTCTGGCGCGCGCCAACGAGCTCCGGTCCCCGTTCGACATCGTCCCCGGCATGTTGCTGTTCCTGCCCGGCGTCCGGCCGCAGGAGGCCATGGCCCGCCTCGAGCGCGTCCGCGAGGAGGAGAACCGCTACGTGTGGCCGCTCCACGGCCGGCTCACCTCGTACTTCGGCCCGCGCAACCTGGGCATGGGCACCTCGAGCTTCCACCGGGGCATCGACATCGCCGCGCCCTGGGGTACGCCCGTCGTCGCCTCCCGCTCCGGCACCGTCACGTTCGCCGGCTGGTCGACGCAGGGCTACGGCAACCTCATCAAGGTGCGCCACTCCGGTGGCGACGAGACCTGGTACGGGCACTTCAGCTCGCTGGCGGTCTCCGTCGGCCAGTACGTGAAGCAGAACCAGGTGATCGGCTACGTGGGCTCGACCGGCATCTCGACCGGCCCGCACGTCCACTTCGAGCTGTACACGGCCGGCAGGGCCGTGGACCCGCTGGCGACCCTGCGCTAGCTCGCTACTGCTCGCCGCTCCACAGGATGCGGCCGCAACTCGGGCAGCGCGTCACGCCCACGCCCTTCTTGACCTTCTGGACGACGTGGATGGGCAGCTTGACGTTGCAGCCGCCGCAGCTCTGGTTGTTCACGACCTCGACCAGGGCCATGCCGCGCCGAGCGGCCCGCACCTGCTCGTACTGCTTGAGCAGCGGACGCTCCACCTCGGCGGAGACCTGTTCGCGCTGCGAGCGGGCGGCCGCGATGCGCGCGTCCACCTCGGCCACGCGCTCCTCCTCCTGGCGCCGCATCTCCTCGAGGTTCGGGGTGACCTCGTCGACCTCGGCCTGCAGCGCGTCCTGCTCGGCGGTGCGCTCCTCCAACTGCTCCAGCAGCGGTAGCGTGTCCTCCTCGAGCTCCTGGACGCGCGTCGCGAACTGCAGCTCCTGGTTCTGGTACTGAGCGGTCTCCTTGGGCGAAGAGGCACGCATCGCGGAGTCGGCCGCGTTCTTGCGTCTCTCCGACATCGCCTTGAGGTCCAGCTCGTTGGCGTTCACGCGGCGCCTGAGGTCGTCGACCTCGTCGCGCTTGCGCGACAGGCGCACCTGCAGGTCTGCGAGCCTGTCGTTGAGCTCCTTGAGTTCCGGAGGCGTCTGGCCCCGCTCCTGCTCCAACGCGTCGATCTGCAGGTCCAGCGCCTGCACGTCGCTCAATCTCCTCAACATCAAGCCTCCGGCAAGTAGAAACCCCCGTCCGGCGCGGGGCCGACGGGGGTGTAAGCAGCGCCTTTGCAGGGCGGTCGAGTCACGCGGGTGAGTCTAGCACGGCATCCCCGGCTGGTAGACTCGCCACGTGTCGGTGGATCGGGCAGGTCCGAGCTCGGCCGAGCGTGCCTCCGGGGGCCATCTGAGGCCGGAGGCCGCGACCATCCCCGCCTCTAGCGAGAGCCTCGAGGACTCCCCCGAGGGCTTCGTGAACAGGTGGCGAGGCAGGGCAGCGCAGTCTGAGCTCTTCGCCAGGCCGGAGGGCGTACCACTCATCGAGTGCCGGGTCGCCGACGCCGTGATCCAGGTGTTCGAGCGCACGGGTCCCTACCTGTCCAGGCCGGGTCCGAACCGGCTCATCGTGAACCCCACCGTCGCCAGGCTCACCGTCGTCGCGGCCGGCGAGCGACGGCTCGAAGCGTTGGGCCTGAGCCGTCTGGCGGCTGCGGGCAGAGTCCTCGAGGTGGACGGCCGTACCGTCGTGGTGGACGCTGGCGAACCGCTCGTGGTCACCTCCCGCGAGCCCTTGCCTCCGGGCGTGGTGCCCGGCGCCACGGTGTCGTTCGAGAGCGACGCCCCGGTGCACGGGTTCGTCGTCGTCTCCGATCGCACCAGCTTCTCGCGCCGCGAGGCCGTGGACGAATCGATCTGACGGCCGCAGAGGCGGGCACTCGTCTCCCGCGGGTGAGCGCTGCCTGGACCGTCTGCTAGACTGGCCCGCTGTGTCCAGGCCGAACGTAGTCCTCAGCCGCGCCAACCCCAGACCCGCCACGGTGACGCCAGCCGCCATCGCCCGGGTAGAGGCGGGCTCGCCGGCCCAAGTCGCCGGTGTCGAGCCGGGCTGGGAGCTGCTGACGGTCAACGGTCAGCCGATCCCCGATGTGTTGGCCTACAGGCGGGAGCTGGGCAGGGGGCTGGCGGCCATCGAGGTGCGCGAGCCGGGCAGCGGCGCGTCCTTGACCTTCGAGGTCGAGTGGGAGGAGCCCGGCCTGGAGTTCGAGGAGGTCATCTTCGACGGCATCCGGCTGTGCGCCAACCACTGCGACTTCTGCTACATCCATCAGATGCCCAAGGGCATGCGCAAGAGCCTCTACATCATGGACGACGACTACCGCACGAGCTTCCTCTACGGCTCCTTCGTCACCATGACGAACCTCACCGAGGGCGACATCGCGCGCATCCGTGACGAGCACCTCTCGCCCCTCTACGTGTCGGTCCACACGGCCGACGAGGCGAAGCGCGCCGACCTCATGAAGTGGTGGGACACCAAGGTACCGAACCCGGAGACGACCAGCATCAGGAAGATGTTCGAGCGGCTAGCGACGATCGACTTCTACACCCAGTTGGTCCTCGTGCCGGGCCGCAACGACGGGGACGAGCTCGACGCCACGCTCGAGTACCTGGCGTCGCGCGACAACGTGCTCTCGGTCGCGGCGGTACCGGTGGGGCTCACGGGTCACAGGGGGCACCTCGCCCCGGTGGATAAGTTCGACCCGGAGACCGCGGCTGACGTCGTGCGCCGGGTCGAAGCCTGGCAGGCCCGGATGATGCGGGAGCGCGGCACGCGCTTCGTGTTCGCGTCCGACGAGTTCTACCTGACCGCCGACAGGGAACTTCCGCCGGCCGAGGCCTACGAGGGCTTCCCGATGCTCGAGAACGGTGTAGGCATGGTGCGCGACTTCCTCGGTCAGGACCTACCCGACCTGCGTCCCAGCGCCCCGTTGCCGCGGCGGGTACTGCTCGCCACCGGCAGGCTGTTCGCCCCGGTGCTGGACGCTGCCGTGGCCCCGCTACGTCGGGTGCCGGGCCTGGAGGTCGAGGTGCGGGCCCTCGAGAACGTCACCTTCGGCGCGGTCACGACGGTCGCAGGCCTGCTGGCCGGCCGCGACGTGTTGAGAGGGGTCCGGCCGGGAGAGGCCGACCTGTTGCTGTTGTCGCCCAACATGTTCAAGTACGGCACGCAGACGATGCTGGACGACCGCACGTTGCCCGAACTGCAGGAGGAACTGAGGATGCCGGTAGCGGTCGGTGGTACAGACATCGCGGAGCTCTACCGGAGCATCTTGCACGGCCCGGCCGAACGCTACCTGCCGTCGTTCGGCTTCTCCACGCACGCCATCAAGGAGGCTGCGAGGCAGCACTGATGGCCGGGTGCCTTTCACGCGGCGGCGCGCCAGATGGCTGAAGGGTCCTCGGAGACCGCCGGGTCGGAGCCGGCGCCGCGACTCGGGGCGCCTTCCCGGGCGCGAGCCAAGCCGCGCCGCGACCTGCCTACCTACCTGTCGCTGGTCAGGATCCAGCACTCGCTCTTCGCGCTGCCCTACGCGTACGTCGGCATGATCCTCGCCGCCGACGGCTGGCCGGGCTGGCGCGTCTTCCTGCTGGTCACGCTCGCCATGGTCGGGGCGCGCACGGCGGCCATGGCCGCCAACCGTGTCATCGACGCTCGCCTCGACGCCCTCAACCCGCGCACTGCCAGCCGCGAGATCCCCAGTGGTCGGCTCACCGCGTGGGACGGGGTGGTCGTCGCAGCGCTGGGAGCGGCGGCCCTCGTCTTCGCCGGCGCGGCCCTCAACCCGCTCACGCTCGCGCTGCTGCCCGTCGCGTTGGCGTTCCTGATCGCCTACCCGTACACGAAGCGCTTCACCTGGGCGTGCCACCTGTGGTTGGGCGTGACGATCGGCGCCGCCGCGGCCGGCGGCTACATCGCCGTCACCGGCGCGTTCCACCTCGTCGCCGTGCTCCTGTGGATCGCGGTGGCCGCATGGGTCGCGGGCTTCGACGTGATCTACGCCTTCGCCGACCTCGCGTTCGACCGCGCCCACGGCGTGCATAGCCTGCCGGCAGACCTGGGCGAGTCGCGCGCGATCGCGGCCGTGGGCGCGCTCTACACGCTGGCTGTCCTGGCGCTGCTCGGGGTCGGGTTGGCCACCGCTATCCACCCCGACTGGCCGCACGAGGGCCTGGGGATCCCCTACCTGGTCGCCGCGGTCACGGTGATGGGCTTCCTGGTCGTACAGGTGAGGGCGCTGAGGCGGTTCCGCGACGCGCGAGCGTTGGACGCCTTCGACCTGAACCTCGTGCTGGGTCCCATCGTGCTGGTGGGCACGATCCTCGGCATCGTCTGGCGCTAGACGAGCCGGCGCTCGGGTGAGGCGGCGCCAGGGCGAATCCGACCCGCCGCCAGGACGGCGTCGGCACGCCCTCAAGGCGGCGTGAAGGTCATGGTGTGGGGGGCGGCAGACGCTCGCGCCGCCCCCTGGTACCGTGGGGCCGTGGGAGAGACCATGCACAAGGTGAGGCGAAACGGCCCGGACGCGCTGCCGGTGCTGCCGCTCGACGTCGTGGTGTTCCCCGGCATGACGGTGCCCGTCACCGCCACCGAGGAGCGCTACAAGCACCTCGTGAAGCTGGCGCTGGCTCAGGAGACGGAGCCCAAACGGTTCATCACGGTGTTCACGCCGCCGACCGCCCCCATCAGGGACACCGCCGAGCAGTTCGAGCGCTACGGGACGCTCGTGCACCTGCTCAGCGTCGAGGAGACCGACGAGGGCTACGACCTCGTGCTCCACGGCCAGGAGCGCTGCGAGGTGGACATCTCCGACGCTATGGACGTGGCCGACGGCGGCGGCGACACGCGGCCCTTGTACTTCGCCGAGTACCGCCCCGCCCCGGTCGTAAGGGGAGACCCCAACGCCGAGGCCGTCGCGGCCTGGGACGCGATCGACACCTTCCGCGAGTACGCCGACACCCTGTACCGAGGTGACACCGACATAGACGTCCACCTGCCCGAGGACCCCCTGTACCAGGCATCGTTCGTGTGCGCCAACATCCGCGTGCCGGCCGCCAGCAAGCAGCCGTTGCTGGCCGCCCCGTCGCTGACCGAGCGGTTCGACCTGGCTCGCGACATCATGCGCGAGCGCATGAGCAAGCGGCGGCACCGCGCCCGCCGCCAGCGCGCTTGACCGACGACGCGGCCCTTCAGGCCGACAGACGGGAGCTGCTCAGCTTCAGTTGGGCGAAGGTGCCGTACGTCGTGCCCGAGGCGCTCGG